>NZ_LKBR01000015.1:0-126260 GCF_002723595.1 Pseudomonas sp. ICMP 460
CAACTGCTGAAGATCCCGGCAGGGCCCATCACGATGTGTTGCCCACCGGCTTTCAGGGTGATGCTTGCACCCGCATCCAGAATCAAACGCGCGCCGGCTTTAAGGTGAACTTCCTGACCGGCTTCGGCGACCAGCGTTTGCCCGACGCGGGTGTGGCTGCTGTTCGCCACGCATAAATAATCGTTGGCCTTGAGCTGAGTTTTGCGGTCGGCGGTGACGGTGCGCTGGTCTTGCGCTTCCAACACGGCCACGCTGTTGCCCTTGATGATTTCCTTGCGCTCGTTACCGACGTGCAGAAGGCTGTCGTTTTCAACCCGATGCTGCATGTCTCGCTGAGCGCGCAGGTAGATCAACTCTTGGCCGCTACGGTCTTCCAGGTGCAATTCGTTGAAGCCGCTGCTGCCCGGTGAGCTGCGGCTGCGAAACACGCTGCGGGTTTTGTGGGCGGGCAGTTCGTAGATGGCCGCTACGGTCTTCCAGGTGCAATTCGTTGAAGCCGCTGCTGCCCGGTGAGCTGCGGCTGCGAAACACGCTGCGGGTTTTGTGGGCGGGCAGTTCGTAGGGCACGGGGTTAGCGCTGTTACTCAGGCAACCACTGATCACCGGGCGGTCGGGGTCGCCCTCGAGGAATGAAACCAGAACCTCCATGCCGACCCGAGGAATGGTCACCGCCCCATGGCTGTCGCCCGCCCAACTGGAGGCAACACGCAGCCAACAACTGCTTTTGTCATCGGCCTGACCTTCGCGGTCCCAATGAAACTGTACCTTGACCCTTCCGTGTCGGTCACAGTGGATGTCTTCGCCTTTGGGGCCAGTCACCAATGCCGTCTGACAGCCGAATATCCGCGGCTTCCGGTAAGCCTGTTGCGACCGCCCCATGGCTGTCGCCCGCCCAACTGGAGGCAACACGCAGCCAACAACTGCTTTTGTCATCGGCCTGACCTTCGCGGTCCCAATAAAACTGTACCTTGACCCTTCCGTGTCGGTCACAGTGGATGTCTTCGCCTTTGGGGCCAGTCACCAATGCCGTCTGACAGCCGAATATCCGCGGCTTCCGGTAAGCCTGTTGCGAGCGATAGAACACGTCCCACGGCGTGGCCGTAAACGTATTGCGGTAACCCTGAACGAAGTCATCTTTGTGCGCACTGCCGTCGCTCGCAAGGCTCTCCTCCAGAACAGCCGGTTGCAGGCCTTCGTGGCCAATCGAGGTGAGCAACCAAAGGTCATTCCAGTCATTTCGCGGGTGTTGCGACAGCGGCAAAAAATGACCGCTGACCAGCGTGGGTTGGTCACTTTTACCCTCGGCCTGACGGTAATCTGCGCGATGGCGCTCCAGAGCCCGCTGGCTCAACAACTGGCCGCGTGTGCGCTGGGTAAAACCACCGGGGTATTGGTAGTCTTCCAGGTCAGGCTGGCCGTCCTGGGCTGGCGGACGATGGCCCGCTTCGAGCGTGATGCGGGCCTTCTCGAAGTTGTAATCACGTCGCGTTGTGCGGCTGGTACGCGCCGCAAAACGCAGGTTGAAACGCTTGATTACGGGTTCATCAGCGACGAGGCCGGTGTCCTGCACATAGGCTGTGGGCCGGCTCAGCCTGGGGAATATGGTTTGGTCGTCACCCAATACCAATACGTGACCGTTTGGCGAGATCAGCGACGAGGCCGGTGTCCTGCACATAGGCTGTGGGCCGGCTCAGCCTGGGGAATATGGTTTGGTCGTCACCCAATACCAATACGTGACCGTTTGGCGAGTGCTGAAAGTGATAGTGAATACCTTCTTCCCAGCACAAACGGTGGATGTACANATATGGTTTGGTCGTCACCCAATACCAATACGTGACCGTTTGGCGAGTGCTGAAAGTGATAGTGAATACCTTCTTCCCAGCACAAACGGTGGATGTACAGCAGGTCTGATTCGTTGTACTGCACGCAGTAATCGCGCACGGGATAGGTCGAGCCCACGTGAAAATAGTAGGCGTCACCCTGGATGCCATGCTCTTCAAGAATCAGCGCGATAATGTGCGGGACGCTTTTTTGAGGATAGGTCGAGCCCACGTGAAAATAGTAGGCGTCACCCTGGATGCCATGCTCTTCAAGAATCAGCGCGATAATGTGCGGGACGCTTTTTTGTTGGAAAATGCGCTGGTTGGTGCGGTGCGCCAAATAGGCCAACTGCGGCACCAGCGTAAGGCTGTAATGGGTCAGGCGCTTGCCCGAGTCACCTTGGGCAACGCGGTAGATTTGCCCATGAACAATAGGCCAACTGCGGCACCAGCGTAAGGCTGTAATGGGTCAGGCGCTTGCCCGAGTCACCTTGGGCAACGCGGTAGATTTGCCCATGAACACCCGCGCCACTGTGGTTGAACGCCAGGAAGGCTTGTTTGTGCAACAGACGTTCGATGTTCAAGTCAGGGTGTTCGCTGCCCAGTTCCAGTTCAAACGCAAAGGGCGTGCTGATGGACTCTTTGCCGGTGAACGAAAGCACCTGAAAATCATGCTCGAAATCGTTGATCGTCAGGTTGAATTGCGCGTGTGGGGTTGCGACGAACATCCGCCTTTTCCTTGTCGGACTTTTAGCGTGGGCCCATAGGCTGGCAGCAGGCGGGCGCCTGTGAGCGTGTGGGGGCTAAAAATCAGGTTAAACAAGGAGCGGAAAAGAAATATGCAGGAAACTTCCTATATCTAAACGGAATTTTCTCTGATTCAGGAAGGGCTTTGGATCGCGCGTTAATGCGCGCTGGAACCAGGCTACTGCACCAACTGATTGATCTCGATGATCGGCAGCAACACCGCCAGCACAATCACCAACACCACGGCGCCCATCACCACGATCATCAGCGGTTCCAGCAGCGCGGTCATGCCCATGGCTCGGCGCTCGATATCCCGCGATAAGGTCTGCGCCGCACGCTCAAGCATCGACGGCAGCGCGCCGGTTTTTTCGCCGCTGGCGATCAGGTGGATCAGCACCGGCGGGAACACCTTCTCCACGCGTAGCGCAGCGGCGAGGTTGACGCCTTCGCGAACCCTCGCGGTGGCATCGCTCACACTCTGGCTCAGGCGGTCGTTGGACAGGGTTTGCCGCGCGGCTTCAAGGGCACGCAACAGCGGCACCCCGGCGCCACCGAGAATCGCCAGGGTCGAGGCAAACCGCGCGGTGTTCAGGCCCAGCACAAAGCGCCCGATCAACGGCAAGCGCAGCACGCGGCTGTGCCAGTTGAGGCGCGCCACAGGGTTGCGCAAATACACGCGCCACCCCCAGAAGCCCGCGACCATAACGCCCAAACACAGCCAGCCCCAACTGCGAATGAAGTCACTCGCATTGAGCATCGCCAGGGTCAGCCCCGGCAGGTCCTGACGCGCCTGCGAAAATGCGCTGACCACCTGCGGCACCACGTAGCTGAGCAGGAAGATCACGATCGCAATCGACACCAGGCCGACCACGCCCGGGTAGATAAACGCGGTGAGGATTTTACTGCGCAGGTTGTTGCGTTCTTCGATGTAGTCGGCCAACCGCTCCATGACCTGCGCCAGGTCGCCGGACTCTTCGCCGGCGGCAATCAGCGCGCGATAAATCGCCGGAAAATCCCGTGGCCGGGTCGCCAGCGCATCGGCCAAGCGCATGCCGCCGCGCACATCGGCACGCACCGCGCTGAGGGTTTGGGTGATGTGCTTTTTTTCCGCCTGCTCCACCGTGGCGCTCAGCGCCGCTTCCAACGGCAGGCTCGCGCCCAGCAAGCTCGCCAGTTGCCGCGTCGCCCACGCAAGGTCGTTGTCGGAAAGTTTGGCACTGAACAACGAGCCGCCGCCGGCCACTATTGGCGGTTCAAGCTGCACCGAGAGCGCGGTCAAACCGCGACTGCGCAGCACACCAAACGCTGCACCTTGGCTATCGGCTTCGAGATGCCCGGACTCGATTTTGCCGGTGGCGTCGGCCGCTTCGAAACGGTAGCGATTCATCAGGTGTCCCGTGTCACGCGCAGGATTTCTTCCGGCGCCGTGGTCCCGCTGCGCACCCAGCGCTCGCCGTCTTCGCGCAGGCTGAACATGCCGGCTTGGCGCGCAGCGGCGCGCAGCGCTGGTTCGCCGGCGCCTTGGTGGATCAACGCGCGAATCGCATCGTCGATGCAGAACAATTCGTGGATGCCGGTGCGCCCGCTGTAGCCGGTGTGGCTGCAGGCCGCACAGCCGAGCGGGCGCCACGTGCCAGGCTGCGCCGGGTCGGGCTGTTTGCAGTGGCTGCACAGGCGCCGCACTAACCGTTGGGCGAGCACACCGAGCATCGAAGACGCCAGCAGGAAGGGCTCGACGCCCATGTCAATCAGGCGGTTGACCGCCGACACCGAGTCGTTGGTGTGCAGCGTGGCGAGCACCAAGTGACCGGTGAGCGACGCCTGCACGGCGATTTGCGCGGTTTCCAGGTCACGGATCTCGCCGATCATGATGATGTCCGGGTCCTGGCGCAGAATCGCCCGCAAGGCCAGGGCAAACGTCATGTCGATCTTGGCGTTGACCTGGATCTGACTGATGCCTGGCAGGTCATATTCCACCGGGTCTTCAACGGTGAGGATGTTGCTGGTGCTGGCATCGAGTCGCGCCAGGGCGGCGTAGAGGCTGGTGGTCTTGCCGCTGCCGGTGGGGCCGGTGACCAACACAATGCCGTGGGGCTGGCGGATCAGGTTGTCCAGCTTGGCCAACACCTGCGCGTCCATGCCGAGGGTTTCCAGCTGCAGGCGCCCGGCCTGTTTGTCGAGCAACCGCATGACCACCCGTTCACCATGGCCGGTGGGCAGTGTGGACACGCGAATATCAATCGGCCGCCCCGCCACCCGCAAGGCGATGCGACCATCCTGCGGCAGGCGTTTTTCGGCGATGTCGAGTTGCGCCATGATCTTGATCCGTGACACCAACGCTGCGTGCAACGCCTTGCGCGGCGACACCACGTCACGCAAGGCGCCGTCGACGCGGTAGCGCACCACCGAATGGCTTTCGTAAGGCTCAATGTGAATGTCGCTGGCCTCGTCACGCGCCGCTTGGGTGAGCAACGCGTTGATCATGCGGATCACCGGCGCGCCGTCCTGCGTGTCGAGCAGGTCGGTGATTTCCGGGATCTCCTGCATCAATCGGTCGAGGTCGACTTCGTTTTCCGCCGCCCCCACCACGGCCGCCGCGCTGCCGGTGTCGGCGTAGGCCGCGGCGAGCAGCCCGTCGAGTTCCTCGTCACGCACCTGCTGCAAGCACGCCGGGCCGAACTGGCGGCGCACCTCGCTGATCGACCAGCCGGGCGTCGACGGGCACACCGTCAGCACGAGCCCTTCTTCGCCGCTGCGCAACACGATGCGCTGGGCCTTGGCCCAGGCGTAGGGCAGCGTGCTCATTGCACCGGCACCGCACGCATCGTCGCGCGTGGCAGACTTGGCAGCGGTTGCGCTGGCACACCCACGGCGGTTGCCGGCAATTGCGGCGCTTGCATGTCCGGCATCGCCCAATTGCGCTCCGGTTGCAGTGCACCCTGAGCGCGGCGAATGAAGTCGTAGCGGTTGAGGGTGATCGCACGTCCACCAGCGCTGTCACGGATGATATAAGGCCGCAGGAATACCATCAGGTTGGTTTTGGCGGTCGAACGGCGCTCATTGCGAAACAGCGCACCCAGGCCCGGGATGCTCGACAACCACGGCACCGCTTCGTTGCTCTGGCTGTAACCGTCCTGCAGCAAGCCGCCGAGTACCATGATCTGCCCGTCATCAAGCAAAATACTGGTGTCGATTGCACGCTTGTTGGTGACCACGCCCGCCGAACTCGCGGTGTTCGAGGCGCGCTCGTCAATGCTGCTGACTTCCTGGTAGATGTCGAGTTTCACCGTGCCGCCCTCGGAGATCTGCGGCCGCACATTGAGCTTGAGCCCGACCTCTTCGCGCGTCACGGTCTGGAACGGGTTATTGCTGGTGCCACCGCCACCGGTGACGTAGCTGCCACTCACAAACGGGATGGTCTGGCCGACGAAAATGCTCGCGGCTTCGTTGTCCAGGGTCAGCAGGTTCGGGGTTGACAGCACGTTGCTGCCGCCCTTGCTCTTGAGTGCCCGCGCCAGCACTTTGAGGTCCATCACATTGCCGATACCGGGAATGTTAACCGTGCCTTTGAGGTAACCCACACTCAGGCCGCCGGGCAGTGCGTCGATGCTGGTCCTGCCGCCAGCCTGGAAGCCGCTGCCGCCCA
The DNA here is from genome assembly GCF_002723595.1 of Pseudomonas sp. ICMP 460. NCBI lineage: Bacteria > Pseudomonadati > Pseudomonadota > Gammaproteobacteria > Pseudomonadales > Pseudomonadaceae > Pseudomonas > Pseudomonas sp. ICMP 460. Next base: position 6,214 of record NZ_LKBR01000015.1, read on the forward strand.
AGTTGGTACCGCCGATCACGCCTTTTCCGGCAAGGTCACCGCTCTGCCATTGCACGCCAAATTCGTTGGCATCGTCTTCACTGACCTCAACGATCAGGCTTTCGATCACCACCTGCGCGCGGCGCTGATCAAGCATATCGATGACTTCACGCAGGTTGCGGTACAGCGGCTCGGGCGCGGAAATCAACAAGGTGTTGGTGGTGGCGTCCGCCTGGATGGTCACACCGCCGGCGCTGAACGCAACACTTTGATCCGCCGCTTGAGTGCCGGTCGGGGTGCTCGAATTGCCATTGCTCTGCCCGTAAGCGGGGTTGGTGCCGGCAGTGCTGGCGGTACTCGATGCTTGGCTCGAACTGCTTTGGCTGCCCTGCCCGCCACTGGTGTTGGCACCCATCGCACTTAACACCGAGCGCCCGGTATCGGCCGTGCCGCTGTCGCTTTCGCCGGTCAGTAAACCGCGTAACGCTTGGGCCAGCTTCGCCGCCTGCGCGTTGCGCAAATACACCACGTGCAGGTTGCTCGGGTTGCTTTGGGCGTTGTCGAGTTTGTACACCAGGTTACGCGCCAACTCGGTCCGCTCGGGGCTGCCGGAGCGGATGATGATCGCATTCGAGCGCGGGTCACCGACCAGCGAAATCTTCTGGCTCGGGTCGTTGCCCGGCTGCTCCAGCAGTTGCGAGACCATGCCCGCGATGTCCACCGCGATGCCGTTTTGCACCTGCACCACGTCGGTGTCGATAGCGCTTGGGGTGTCGATGCTCTCGATCAACTGCGCCACGCGCGTCAGGTTGTCGGCGTAGTCGGTGATCACCAAGGTGTTATTGCCGGGGTAAGCGTTGATCGGGTTGTTCGGCGAGATAATCGGGCGCAGCACCGGGATCAGGTTGACCGCGTTTTCGTAGTGCAGCCGAAACGTGCGGGTCAGCATGCCATTCGCGGCCGGCTTGGTGGCGCTGTAGATCGGCCCGCCGAGCAACTTTGCGTCGGCCTCCGGCACCACATGCGCCACACCGCCGACATCGACCACGCTGAAGCCCTGCATGCGCAACGCCGCCAATAACATGTCATACGCCTGGTGGGCCGGCACCTCGCCTTCAGACACCAGCGTCAGGCTGCCCGCCACGCGTGGGTCGACCAGAAACTGTTGCCCGGTGGCACGCGACAAGCTGCGCACCACGGCTTGAATATCCGCATCAACGAAATTCAAGCTCACCGGCTGGTTGCCCAGCGGGCTGCTTGCCGCCGCGCTGCCGGGAACACTGCCAGCCCGTCGCGCCGGGTTGACGATGGTGTGTTGCGGCCGCGCCTGGCGCTGGATTTTCGCCTGGGCGCGCTGGCGCTCCAGCAGCACATCACCGCTGCGCTGGGTGTTGGCCAGGGGTTGGCCAAGTTCACTGTCGACCAGCAACGGTGGCGGGTTTTGCGCCGTTTGAGTGCTGCACGCGCTGAGTGCCAGCAACAGCAACGGCGCAGCTGTATGTACGTAGCTGCGCAGGTAATTGGAACCTGACCACTTCATGAAGCTTCCTTAGCGCCAAGCGCCTGATCCATGCGGACGGTTCCCGACAGAGTGCCTGTCGTATTATCGGTGCGGGTCTCGCCTGCACGCTGCACACGAGCCTCGACCACTTCCAGAGAAAATTGCGCTGGGGCGCTGACCAGCCAGCCTATGACGGCATCCGCCGGCGCATCGTCGAAGGTCAACTGCCAGCCACTGTCGAGTGGCTTTAATTGGTAGCGACCGGCCAGGTCGCGCGCATCCAGGCTGTGGCGCAATGCCTGTTCAAGCGGCTGGTTGGCGGGCGCGAGCGGCACATCGCGCAGCAACTGCTCGAGCGCTTGGGCTTGCGCACGCAATTTCGGCGTTTCAGCCTGCCAATACTCGATTTTTTTCAACGGCGGCTGTACCAGTGCGAACCAGATCAACAAGCCGCCCAGCAACAACGCCGTGCCGCTGACCAAGCGTTTTTCGCGCAGCGACAGGCCACGCCACAGTACGTGGACGCGCGCGTTGAACTGCTGCCACTGGCCACGCCAGGCGGTCAAGGAATGCTTATTCATCGTCCGCCACACCGCCGGAGCCGGATTCAGCGGGCGCGGCCACCGCCGGCAGCAGGCGCCAGCCCGTCGGCGTCGCCTGAACCGCTACGCCAGCCTGCGCGAGCGTGGCTTGCCAGGCGTTGTCTGCGCGGTTAACACGCGCATCGTCAGGCACGTTCAATTGCAGCTCACCGTGTTCAAATATCAGGCCTTGCACACTGCCCACCATGAACGGCATGGCGTCGGCGGCTTGCAACACCAAGCCGGTAAAACGCTGGGGCGCGTCAGTACTCGCCGGGTTGCTGCGCGCGCTCAATTGCTGACGGGCTTGTTGCAGTGGGTTGAGAATCACCGGTAACTCAGGAAAGGCCTGTTTGACGCGCTGCGCCATGTGCGCTTTGAGTGCCTGGCCTTCACCCGCGGCACGCGCGGCGTACAGGTTCAGGCCCAGCAACCACACGCCGATTGCCAGCGCGCAACAGGCAAGCGCCCTGCCCCAACCGGCGGCCGGTTTGGCGGCCTTGCTGACGCCTGCGTGCAACCCCCAGCCCGGTGCAACAGCGCACCAGCGCTGCTGCGCAGGTTGCCGCTCAATAACTGCCACGGGTGCGTCTTCGCCGAACCAGCACACGCCGCTGCCACTGGCCGCCAGCCCGTCCAGGCAGGCCTGAACCTGTGGGTCGACCACGCCGTGTTCGGCGCTGAAGCGCAGCAGCAAATGCCCGTCCTGCACACACGCGCTGATGTGCCCGGCCGAGGGCTCCGGCAGGCCGTATGGCGCGGGGTAAAGCCCGCGCAGCTTCAAACGGTGCTGGCTCAACAACGCTGCGAAATGCTCCAGCGCCACCCTCGGTAACCAACTGAGGAACACCTGCCCTTCACTGTTGCGCGCGCTGTGGGCGACATACATCTGCTCACTGCGGCCGAGGATCAGCGCTTGCGCCGCACACGCCACGGCCGCTTGGGTCTTCGCGGCCGACAGCGGTGGCAACTGCACGTGCGTGAGCACGCTGTCTGTGGGGTGCAGAAAACACTCCACGGCCTGCGATTGAGCAGACGCGCCAAGCTGCAACAAGCTGCTGACACCGCTGCGGCTGACGCGACCGTTGCGGTCCAGGCGTGCGAACTCAAACGCGCTGTCGGCCGTCAGGCTGTGCAGCGGCGGCAACGCAATGCGCACGCAGGTCATACGCCCAGCCTCGACCAGATCACCCTTGGCCGCTCGCCCTCCGAGCGGTACAGCAACGCCTCCAAACTGATGCGGCGCTGGTCACGGCGAGTATTCGCGTGCAGCACAAACCACTCGCTGCTAATGCCGACGTTAAGCTCGTCGACGGTCAGTTGTGGCGAACGCAAGCGATTGAGAAAGTCACCACGGTTGATAAACCACTGGCCTTGATCACGCTCCGCCACCAACGCCTGCGCCGTGGTCAACGACAACCCAGGCACCACCGCCGCCAACACTTCGGCGCTGGCGGTGTTGCCGTTGACCCAAGTCGTGACCGGGATAACCGTGACATGCTGCGCCAAAAGAGCCAACACACGCTCGTTCACACCCTCGATGCCGCGCAGGTCGTCGAGGCTGCGCAGCATCGGACGGGTCGCGGCGATCGGCTTTGCAGCGGCGTTGGGTGAGGTCGCACGGCCGCTGTCAAAGCGGCTTTGCTGCACACTGTGCGGGTGCTCCTGGCGTGGATAAGCCGCAATCACGCGCTGGCTGATGCGTTGCGCCACGCCGGCATGGATGCCGAGCATCGCGCACAGTTGCTCAAAACTGCGCAACTGCGCGGAGTTGACGCGCTCGTTGCCGATTAAATTACGCAGGTTGAATTTGCCTTGCTGATCTTCCAGCCGCCCTTCAAAACTGGCGCCGGAGAGCGGGCTTTTGATCGGCTGCGCCCACGCTTGGCCGCGCCGCGTCAGCGCCTCTTGCCGACGCGCGTCCCAGAGCAATTGCCGACTTATTTCCAGGCCGCCAAGCAGCACCGCACTGCTCTGCAGGCGGGACTGTTGAGCTTCCAGCGCACGCGTGAAAACACCCTGGCGGGTGAGCATACCTGCGGCGATAACCGCGACGACGGCGGTAATCAGCAAGGCGCTGATAATTGCCATGCCGCGTTGTTTCGCCCAACCAGGCGAATAGGTGTTCATGGCGACGCTTAGAGCTGCCAGGAGCCAATATCGGCGTTCACGCCGTCGCCGTCAGGTTGCCCGTCTGCGCCGAGCGAGAAGATGTCGACTTCGCCGTTCGCGCCGGGGTTGAGGTAGTGGTAAGGATGACCCCAAGGGTCATTGGGCAGGCGTTCGAGGTACGCGCGCCAATTGCTGTTTTTTGCGTCAGCCGGGCGTTCAACCAGCACCTTGAGCCCTTGGTTCATGCTGGGATAGGTGCCGTGGTCGAGGCGGTAGAGTTTCAATGCCTGCATCAGGCCGGCGACATCTTGCCTGGCCGCCGTGGCCCTGGCTTGATCGGGGCGGTCGAGTACTTTGGGCACCACCAGCGCCGCCAGAATGCCGAGAATCACCACCACTACCATGATCTCGATCAGGGTGAACCCCTGCTGACCACGGCCGCCTCCAGGCTGAAATTTGACGCGCGCGAAATCCATGTCGACCATCCTTGGCTTGAACTCAATTCGGCGCGCAGTGTAACAAAAGCAAGAAAGTGTGTATTAAAAAAACTCAACCGCGCGCCAGGTAATTTGCCGGATGGCGAGTGCTATCCTGTGCGCCGGTTAACCGCAAAGAGTCACCCATGGAGCTGTCGCGCAAGGAGCAAGGTTTTACGTTAATCGAGGTGCTGGTGGCGCTGGCGATTATCGCCGTGGCGATGTCGGCGGCGGTGCGCGTTGCTGGCCTGATGACCCAAAGCAATGGGCTGCTGCGCGATCGCTCGATGGCGCTGCTGGCCGCGCAAAGTCGGCTGGCAGAGCTGCGTTTGGAAGGCAAACTGAAGCCTGGGCGCAAAGCCTTCGAGTGTGATCAGGGGCGCCTGCGGCTGCGCTGCGAACAAACTATCGCGCCCAGCGCCGACACACGGCTGATGCGCGTCACGCTGCAGGTATCCGACAGCGAGCGCGAGGCGCCACCGTTGGCGCGGCTTGAGACGCTGCTCGGTCAACCACCGGAAAAGCCCGAATGAACCGGCTCAGCGCCGTATCAATTGCGGCAACACCGGGGCATCCGGCAGCGTGCTGACCTTGGATCGAGTCTGCTCGTTGCCGCGTTCAATCACCACGGCATCGCGCTCAATCGCCACCAGGCGTACGCCCGGGCTGAGCCGCTCACCGGCGAGAAAACCACGCGGCGGCGCGCCGTTGAGACTGAGGATCGCCACGGCGCCGTGCGCACCGGCCATGAGCCCCGAGACCTTGATGTCCACCTGCGCAGGCTGGTTGGAAAACCACTGCAATGCAGGCGTGTTCAGCGGCACCGCCGCACTTTCGCGCTCGGCGACCGGCACTTGGCTATCGGCCGGGCTCAGCCACAGCGATGACCAGACCACCACACCGGCCAGTGCTGCGAGCAGCGCCGCCGCCTGCACCGACTGCGTGATCGATAAACGAAACGTAAATGCCAAGACCGAACCTCCCTGTTGTCCCGCCGCAGAGTCTACAGTACGGCGCAGCATCTTTGACCGCCGCAAGCAGCCGAGACACGCAACACCGCTCGACAACGAAGGAACGTTGCCTCATGCACAAACCCACGCAGCAGGGCTTTACCCTGATCGAACTGATGGTGGTGCTGGTCATCATCGGCATCGCCAGTGCGGCGATCAGCCTGAGCATCAAGCCCGACCCGGCGCACCTGTTGCGCCAGGACGCCAACCGCCTCGTGCAATTGCTGCAGATCGCCCAGGCTGAGGCCCAGGCCGACGGCCGCCCGATCGCCTGGCTGGCGGATAACCACGGGTTTCGCTTCAGCCGCCGCAATCAACAAGGCGCAGGTTTTGATCACTTCAAGACAGACCCGCAACTGCGCCCTCGCGCGTGGGACACGGCAGCGGTTCAGGTACGCGTCATCCCCACACAACGCGTGGTACTGAATGCCGAATGGTTCGACACGCCGTTGCAACTGGAACTCTCGGACGGGCAACACAGCCTGTCGGTAATGCGCACAGCGGCCGGCCAATTTCGAGTGGTGAACGCACCATGAAAACCGCCCAACACGGCTTTACGCTGATTGAAGTGATGGTGGCGATCATGCTGATGGCCGTCGTCAGCCTGATTGCCTGGCGCGGCCTGGACGCGGTGACTCGCACCGACAGCCATTTGCAGGCCAGCACCGAGCAGACCGAACAAATACTGCGCGCCTTGAACCAGTTGGAGCGCGACCTGGCCTTGCGTGCCAGCGTCGAATTGCGCGCGCCAAACCTGACCGGTCAGGAAGATGAACCCGCGCCAGTGCCGGCGGTGATCAGCGTACGCAGCGCCGACAATCAGCGCTTTCGCCTTGACGTGATCCGCAGCGCAGCCTCGGTTGATGGCCTGCAACGCGTGCGCTGGTGGCTGAAGGGCGAAACCCTGTACCGCGCAGCAGCACCTGCGCGCAGTCACTACCCATTGCCGGCGCCAAGCGAGGGCGTGGCCGTACTCGACAAGGTCAGTGACCTGCAGGTGCGCGTTTGGGAACCCGGCCAGGGCTGGCGTCAACTCAGCGGCAATCGCAAAGACGAGCCCTCAGGCCTGGAAATCAACCTGACCCGGCAAACGCTGCAGGGTGCCGAACACTATCGGCAAGTGATCGGCCCACTCGACTAAGCGAAGCGCACGCCCTCCACACGCCGCACAACATGATTATTTATGATTATAAAAATTATCTAAATAACATAATTTAATAATTAGCTTATTCCAAAAAAGACCTTCACTCGGGTTTTTTATAGTAATACCTTCGCATCAGCCCTTGAAGCCAATCACCCTCGGCTGAAAACAGCCTGAACTTCCCTCACCGATAATGCTTTCGAAGCTGCACCCGTACCACGGGCCAGTGCCGGGCTTAATGGACTATTTCCGACATGCCAGACATTGCCACCGCGCTACCGAGCAAAAAGTTTCACCTGTCACTGTTAACCAGTTCACTGCTGCTCGCGGCGGCGCCGACGTATGCCAAGGCTGATGATACCCAGCTCAACACCGTCACGGTGATTTCCACCGGCTTGCGTGGCCAGGAACGCACCGTGGCCAACAGCCCGGCGCCGATTGACGTGATCAACAACGAACAACTGCTCAAGACCGGGCGCGCCGAGCTGTCCGAGGCGATTGCAAAACTGCTGCCCTCATTTAATTTCGGCACCAATATCGCAGGCTACAACTCGGTAACGCGCCCGCTGAGCAACCGCAGCCTCGGCCCGGCGTACACGCTGGTGCTGGTCAATGGCAAACGCCGCCACAACGGTGCAACCGGCCAACGCGGCTCGATCGACAACAGCGGCGCGAATGCGGTGGACATCGACCTGATCCCGGTCAGTGCGGTCGACCACATCGAAGTGCTTAAAGACAGCGCTGCCGCACAGTACGGTTCGGACGCGGTGGCCGGGGTGATCAACATCATCCTCAAGTCCAGCGACAACGGCGGGCACCTGGAAACCAGCTATGGCCAGTTATTTTCCGGCCAGGGCGAAACCATCAAGGTGGCCGGCGACCAGGGCTTCAAACTTGGCCAAAGCGGCTTCTTTCACTTCTCCGCCGATGCGCGCAAACGCGGCGAAGCGGCCTGGAACGACAAGGCCGACAGCAGCGTGCGCGCGTTCAACGACCCGGCCAGGGAGGCGGCATGGGACCGGGTTGCGATCAAAAACGGCGACCCCGACCTCAAGGCCTTCAACCTCGGCTATAACGCCGAGCTGCCACTCGAAGACCTCACGCTGTATTCGTTCAGCACCTACGGCGAGCGCGATGCCGAGGCCGCCAACTACTTCCGCCTGCCCACCGGCAGCGCGGCGGTGCCGCAAGTGTTCCCGGACGGTTATTACCCGCTGAACAACATCAAGGACCGCGATTACCAGTTGCTGTTCGGCGGCAAGGGCTTGCTCGCCGAGTGGAACTGGGACCTCAGCAGCACCTACGGGCGCAATAATGTTCACCACTCAAGCGACCTCAACATCAATCCGTCGCTGGGCACCGCGTCACCGACCAAATTCGATAACCTCGCCACCTTCCGCTTTGAACAATGGGTGAATAACCTCGACTTCACGCGCCGCTACGACAGCCTGTTCAACCTGACCTCGCCGGTGCAGGTGTCGGCTGGCCTGGAACATCGCTGGGAGCATTTCAGCACCTTTGCCGGCGACCCCGAGGCCTACATCACCGGCACCTACCCTGCCGCCTCGGGCGCGCAGGCGGCGGTGACGATTCGTCCGGAGGACGAAGTCAGCCTGATCCGCAACAACTATGCGGGCTACCTGGACCTCGGGTTTGATTTGACCGAGCGCTGGTTCCTCGACGTGGCCGGGCGCGTCGAACATTACGACGATGATTCCGGTAATACCTTTGGGCTCAAGGTCAATTCGCGCTACGAACTCACCGACAGCGTGGCCGTGCGCGGCACCGTAGGCACCGGCTTTCGCGCGCCGTCGCTGACCCAGATTGGCTACACGGTGGCGGACAACCGGGTGGCCGTCGACGTGAATGGCAACGTGGTGCCGGCCGTCACACGCCTGACGCCTTCCGGCAGCAACCTCGCCAAAGCCCTGGGCGGTGATGATTTAAAGCCGGAAAAGTCACGCAACCTGGGCTTGGGTTTGACCTGGCAACCGGCGCCGCGCACCAGCATCACCGCCGACGCTTACCTGATCGACATTGATGACCGCATCGCGCTGACCAGCAACCTGTATGACCAAGGCAACGGCGTCATCAACGGCATTCTTGCCGCGCAAGGCATCCCTACCGGTACGTGGGTCAACTATTACACCAACGCCTTCGACACCCGCACCCGCGGCCTCGATGTGGTTGCCGACCACACCACGCCGCTGGCGGCCTTCGGCGAGGTGCGCTGGAGCCTGGGCTTTAACTGGAACAAAACCACCGTCGAAGACAGCCGCGACACCCCGGCGGCGCTCGCCAGTTCCGGCGTAACCCTGGTCGGCCGTGACCGCGAGGGCGACCTGACTGAAGCCTCACCCAAGACCAAATGGATTCTGGGCGCCAACTGGAAGGTCGAGGACCTCGCGGTCAACCTGCAAACCAGCCGCTACGGCGCGGTCAAGACCTTGGCCGTCAACCCCAGCGGTGACCGCAGCTTCGGTGCCAAATGGATCACCGACCTCGACGTCAGCTACACCTTCGTCGATCACCTGACCGTCAGCGTCGGCGGCACCAACCTCTTCAACGTCCGCCCCGACCGCCACGCGGTGTACAGCAACCTGGGCCTGGCGCCTTACGGCAACGCGCCGTTCTACCCCGGCGGCGGCTACTGGTACACCAAGCTCGCCTACGACTTCTGATCCACACCTTACATGCACCCGAATCGCCACACGAGGGCACCCCATTGAACACCTCCCACTTGATGCGCCGTCTGCTCGCCCCTGGTGCCTTGGCGTTAAGCCTTGCCGCGTGCTCACCGTCGTCCACCGACACGGCCGCCAAGACCTTGAACATTGCCTTCTTCGGCGACAACACCACGTTGGTCAGCCTTGATCCGTTTCAGGTGTACTGGCTCGAACACCGCGTGTTGCTGCGCAATGTCGCCGAATCGCTGACCGACCAGGATCCTGCCACGGGCAAGATCATTCCATGGCTGGCCGAGCGTTGGGAGGTCAGTGACGATGCGCTGACCTACACCTTCCACCTGCGCAATAACGTGACCTTCAGCAACGGCGAGCGCTTTGATGCCAACGCGGTGAAAACCGCGTTCGACAGCGACAAGGCCTTTGCCGCCGAGTTGCCGGCGACGTTCGGCGCGACGTACCTGGCGGGCTATGACCACGCCGAAGTGGTCGATGACTTCACCGTCAAATTGGTGCTCGCCAAGCCCAACGCCGGGTTCCTGCAGGCCACGTCCACCACCAACCTGGCGATTCTGGCGCCCGCCTCGTATGCGCTGAGCGCCAAGCAGCGCTCGCTGGGCAAGATCATCGGCACCGGGCCATTTGTGCTGCAAAGCTACACGCCGGAAGTCGGCGCGCACCTGACCAAGCGCAAGGGTTATGCCTGGGCCTCGGCGAATATGCACAACCAGGGCGAAGCACACGTTGATGCCGTGGACATCAGCTACATCCCCGAAGAGAGCGTGCGCAACGGTCTGTTCCTGCAAGGCAAGGCCGACATTCTGTGGCCGCGCAACCCGTTCTCGGAGGTTGACCTGAAATTGTTCCAGTCCAAAGGCGCGACCCTCCAGAGCCGCTCGCTGCCGGGACCGGCCTTGAACCTCTACCCCAACACCCGTGGCGACCGCCCGCTGGCCGACAAGCAAGTGCGCCTGGCGCTGCAAAAGGCCATCGACCGCACCAGTTACGCCAGCACCGTGTACAACGCCGAGTTCCCGGTGGTAGACGGCATCTTCGATGTGACCACGCCCTACTTCAAAAGCCAGGGCAGCAAGTTGGCGTTTGACCCGGCAGGTGCAGAGCGCCTGCTCGATCAGGCCGGCTGGGCCAAAGCTGCCGACGGCTATCGGCAGAAGAACGGCAAGCGCCTCAGCCTCAGCTACAACATCAGCCCTGCGGAAACTGCCGGTGACGTGCTGCTTCAAGACCAACTGCGCAAGGTCGGTATCGCGCTCAAACTCAGCGTGGTGACACGCGCCGAATGGGTCGCCAACAACTCCGCCGGCAACTATGACCTGACGATCAACTACATGACCCGCGCCGACCCGATCATCCTGCAAACCATCCTGGATCCACGCACCGCCAACAGCTCGACCCTGGCGACCAACCTCTACGAACCAGCGGTGCTGGAAAAAGCCAAAGGTTTGTTCGATGCCGGTATCACCGCGACCCAAAGCCAACAGCGCGCGGCGGCTTACGGCGAGCTGCAGGACTTGCTGATTGATGAGGCCTCGGCGTTCCCGGTGTATGAGCGCGTGTGGCAGGCCGCGACGTCGGCCAAGGTGAAAAACTTCCGCTGGACTGCCGAGGGCTTCGCGCTGCTCGGTGACATCGAGATCGCCGCGCCATGAGCCGTTACCTGATCGGCCGTGTCGGCCAGGCGCTGTTGGTGTTATGGGGCGCCTACAGCATCACCTACTTCATCCTCTACCTGCTGCCGGGCGACACCTTGTCGATCATGCTCAGTGCCTCGGGCATGGAAGCCGATGCGTTGTCGCCCGCCGACCTGGCCAAGGCGCGCGCTTACTACGGCCTGGACAAAGGCCTGTTCGAGCAATACATCGACCTGCTGCTGGGCGCGTTGCGCGGTGACTTCGGGCAATCGCTTTCGCTCAATCGCCCGGTGGCCGAGCTGCTTGCCGAGCGCCTGCCGCAGACCTTGTCGTTGGCCGGGCTGGCCATCGTGCTGTCGCTGGTCGGCGGCATCGGCCTGGCCTGCCTGACCGCCTACATTCGCTGGCAGCCGTTGAAAAAAGCACTGGCGCGCCTGCCGTCGCTGGGCTTTTCGGTGCCGGTGTTCTGGATGGGCCTGCTGCTGATTCAAGTGTTTGCCTTTGGCCTTGGCTGGTTCCCCGCCACCGGCAGCCGGGGCATTGAAAGCCTGGTCCTGCCGGCGATCACCCTGGCGATTCCGAGTGCCGCGGTCTACGCGCAGGTGTTGCAACGCAGTTTTCAGGGCGTGTGGAAAGAGTCTTACATCATCACCGCCTACGCCAAGGGCCTCAGCCGTGGCCAGGTGCAGGCTCGCCACGGGTTCAAGAACGCCGCGCTGCCGATCCTCACGCTGATCGGTTTGCAGGTGGGCAATACGGTGTCCGGCGCGGTGCTGGTGGAAACCATTTTTGCTCGCTCCGGCATTGGCCGCCTGGCCCAGGAAGCGGTGTTGCGCCAGGACATTCCGGTGGTGCTGGCGATCGTCGCGGTGTCGGCGGCGGCATTTGTACTGGTGAACCTGCTGGTCGACCTGCTTTACCCGTGGCTCGACCCGCGCATCTCACACACGCCAAAGGTGTCTTAGACCATGACTGTTCTTGAGCAGAACCTCGGCCGTACAAGCCTCCCCGCCAGCCCCGGCGTGTGGCGCCGCCGCACTCGCCTGCAACGCGCAGCCTCAGTGGTATTGCCGTTATTGCGGCGGCCGGGGTTTACCCTGGCGGCGCTGATCGTGTGTTTTGCGCTGGTGTCGGCGATTGCGCCACAGTGGCTGAGCAGTTTCGACCCTTACGCCACTGCGCCCGCCGCCAAACTCACACCACCCAGCCTGAGCCATTGGTTCGGCACCGATGAGCTGGGCCGCGACCTGTTTACCCGAGTGGTCTACGGCGCCAGCCTGTCGGTACTCGCAGCCTTCCTCGCGGTCGGTATCGCGCTGGTCGGCGGGCTCGGGCTGGGCATTTTGTCCGGGTTTGCCGGCGGGCGAATCGATGCGGTGATCATGCGTTTTGTCGACGTGCTGCTCGCCCTGCCCGGCCTGTTGTTGGCCCTGGCGATTGTCACAGCCATCGGCTTCGGCACTGTGCCGGTGGCCGTCGCCGTGGGCATCGGCATCATTCCGGGGTTCGCGCGCACCACGCGCGCCGAAGTGCTGCGGGTCAAGACCTTGCCCTACGTCGAAGCCGCCCGATTGGGCGGCGCGAGCTGGGCGCGCACCTTGCTGCGGCATATCCTGCCCAACGCCTGGGGCCCGGTGGCGGTGTTGGCGACACTCGATTTCGGCGCCGCAATCCTCGCCACCGCGGGCCTGAGTTTTCTCGGTTTCGGCGCGGCTCCACCGGCCGCGGAATGGGGCACCTTGATCGCCAACGGCCGCCACTTTCTAATCACCGCGCCGTGGGTTTCGCTGCTGCCCGGCCTGTTCCTGGTCGCCGTGGTGTTCAGCCTCAACCATATCGCCCGCACCTTCGAGGAGATCCAGCGATGAGCGTGAATAATCTGTTGGTCGATGTGCGTCAACTCAGCGTTACCTACCGCAGCGGCGGGCACACCAACCAGGCCGTGCGAGCGTTGTCGTTTTCGATTGCGCAAGGCGAAACGCTGGCGATTGTCGGCGAGTCCGGCTCAGGCAAATCAACGCTGGCGAATGCGATTCTCGGCCTGCTACCGGACACCGCGCAGATCAGCGCCGGCCAATTGTGGGTCGACGGCAACGACATCACGCAGGCCAACGAACGCCAGAAACGTGCGCTGCGCGGCCGCACCATCGGCCTGGTGCCGCAGGACCCAATGGTCAGCCTCAACCCGACCTTGCGCATCGGCCAGCAAATTGCCGAAGCGCTGGTGCTGGCCAAGGGCAAGCGCTGCCCCGGCATCGACGCCGACATCGTCGAGTTGCTGCAACAGGTGGGCATCGACAAGCCGGTGCTGCGCGCCCGCCAATACCCGCATGAGCTCTCGGGCGGCATGCGCCAGCGCGTGCTGATCGCCATCGCGCTGGCCGGCAACCCACGCCTGATCATCGCTGACGAGCCGACCAGCGCCTTGGACGTCACCGTGCAACGCAAGATCCTCGACCACTTGCAGCGCCTGGTCAGTGAACGCGGGATTTCCCTGTTGATCATCACCCATGACTTGGGCGTGGCCACCGACCGCGCCGACCGTGTGCTGGTGATGCAGCAAGGTCAGGTGGTCGAGCAAGGCCCGCCACGGCAGATTTTGGTGGCGCCGCAACACGACTACACCCGTGCGCTGATCGCCGCCGCGCCTGCGTTCGCCAAACGCCGCGAGCCGCGGGTCAACCTTGAGCCGGCGCGCACACCGATTCTGCGCCTGCAAAACCTCGGCAAGACGTTCGCGCTGCCCAAGGTCAAGGGCGAAGACGCAACGTTCGTGGCCCTGGAAGACCTCAACCTGCAGGTTTACCCCGGCCAAACCCTGGCCATCGTCGGCGAGTCCGGCTCGGGCAAGAGCACCGCGCTGCGTATTGCGTTGGGCCTGGAAAAACCGACTCACGGGCGGGTCTGGTTCGAACAACAGGACGTTACCGAGCTCAGTTGGCGCGAATTCCGCCCGCTGCGCCAACGCCTGCAACTGGTGCAGCAAAACCCGTTCGCCGCGCTCGACCCGCGCTTCAGCGTGTTTGACAGCATCGTTGAGCCGCTGGTGTCGTTCGGCTTGCTCAAAGGCCCGGCCCTGGAACAGGCCGCGCGCGAGCTGATCAGCCGCGTGCACCTGCCGGTCAGTTACCTGGATCGCTTGCCGCGTGAGCTCTCTGGCGGCCAGTGCCAACGCGTTGCCATTGCGCGTGCGCTGGCGTTGAAACCCGATCTGTTGCTGCTCGACGAGCCGGTCAGCGCTTTGGATGTGTCGGTACAGGCGCACATTCTCGACCTGCTGGAAGAGCTGCAACGCGAGATGGGCATTGCTTATGTGCTGGTGTCCCACGACTTGTCGGTGGTCGCCAACTTCGCGCATGAGGTGCTGGTGCTGCGCAATGGCCGAGTGATCGAGCAGGGTTCGGTGGAGCAGATATTCAACCGGCCGGCCAGCGAATACACACGTGAATTGATTGCCGCCATCCCTGGCCGGCAGCTGACGGCAAGCGCTGCGTAACCACACCGTCAGCGCTGGGCGTGTTTGACCTGCACTTCAGGCATCGCCGAGGAGTGATGGTTGAGGATTTTCCATTCGCCAGCCACCAGCTCGTAGATAAAGCTGTAGCGCGCCTGCACCTGGCGCGTCTGGCCGTTTGGCTCGGTCAGCGTGAAGGTGTAGACCCCGCTGTCCATCGCCACGTTACTGCCCAGGCGGCGGATCTCGCGGTAATTGATCTGGCCGACCGGCTTAAGCGTCAGGAAGTGCTCAAAGTAGTTTTCGATCTGCTCACGGGTGGTGCGCACCTGGTTCGACACGGTCGGCTGCAGCACCGCGTTCGGTGCATACAAGTCGACCACCGTGTCGACGTTACCGCTCTGCAACGCGCGGTTCCAGCGGTCAAACAACCCTGCAACCTCGCGGTCCTGCACATTCGCCTGTGCCTGGGCTACCTCGCGGTAGACATACGGTGCTGTCTCGGCGGCCTGAACAAACGGTACGCTCAATGCAAACAACAGCGCGAATGAAGTGGCTTTGAAGTTCATTGCGGTGACTCCTGGGGTGGTCGTTGAGCCCACTTTGCCAACCTGCCCAGCCCCCGGCATCGGCCAACCGGAGTCATTTAACTATGCCATTTGGCAGATGGCGCGCAACCCGCCCGGCGAGGTTTAATAGCCTGCCTCGCGCCCGCGAGCCTGTGCCTGCACCGGAGCCTACGCATGCAAAACACGCCACACGATCCCGGTAGTGCCTTGGCTATCCGCGCGCACTATCGACAATCCGAAAGTCGCACCGCGCGTTTACGGCTGTTGGTCGACACCGGGCAGGCGCTCGCGCAATTGGCCCCAAACGCCATGCGCGAGTGCGCGCTGGCGCGGGCGTGCGCGTTCCTCGCGATGGACCACGGGCTGATTCAGGAGTGGGACGCCGAAGGCACCGCCACAGCGACCGCCCACCATGGCAGCCAGGAGCGGCTGAACAGCCTCGGCGCCATCGCTGACCGCAGACTGCGCGCACCGTGCTGGCTGGAGCTGCCGGGAAGCGCCCTGCCCAGCGTGTTGCAAGTGCCGTTGCGCGGCGGCGACGGCGAGGCCTTTGGCGTACTGGTGCTGGGCAACAGCGTGAGCTTGCGCGCGCCAGAGCATGAAGACAGTGAATCGTTGCAATTGCTCGCCACGCTGCTGGCCGCACACCTGGAAAACAATCGCTTGCTCGGCACCCTGCAAACGCGCGACAGAACGCTCTCCGACCTGGTCAACCGCTTGCTTCGCGCGCAGGAAGACGAGCGTAAACGCGTGGCCTACGACCTGCACGACGGCCTGGCGCAAACCCTCGCCGGGTTGCATCAACGCCTGCAAGGGTTTGCCGGCCGTTGCCCGACACTGCCGGGCACCCTCAACGCAGACTTGCAGGCGATTCTGAGCCTCGCCCAGCACTCCGTCGGTGAAGGCCGACAACTGATCGCCGGCCTGCGCCCGACCGTGCTGGATGACTTCGGTTTATTCAAAGCGCTCGACAAAGAAGCCGACCGCCTGCGTGACGCTGGCGTCGGCGTGCAATGGACCCTCGCCTACGAAGGGCGTTTGCCCAGCCAAGTGGAAATCGCCTTGTTCAGGATCGGCCAGGAAGCGATCAACAATGTCCTCAAGCACGCGCAGGCCAGCCACGTGCAACTGGCTCTGGAACTGCACGACGACGAGGCCTCGCTGCGCGTCATCGACAACGGCCAAGGCTTTGCCCGCGACCAGCACCCCGGCACTGAAGACGCCCAGCACCTCGGCCTGGCGACCATGCACGAGCGCGCCAGCCTGCTCGGTGGGCGGCTCAGTTGCAGCAGCGCGCTCGGTCGCGGCGCCCACCTGCACGCTCGCGTGCCTGCCCTTCTCAATGGAACAGCGCAATGAACGGCGTATTACGCTTGGTACTGGCGGATGATCATGAAGTCACGCGCACCGGTTTTGTTGCATTGCTGGCCGGTCATCCGCAGTTTGAAGTGGTCGGCCAAGCGCGCGATGGTCAGCAAGCGGTCGACCTTTGCGAGCAATTGTTGCCTGACATCGTCATCCTCGACATTCGTATGCCGGTGCTCAATGGCCTCGGCGCCGCGCGCCTGCTGCAACAACGCTTGCCGGCGATCAAGGTGGTGATATTCACCATGGACGACAGCGTCGATCACCTGGAAGCGGCGATGAATGCCGGTGCCGTCGGCTACTTGCTCAAAGACGCCAGCCGCGATGAAGTGATCGGTGCGCTGCAACGCGTCGCTGCCGGTGAAGAAGCGCTGAACACTGCGGTCAGCGCGCGGCTGCTGCGGCGTATGACCGAGCGCAGCGCTGCGGGCGCTACCCCGACCGAACATCTCACCCCACGCGAACGCCAGGTGCTTGGGCTGGTGGCGAACGGCAAAAGCAACCGCGAAATAGGCGAACAACTGGGCATCACCACCGGCACCGCTAAAGCCCATGTAGAACGGGTGATTGGCAAACTCGGTGCAGCCGACCGCACCCAGGCCGCCGTGCGTGGCATCGCGTTGGGCCTGGTGACGCAAGCATGAAGCTGTTTTACGCGAAACGCTGGGCCGACCTGCCCTTGCGCGGCAAGGCGCTGGTGGTGATTTCACTGCCGCTGGTGGTGCTGTTGTTGTCGCTGGTGCTGATCTACATCACCGAACGCCAAACCGCGCGTGCGGAAGAGGACGTGCGCCGCGTGCTGCGCGTGCAAGGCGATATTCGCGCGGTGCACACCCTGCTCGCCGAGGCGGCCGCCAGCGTGCGCGGCTACCTGCTGACGCGCCGCGAGGACTTCCTGCCGGGTTACCTCAATGCCAAGCCGCAGATTGAATCGGCCCTGCGCCGACTCGACCGCGATGTTCGCGATTCGCGCGTGCGCGAACAGCTCGCGTTGATCACGCCACTGATCAACAACAAAATCGATGGGCTGGAAGACATGCTCAGCGACCCGACCACACCCGCTGACACGCTTACGCAGATTCTGGTCAACAACAAATACATCCTCGATGCCTTGCGCCAACACATCGGCACCATGCTCACCCTTGAGGATTCGTTGCTCGCCGAGCGCACCTCGGCGGCGTCCGAAACTCGCCAGCGGCTGTTATTGTCGACCTGGCTGGCGGCCATCTGCGGCCTGTTTGGGGCGATTGTCGCGGTGCTGTTTCTGTCCAAGGGCATCGTTGCGCGGGTGCAACAGGTGCAAGGCAACGCGCAACGCCTGGCCCTCGGTCAACCGTTGCAGCCGCAACCGCCGGAGAACGACGAGATTGGCCAGTTGGGCACGCGCCTGGTGGAAGCCGGTGTGCTGTTGGCCGAGCGCGAGCGTGCGTTGCGCGAGAATGAAGAACGTTTGCGGCTGATCATCGACGGGGTCAAGGACTACGGCATCTTTGCGCTGGATACCGGCGGCCATGTCACCAGTTGGAATGCCGGTGCCGAACGGATCAAGGGCTACACCGAACAAGAAATCATCGGTCAGCATTTTTCGGTGTTCTACCTGCCGGATGAAAGCCCGCAACACCCGGCGATGGCGCTGGACGAAGCCACCCGCAACGGGCATTACATGGAAGAAGGCTGGCGCTGCCGCCAGGATGGCACGCGGTTCTGGGCCAGCGTGGTGATCACCGCGCAGTTCGACGCGACCGGCGCCTTGCGCGGGTTCTCGAAGATCACCCGCGACATCACCGACCGGCGCGCAGCGGAGATCGCACTGGGCACCGCGCGCGAGGAAGCCGAACGCGCCAGCCGCGCGAAAAGCGAGTTTTTGTCACGCATGAGCCACGAGCTGCGCACCCCGCTCAACTCGATCCTGGGCTTTGCGCAACTGCTGGACATGGACTCGGCGGCAGGGCAAAAAGCCCACGTCGGTCACATCCTGCGCGCCGGCCAGCACCTGCTGACGCTGATCAATGAAGTCCTCGACATTGCCAAGATCGAGGCCGGACGCCTGCCGCTGAACATTCAACCGATGCCGCTGGCGGGCACGTTGCAAGAAGCCCTGGCGCTGGTCTCACCGATGGCCGCCGACGCGGGTATTCAGTTGCAGCCGCTGCCAACCCTGGCAGCGCACATCGGCATCGTTGCCGACCGGCAACGCCTGACCCAAGTGCTGCTCAACCTGCTGTCCAACGCGATCAAATACAACCGGCCTCAAGGCCAGGTCAGCATTGAGGTCACGCTCGATGGGCAACGCATCCAGGTGGCCGTGTGCGACACCGGCAAGGGCATCGCCGCCGACAAGCTCGGGCAACTGTTCAAGCCGTTCGAACGCCTCGGCGCCGACCCGAACGTAGAAGGCAGCGGCCTCGGCCTGGCGCTGAGTAAAAGCCTGCTGGAAAAAATGCACGGCCACCTCAGCGTGCACAGCCAACACGGCGTCGGCTCACGCTTCACCCTCGAACTGCCGTTCGTGCACGTGCAGGCACCGCATGGGCTGGCGGCTGCCGTGGTGGAGATGCCGTCGACAACGCCGGCCGTGACGGCACCCGCGATCTACGGCAAGGTGCTGTATATCGAAGACAACCTCTCCAGCCTGGCGCTGATCGAAACCTTGCTGCAGCGCCGGCCAGGGATAAAACTGCTGTCGAGCATGCAAGGCCAACTCGGCCTGGACCTCGCCGCACAGCATGCGCCACAACTGATTCTACTCGACGTGTCACTGCCCGACATCGACGGCTTGACCGTGCTGCAGCGCTTGCGCAGGTTGACGATGACGCACACCACACCGGTGCTGATGATCACCGCCGACGCCAGCGACGTCACCCGTGAGGCGTTGCACAACGCGGGCGCGACCGCCGTGTTGAACAAGCCAATTAACGTGCCCGCGTTTCTCGCCCACCTCGACCAGTATTTTCCGGAGCCTGTGTGAACCTCGACCTGCGCATTCTGATCATTGACGACCAACGCCCGAACCTCGACCTGGTGGAGCAACTGCTGGCGCGCGAGGGCCTGACCAACGTACTGAGCAGCACCGAGCCGTTGCGCACCCTGGAACTGTTCAACAGCTTCGAGCCGGACTTGGTGATTCTCGACCTGCACATGCCGGAACTCGACGGCTTTGCGCTGCTGGAGCAACTCAACCGGCGCATCCCCAACGGCGAGTACTTGCCGATTCTGGTGCTGACCGCCGACGCCACCCGCGACACGCGCCTGCGCGCGCTGGCACTCGGCGCCCGCGACTTCATCAGCAAACCGCTGGACGCGCTGGAAACCATGCTGCGCGTGTGGAACCTGCTGGAAACCCGCGTGCTCTACAAAACCCTGCGCACGCTGGTGCCGGCGGATCAGATTGAGCTGTTGCACCGGCGCGGGGCGACCGGCGCCGCGTATAATGCCGAGGTGCCGACAGGCACGCCGGTTATTCGACGTTGCTAGCGCAGAACCAGCAAACCTGTCTCCAGCCAGCGCGATGCGTGAAGCTTTAGCCGGCCTGAGGACGCGGGAACAGACCCTGACAAACTATCTGCGCGAGTGTTCCTTGCAACCAGCGCAACAGTCCTTTGCCATCAAGCGTATTGATAGCTCCCTAACGAAACCCGCATTCTAGAGGGCTAATCTCGCGCTTATATCATTCCGAATGATAGTTACCTTTGCCTCATTCGATTCGTGACACAGCACCTCGCCGCGCATGATCCGCCCATCTTAAATACATTGGCGGATGCACCCATGGAACACTCACTCAAACATTTGCGCTTGCCCCTGGCGATATTGGCCGTGGTGGTGATGAGCGCGTGCGGCAAGACGCCGGATCAAGCGGCCGCCATGCCGGCACCAAAAGTCAGCGTGGCCAAAGTGCTCGAACAACCGGTCAACGAGTGGGACGAGTTCACCGGGCGCCTCGAAGCCCCCGAAACCGTGCAGATTCGTCCACGGGTCTCTGGCCAGATTGACCAAGTCGCTTTTACCGAAGGCGCTTTGGTCAAGAAGGGCGACCTGTTGTTCCAGATCGACCCGCGCCCATTCCAGGCTGAAGTACGTCGCCTTGAAGCGCAGTTGCAGCAAACCCGCGCCGCCGCCAGCCGCAGCGATAACGAAGCGCAACGCGGCGACCGCCTGCGCCAGAGCAACGCGATTTCCGCCGAACTGGCCGACTCGCGCACCACCGCCGCCCAGGAAGCCCGCGCCGCAGTGGCGGGCATTCAGGCGCAGTTGGACCTGGCCAAGCTGAACCTGAGCTTCACCCGTGTGGCCTCGCCGATCAGCGGCCGCGTCAGCCGTGCCGAAATCACCGCCGGCAACCTGGTGACCGCCGATGTGACCGCGCTGACCAGCGTGGTTTCCACCGACAAGGTTTACGCCTACTTCGACGCCGATGAACGTGTGTACCTCAAGTACACCGAACTGGCCCGCCAAGGCCGCCGTGGTGCTACCACGCCGGTTTACCTGGGCCTGTCGAATGAAACCGGCAACCCGCACTTGGGCCAGATGAATTTCGTCGACAACCAGGTCAATCCGGCCACCGGCACCATCCGTGGTCGCGCGGTGTTCGATAACAGCAAAGGCGAATACACGCCGGGCCTGTATGCCCGCCTCAAACTGGTCGGCAGCGGCACCTACTCCGCCGTGCTGATCAATGACGAAGCGGTCGGTACTGACCTTGGCAAAAAATTCGTACTGGTGATGGACGGCGACAAGCCGGCTTATCGCGCGGTGGAACTGGGGCCGAAGATCGAAGGGCTGCGCATCGTGCGCAGCGGCCTGAATAAAGACGACACGATTATCGTCAAGGGCCTGCAGCGTGCCCGCCCTGGGTCGCCGGTCGCCCCGGAAACCATCCCGATGGCCAGCAAGGAAACCCTGGCGGCCTTGGCCCAACAACGACAAGCACTTGAAGCCAGCAACGTGGAGCAAGTGGCGCCGGATAAAACCGCGCCAAAACTTGCGAGCAGCGCGACTCCACGCGGTTAAGGGATACAACTCCAGATGAATTTTTCCAAGTTCTTCATTTCGCGGCCGATCTTCGCAGCGGTGCTCTCGCTGTTGATCCTGATCGCCGGCGCGATCTCGCTGTTCCAACTGCCGATCAGCGAATACCCGGAAGTGGTGCCGCCGACGGTAGTGGTGCGCGCTAACTTCCCGGGCGCCAACCCCAAAGTCATCGGTGAAACCGTGGCTGCACCGCTGGAGCAGGCGATTACCGGCGTCGAGAACATGCTGTACATGTCCTCGCAGTCGACCGCCGACGGCAAACTGACGCTGACCATTACCTTTGCCCTCGGCACCGACCTGGACAACGCGCAGGTGCAGGTGCAAAACCGTGTAACGCGCACTCAGCCAAAGCTGCCTGAAGAAGTTACGCGTATCGGTATCACCGTGGACAAGGCCTCCCCCGACCTGACCATGGTGGTGCACTTGACCTCACCGGATCAGCGCTACGACATGCTCTACCTGTCGAACTACGCGATTCTGAATATCAAAGATGAGTTGGCGCGCCTTGGCGGCGTGGGCGATGTGCAGTTATTCGGCATGGGCGATTACTCCCTGCGCGTTTGGCTGGACCCGAACAAAACCGCCTCGCGCAACCTCACCGCCACCGATGTGGTGACGGCGATCCGCGAGCAGAACCGCCAGGTCGCGGCCGGTGCCCTCGGCGCGCAGCCTGCGCCGAGTGACACCAGCTTCCAGTTGTCGGTGAATACCCAGGGCCGCCTGGTGACCGAGGAAGAGTTCGAGAACATTGTGATTCGTTCCGGCGAGAACGGCGAAATCACGCGACTCAAGGACATCGCGCGGGTCGAGCTGGGTTCCAGCCAATACGCCCTGCGCTCGTTGATCGACAACCAGCCGGCGGTGGCGATTCCGATCTTCCAGCGCCCCGGCTCCAACGCCATCGACATCTCCAATGACGTGCGCAGCAAGATGGCGGAGCTGAAAAAGAGCTTCCCGGAAGGCATGGATTACCGCATCGCCTATGACCCGACGATCTTTGTGCGCGGCTCTATCGAAGCAGTGGTTCACACACTGTTCGAAGCACTGATTCTGGTGGTACTGGTCGTTATCCTGTTCCTGCAAACCTGGCGCGCGTCGATCATTCCGTTGGTGGCGGTGCCGGTGTCGTTGATCGGTACGTTCGCGGTGATGCACATGTTCGGCTTCTCGCTGAACGCGCTGTCGCTGTTCGGGCTGGTGTTGGCGATTGGTATCGTGGTGGACGACGCCATCGTGGTGGTGGAGAACGTCGAGCGCAACATCGAACTGGGCCTGGAGCCGTTCCAGGCCACCGAAAAAGCCATGAGCGAAGTGACCGGGCCGATCATTGCCACGGCGCTGGTGCTGTGTGCGGTGTTCATCCCGGCCGCCTTTATCAGCGGCTTGACCGGGCAGTTCTACAAGCAGTTCGCCTTGACCATTGCGATTTCGACGGTGATTTCGGCCTTCAACTCGCTGACGCTGTCGCCGGCCCTGGCCGCCGTGTTGCTGCGTGGGCATAACGCGCCGAAGGATCGTTTCTCGAAGTTCCTCGACAAGATTTTCGGCGGCTGGTTGTTCCGTCCATTCAACCGCTTTTTCGAAAAAGCCAGCCATGGCTATGTCGGCACTGTGCGCCGAGTGATTCGCGGCAGTGGCATTGCGCTGTTCGTGTATGGCGGCCTGATGGTGCTGACGTTCTTCGGCTTTGCCCACACGCCTACCGGTTTCGTACCGGCCCAGGACAAGCAATACCTGGTGGCGTTTGCGCAACTGCCGGACGCTGCGAGCCTGGACCGTACCGAAAACGTGATCAAGAAGATGTCTGACATCGCCTTGAAACAGCCGGGCGTCGAAAGCGCGATTGCGTTCCCGGGCCTGTCGATCAACGGCTTCACCAACAGCCCGAACAGCGGCATCGTGTTCGTGACCTTGAAGCCCTTCGATGAGCGTAAAGACGCGAGCATGTCGGCAGGTGCGATTGCCGGTGCCTTGAACGGCAAATACAGCGAAATTCAGGAAGCCTACATGGCGATCTTCCCACCGCCGCCGGTACAAGGCCTGGGTACGATTGGCGGGTTCCGCCTGCAGATCGAAGACCGTGGCAACCTGGGTTACGACGAGCTGTACAAAGAAACCCAGAACATCATTACCAAAAGCCATGGCGTGCCTGAGCTGTTCGGCCTGTTCACCAGCTACACGGTGAACGTGCCTCAGGTTGATGCGGCGATTGACCGTGAAAAGGCCAAGACTCACGGCGTGGCGATCAGCGACATTTTCGACACCCTGCAGATCTACCTGGGCTCGCTGTACGCCAACGACTTCAACCGTTTTGGCCGCACCTATCAGGTTAACGTGCAGGCTGAGCAACAGTTCCGTCAGGACCAGGACCAGATCGGCCAGTTGAAGGTGCGTAACAACAAAGGCGAGATGATCCCGCTGGCGACCTTTATCAAGGTCAGCGAGACCTCCGGCCCGGACCGCGTGATGCACTACAACGGCTTTATCACCGCCGAGATCAACGGCAACGCCGCACCGGGCTACAGTTCCGGCCAGGCGCAGGTGGCGATCGAAAAACTGTTGAAGGATGAGCTGCCCAACGGCATGACCTACGAGTGGACCGACCTGACCTATCAGCAAATCCTCTCGGGCAATACCGCGCTGTTCGTGTTCCCGCTCTGCGTACTGCTGGCGTTCCTGGTACTCGCCGCCCAATACGAAAGCTGGAGCCTGCCGCTGGCGGTGATCCTGATCGTACCGATGACGCTGCTGTCGGCAATTACCGGGGTGATCATCTCGGGTGGCGACAACAACATCTTCACCCAGATCGGCCTGATCGTACTGGTGGGCCTGGCGTGCAAGAACGCGATTCTGATCGTCGAGTTCGCCAAGGATAAACAACAGGAAGGTCTCGACCCGCTGGCTGCAGTACTGGAAGCCTGCCGCTTGCGTCTGCGGCCGATTCTGATGACCTCGTTCGCCTTCATCATGGGCGTGGTGCCGCTGGTGTTGTCCAGCGGTGCCGGTGCCGAGATGCGCCATGCGATGGGCGTGGCGGTGTTCTCCGGGATGATCGGGGTGACCTTCTTCGGGCTGTTGCTGACGCCAGTGTTCTACGTACTGATCCGTCGCTATGTGGAGCGCCAAGAGGCGCGCAAAGCGGCCAAGGCCTTGAAGCTGGAGACACAGCAATGAGCGTGAAAGTCTTTCTGCCGAGCTTGCTGGTACTTGCGTTGAGCGCCTGTGCCGTCGGCCCGGACTACAAAACCGAACAACTTGAGGCGGCCAACATCACGGCCGCCGCCGACACCAAAAGTTATGACCATGCCAAGTACGAAGGCATTTGGTGGCAGCAGTTCGAGGACCCTACCCTCGACCAGTTGGTCACCCAGTCGTTGAACGGTAACCGCGACCTGCGCGTGGCATTCGCCCGCCTGCGAGCGGCCCGCGCGATTCGCGATGACGCCGCCAATGACATCATGCCGGTCGTCACCAGCCGTGCCAGCAGTGAAGTGGGCAAGGGCCAGATTCCCGGCCAGACCACCCAGCGCGTCAACAGCGAGCGTTATGACTTGGGCCTCGACATGGCCTGGGAACTGGATTTGTTCGGCCGCATACGCCGCAACCTCGAAGCCAGCGACGCTGACCAGCAGGTCGCCGAAGCCGACCTGTACCAGTTGCAAGTCAGCATGATTGCCGAGCTGGTGGACGCCTACGGCCAACTGCGCGGCGCACAACTGCGTGAACGCATCGCCCTCGACAACCTGAAGAACCAACAGGAATCGCGCACCATCACCGTCAGCCTGCGCGATGCCGGCGTGGGTGATCAGCTCGACGTGGAACGCGCCGATGCGCGCCTGGCTTCGGTTGAAGCCAGCGTGCCGCAACTGCAAGCCGAGCAAGTGCGCGAGCGCAACCGCATCGCCACCCTCCTCGGCCAGCGCCCCGACAAACTGAGCGTCGACCTGAGCCCCAAAGACCTGCCGGCGATTGCCAAGGCATTGCCGATTGGCGATCCAGGGCAATTGCTGCAACGTCGCCCGGACATTCTCAGTGCCGAACGCAAACTGGCCGCCGCCACCGCGCGTATCGGCGTGGCCAAGGCCGACCTGTTCCCACGGGTCAGCCTCAGCGGCTTCCTCGGCTTTACCGCCGGGCGGGGTTCACAGATTGGTTCAGCAGCAGCGAATGCCTGGTCGCTCGGCCCGAGCATCACCTGGGCCGCGTTCGACCTGGGCAGCGTGCGTGCGCGTTTGCGCGGTGCAAATGCCGAGGCGGAAGGCGCGCTGGCGACCTATGAGCAGCAAGTGTTGCTGGCGTTGGAAGAATCGGAAAATGCCTTCAGTGATTACGGCAAACGCCAGCAGCGGTTGGTCTCGTTGATACGCCAGAGTGAGTCGAGTCGCGCCGCGGCTGACCTTGCCGCGATTCGCTACCGCGAAGGCACGGTGGACTTCCTGGTGCTGCTGGATGCGCAACGTGAGCGTTTGGCAGCCGAAGATTCGCAGGCGCAGGCCGAAGTGGATTTGTACCGCGGTATTGTCGCGATTTACAAGGCCCTCGGTGGGGGCTGGCAGCCGAACACGGTAGTGGCAAGCAGCCAGTGATTTGATTTAAAGCGCTCCTTTGGTTGGTCGCATCCAGCCAATTTTTAGCCCCGTGGTCCATTCGGTCACGGGGCTTTTTTTTGAGTTTTTTGGGGTGGTTGGAGTATGTGTTGTGTATACGTTTCTTTGGTAACGACCGCTTATGATTCCGCCCTTGCGGCGGGGCACTTTTGATAGATCAAGATCACGATCAAAAGCAGGCGGCCCGAAAGCCGACCCAATCTCCCAAGCAGAATGCAGTCAACTGTGGGAGCGGGCTTGCTCGCGATGGCATCAACTCGGTGTACCTCATATACCGAGGTGCCTGCATCGCGAGCAAGCCCGCTCCCACAGAAAGCAGATTTGCTGTGTATGCGAGTGGTGGGGCGAGAGCGTTTTGGTTACTTTTGACTGGGCCAGCTTCCGGTTCTATCAAAAGTGACTCGCTGTAAATGCGAAACCGATATAATCCGTCACCCAAATAACGGACATACACTCAACCCGCATCGTCGAGAATCAAACCCCTATAATGCCCGGGATTCGACCCTGACCACTTACGAAACGCCTTGTAAAACGAACTCGCATCCGCAAACCCCAGCCGCGCTGCGATCTCGGCGAAACTGATCTGCGGCTCAGCCAGCCAGACAATCGCCAACTCCTTGCGCACGCTGTCCTTGAGGCCTTGGTAGGTCTGCCCCTCTTCTGCCAGGCGGCGGCGCAGAGTGGACGCCGAGATGCAGTGGCTGGCCGCCAGGCCCTCGGTTTCTGGCCAGCTATCGGGAGGCATCTGGCGCAGGTCGTGCTTGATCCGTGTGGCCAGGCTTTCCGGGTCGCGGTATTTGACCAGGATGTTGGCCGGCGCGCGCGCCAGGAAACGCTTGAGTTCCTCGGGGCTGCGCTTGACCGGCAGGTCGAGGCAGTCGGCGGAAAAGATCATGCGCGTGCGTGGCCGGTCAAAGCGCAGGTTGTCGGAAAACATCACCCGGTAGTCGTCGCAGAAATCCGGCTGTGCGCACCGCAGCTCTATCGCCAGAATCGGAATGCGCCGCCCCGCCAGCCAGCAGGCAACGCCGTGCACGATCATCCAATAGGTAAAATAGGTAAACGCCCGCTTGGGCTCAAGCGCTGGCTCCAACAGCACGATCTCTGCCAGGCTTTGCTGGCGCACAAGCTGCGCGGGCAAATGCTCAAGCATCAACGACAGAAACCCCAAACCAGTCTCCAGGCTGGCGCCCAGGTGTGGCTGCGCCATGCACGCGCGGCACAAGAACTCCAGGCTGCCGGACTTGAGCTTGCGCGGGTCCATGCCGAAAAACTCATCGTCGCTGCGCCGCGCCAACAAACGCCACAGTCGCGCATACGCGGTGGCGGGCACACGGGCGTCGGGCTGCGCCAGCAGCGCCGGGTCGATTGCGACTTTGCTCAACGCTTCAAGCGTGGCCTCCCCCGGCGCGCAGCTTTGCAGCAAAGCCTCACGGACAAGATGGATGGAGATGGTGTCTTTTTCCGCCATTGGAAGTCGGTTAATCAACGCTGTAAAAGAGGTTTTGCATCATAAGCGGCTATGCAATTCGCCACCACCGTTCAGGCGCAGTTCAGTAAACAGGCAGATTGGCTGTTTAGTAATGAGTATCATTATGTTACAAATTAGCATCCTCTCCCGTCATGATGCGGTGCCAAATGCTTGTTCCTTTTTTAATCATGCTGCGCGAAGGCATTGAAGCTGCACTGATCGTCGGCATTATCGCCAGTTACCTGCAACAAACCGGCCGTGGCCAGTGGATGCCCGCCGTGTGGATCGGCGTGTTCCTGGCGGCCGCCCTGGCCCTGCTGGTCGGCGGTGGCCTGGAACTGGTCAGCGCTGAATTTCCGCAAAAACAACAAGAGCTGTTCGAAGGTGTGGTCGGTCTGGTGGCCGTTGGCATCCTCAGTTCCATGGTGTTCTGGATGCGCAAAGTGGCGCGGTCCATCAAGCATTCCTTGCACGAATCACTTGATCACGCCTTGGCGGGCTCCAAACACCAAGTGATCGCGCTGATCGCCATGGTGTTTTTCGCGGTTGCGCGCGAAGGCCTGGAGACGGTGTTTTTTCTACTGGCGGTGTTCCAGCAAAGCGAAGGCCCGGGCGCGCCGATTGGCGCCCTGCTCGGCCTGATTTTGGCGATCATCACAGGCTTTTTGATCTACACCGGCAGCATGCGCCTTAACCTCGGCGCGTTCTTTCGCTGGACCGGCCTGTTCATCCTGGTGGTGGCTGCCGGCATTCTCGCCAACTCGGTACAAGCCCTGCACGAAGCGGGCGTGTGGAACCACTGGCAAACCGTGTTGTTCGATTTCAGCGCGACGCTGCCGATGGACGGCCCGTTGGGTTCGGTGCTGGCCGGGATGTTCGGCTATCAGGACGCCCCAACCGTGAGCACGCTCGGCGCTTATCTGATTTACCTGGTAGTGGCCCTGGTGATGTTCTTTATGCCCTCGGCCCCTGCCAAGCCCGTCGCCAAAACCTCTTCCGTTTCCAGCCAGTAAGGACCGTCATTTGTCCAGCCAAACCCCTCAACCGGCTCCGCCGTCCCGCGCCCTGCGCTGGGCGGTGGCGGGCTCGGTGGTCGTTATGATCGCCGCCGGTGGTCTATTTTATTACGCCTCGCAATTGGCCGCCGCCAAACGCCAGACCCACCACGATGAAATCACCGTGACCATTCACGGTCACGCCTGTGAACCCAACGCACTCACCGTGCCCGCCGGGCGCGCAAGCTTTCGTATCATCAACCGCTCCGAACGGGCGGTGGAGTGGGAAATTCTCGACGGCGTGCTGGTGATCGAAGAACGCGAAAATATCGCGCCGGGCTTGAGCCAAGTGATCAATGCCAACTTGCTGCCCGGCGACTACGCGATCACCTGCGGCTTGCTGAGCAACCCGCGTGGCACCTTGCACGTGACGCCGACGGCGGAGTCCGACGCCAAGGCCAAGGCCAAGCCGTCGATGGTGGCGTTTATCGGCCCGCTGTCGGAGTTCCGCGTGTACCTGAGCGGCCAAGGCAGTGCACTGATCACCGCCGTCACCGCCCTGGCGCAAGCCGTCGAGGCCGGTGATTTGGCCCAGGCGCAGGCGCTGTATGTGCCAGCGCGTGAGGCCTACCAGCGCCTGGCGCCAGCGTCGCAACGCTTGGCCGAGTTGGACAACGCGATCAACGCGCGCGCCGACTACTTTGAAAAACGCGAGCAAGACCCGGCCTTCACTGGCTTCCATCGCCTGGAATACAGCCTGTTCCAACAGCGCAGCCTGGACGGGCTGGCGCCAATTGCCCAAGCCCTGGTCAGCGACGTCACGCGCCTCAAGCAACAACTGCTCGCCCAGTCGCTGCCACCGGAACAACTGGTGAGCATTGTGGTGCGCAACCTCAACAGCCTGGCGGATGTGCGCGCGGCCAGCGGTGAAGAAGAACGCTACAGCCACATCGACCTCAACGGCTTTGCCGCCAACCTGCAAGCCGCGCACAAGGTGGTCGAGCTGATGCGGCCGTTGCTGAGCAAGTCGGCGGCTAACGTGTTGAGCAACGTCGACAGCGCGCTTGAGGCGTTCGATGCACAACTGAACAGCTTGAAAGTCGACGGCCACTACCGCCGCTACGACAGCGTGACCGCCGATCAGCGCAAGCAGATCGCCGACAAGGCCAAGGCTCTGGCCGTTGCACTCGATGGAATCGACCCCGCCCTTGGCCTTTCCGGCCTGCAGTGAAGACGACCGCACACATGAGTGATTCAGAACAATTTTCCGCACAACGTCGCCGTGTCTTGCTGGGCATGGCGGCCACCGGCGCGGCTATTGCCGGTAGCAGCCTGAGCTGCCCGGCGCTGGCCGCCGCTGCCGAGCAGGTCACCACTGCGCCGCGCAGTGACAAGACGCAGGACCACCACGACTTTTTCGGCAAGCACCAAACCGGCATCGTCACGCCGCGCCCGGCCTGCGGCATGCTGGTGGCGTTCGACGTATTGGCCAGCGACCGTGAAGACCTCGAACGGTTGTTCCGCACCTTGAACGAGCGCATCAGCTTCCTGATGACCGGCGGCACCGTGCCGCAGGTCGACCCGAAGCTGCCGCCCACCGACTCGGGCATTCTAGGCCCGGTGGTCACGCCGGATAACCTGACCATTACCGTCTCGGTCGGCGAGTCGCTGTTTGATGAGCGCTTCGGCCTGACTGCAGTCAAACCCAAGCGCCTGACGCGCATGGTGGGGTTTCCCAACGATGCGCTGGAACCGGCGCAGTGCCACGGCGACCTGAGCCTGCAATTTTGCTCGAACACCACCGACACCAATATCCACGCCCTGCGCGACATCGTGAAAAACCTGCCCGACCTGTTGCTGGTGCGCTGGAAACAGGAAGGCAGCGTGCCGCCTCAAGCCCCGGCCAAACCTGGCGAACCTGCGCAGAGCGCGCGTAACTTCCTGGGCTTTCGTGACGGTTCGGCCAACCCGGACTCCAACGACGACAAGAGCATGGACCAGATTGTCTGGGTGCAACCGGCCAGTGACGAACCGGCCTGGGCCGCCAATGGCAGCTACCAGGCGGTGCGCATCATCCGCAACTTCGTCGAGCGCTGGGACCGCACGCCGCTGCAAGAGCAGGAAAGCATCATCGGCCGCGTCAAAACCACGGGCGCGCCGATGGACGGCCAGCAAGAATCGCAAGTGCCGGACTACAGCAAAGACCCGCACGGCAAGTTGACCAAGCTCGATGCGCACATCCGCCTGGCCAACCCGCGCACCGCGCAAACACAGGCCAACCTGATTCTGCGTCGGCCGTTCAACTACTCCAACGGCGTCAATAAAAACGGTCAGCTGGACATGGGGCTGCTGTTCATCTGCTACCAGGCTGACCTGGAGAAAGGCTTTATCAGCGTGCAAACCCGGCTCAACGGCGAGCCGCTGGAGGAATACCTCAAGCCGGTCGGCGGCGGGTACTTCTTCACCTTGCCAGGCGTCACCGGGCCCAAGGATTTCATTGGGCGCACGTTGCTCGCTGCAACGCACCCGCAAACCACTGCCAATACTTAAAACACACCAGAGCGCACACCTCCCATGAAGAAGTCGACTATCGCGTTGTCGTTGTTAATGACCCTTTCGCCGCTGGCAGCGTTCGCCGCCACCGCGCCGCTGGACCTGGTAGGCCCGGTGTCGGATTACAAGATTTACGTCACCGAAGAAATCGCTGAACTGGTCACGCAGACCAAGGCGTTCACCGACGCCATCAACCAGGGCGACCTGGCCACCGCCAAGAAGCTTTACGCGCCAACCCGCGTTCACTACGAGTCCATCGAGCCGATCGCCGAGCTGTTCAGTGACCTCGACGCCTCAATCGATTCGCGCGTTGATGACCACGAAAAAGGCGTAACCGCTGAAGACTTCACCGGCTTCCACCGCATCGAATACACGCTGTTCTCGCAGAACACCACCAAAGGCCTGGAAACCCTGACCGCCAAGCTCAACACCGACGTCAACGACCTTAAAACCCGTGTCGACGGCCTGACCTTCCCACCCGAAAAGGTCGTGGGCGGCGCCGCTGCGCTGCTGGAAGAAGTCGCTGCGACCAAGATCTCCGGTGAAGAAGACCGCTACAGCCACACCGACCTGTACGACTTCCAGGGCAACATTGACGGCGCGAAAAAAATCGTCGACCTGTTCCGCGGCCAGATCGAGAAACAAGACAAAGCCTTCCTGGCCAAGGTCGACAAGAACTTCGCCAGCGTCGACAAGGTGTTGGCCAAGTACAAAACCAGGGATGGCGGGTTTGAGACCTACGACAAGGTCAAGGAAAACGACCGTAAAGCCCTGGTGGGCCCGGTCAACACCTTGGCTGAAGACCTGTCGACCCTGCGCGGCAAGTTGGGTTTGAACTAAGTCTAAGTCAGCCCAGGCCATCAGAGACGTCAGTGTGCGCAGCGCTATGACTGACACTGCCCGACAGCGCAACCGATCAATCGGCATCGGTTGCGCCCCTCGCAAGTTTAGCGATTTGCCGTGTGGATCAAGCGTCAACTCGATTCGGGGGTGAACTGCTCCAGGGGTACCCCTTCCGGCCTATGACTGACGGGGTTGATGGCGTACCACGAGCCGTTTTTCTGAACCGCAATAACCTCCTGGTTTGCACTCAAGCCTTTCCTGGCGCCCGGCCACTGGCTGTCGGGTTGATGGGTACCCTGCACCGTATCCCACGCCCCCAAAGACCATCGCAACTGCTCGAAAGCTTTGACTGGCAGGTACACATCGTAGGCGATATTAACCGGGATTACGTCGCCGAGCCTCTTCCACACACGCACGCCGTTCGGCCCCGCACGGATAAGCGCAGGGACGTTTTCCAAGGGGTTGAACACACCGCGAATAAATGACGCGCCGCCTTTCAGCCCGGCCATGCTGAATGGCTTGCCGCTGAAAGGAATCAACATTTTTAAACCCTTGCCAAAAAGCTTTGCCCCGGCCAGCCCACCGGTAGCCAGGAAAGACGCAAGGTCGATCAGCAAGCCTTTCACCCCAGCCTCGATTTTACCCTCCACCAAATCGGCAATGGCACCCACAAAAGGGATCAGGCTTATGACCTTGCGGGCATTTTCAGCCGTGAATGGGTTGGCAAAGGTACGCCCTTGTAACGCTGTCGGTTCGTTGGCATGCGCTATCCGCGCTTCACGGTTGTCATCAAAGCTGTGGGCCAACAACCTGTCTACGATCTTCGACGTCTTGCCAGAAAAAAATGAGTTGGGTAGCAGGGCCTTGTTGTCAGGCGTTGGTGTCTCTGGCAACTCGGCGCCGAGACGCTCGATAATCACCGTCGATTGCGCGCCAGAACGTGGCGCAGAGCCTGTGCTATAGGCATCAAAATCAAACCCTTGCAGCCTGCCATTGCGGATTACAGGGCCAAGGTAATGATGAGGTCCAGCGCTTACTATTCGGTTTTCCACCTTCCCGTCGAGCTGCAACTCAACGGGCAAATCGGTTCGCTTGACCATTTTCATTGAACCCGGAAAAACCTCGTAGTAACCGAACTTTGGCCAAACTGCGTCGGTTTCATAACGCAACAAGAGGCCATGCGTGCCCTTGCTTTTTTCAACGTTCGAGTTTTGCCCCAGATCGACCTGCAGAGTGTCCCCGGTGGTTTTGCGCAGGCTGTAGAACGTGATCTTGCCCACCTCCAGCGCCTTGCGCTCGTTCAATGGTAAATCGGCGATCATCAGCTTCAATGCCGTGGCTTGGGCCGCGCGGGTATCGGTGATGAATTTATCAACAGCAGGCACCACTAAAGGTTTAAGGTCAGGCAGTTGATCGAGACGTTCCCTGAAAGCAGCAAGGGAAATATTCGGATGAATAAACTCATCAGTCACCCAGCTCTCGTCTTCACCAAATGGCGGATTACCCTCCACCAGATTCTTCAGGACTATATCGACCAACGACGTCGGCCTCCGGTAAATAAACGGCGTCGAATTAGGGTAATCCACAAGAGATCTGGAGTTAGCCGCGTTTGCTGAAAAATCGGGGTACTTTTTCAGCGTTATTTGACTAATGTCCTGCTCGCTCATCTCTGGGAACAACTTGGCCAGTTGCTGCAGCAACACGCTCCTTTGGGTAGGCGACTCGCTCGATAAGGTACCGAATGCCTCACTCGTTTGGTTTTCGCGCGTGGTAAAGGCCTTTGCCGCCGCCGCGTAATCGCCCGCCGAGTATTTACCGTCTGAAGTCGCGGGAAAAATGCCCGCCATTACCGCCCAGTCCAGCAGCGCCTGGGTGCTCAGCTCTTTGATCAGCGCTTCTTGTTTTGGCCCCCCGCCGTCCTGGCGTGCCAGCGCCATTGCTTGCGTAAGGTTCATACGTGAGTCGCCCGCGATTGCACTCCCCAGGCGAAGGTTCATCCAGCCTGTCGACCCGACCTTGATGTTTTCCGGGTCCCGGTTGAGAATCCGGGCGGTATCGGCAGGTACCGTTGGGTCTTTCTTGACCAACATCTCCGGTGCCGACTGGGCCAAAAACAGGTGGGCCATCAGTGATGCGTGCTTCGGGTCAACCCCTTTGCTTTGGAGATGCTTCTCCACCTCATCACGGACTTCTTTAAGCGTGCGGCCCATATTGCCCGGTTGATAGAGCTCATACCCGGCCACAGTGCCCGTCATGCCGGGCATAGGCATATCCACACTGGATTTCATGGCCGTGGCCAATAGTTGATGGCGGTCGGCCCTTGAAAGCGCTTGCCCATCGGACACGGCATAGTGCTTGAGGGACTTGGCAATGCCTTCGGCCACGGCGATGGCCTGCGCAGAATCAAAAAAAGCTGCGAGCTGATTGTCCGGGTCGGGATAATTCTGGAAGCCGTGGGTGCTGACGGAAAAGTCCTTTAACAACGCCATGACCTGCGTCGATGCCTTTTTCAAGAGGCTACCTGCCTCGGCAGGTAACGTGCCATGCGCCGGCGAATAAGGCGTCATGCCCGCATAGTCGCCTGCCAACGGGGCATCCGCCAGTTGAATGCCAAGCCATCCCAGCGCACCGCGTAACTGGCCAACGGTGTGCGGAGTGTCGAGGGCATACAGCGCAAAGGCCTGGCGAGCGTCATAGCTGCGCGTGGAGTACAAAGCGTTGCCGGTTTTCTCGCTCATGGTTACTAACTGGTCGAAATCCGTATTCATCTTGCGAGCGCTAAGCCCATCTGCGTCGTCAACCCTTGACGTCTGCTCGACCTCAGCGTCGAACGCCTGCTGCAACGAGACCCAATCACCTGCGAGATTACGCATCTGCAGGTCGCCCGCAGATAGCCTGAACTCACTCATCTTCACCTCACTGCCGGGAAGATCAAACCCGGCCTTCTTGAGAAAGGCTTGAAATGTCGGTGACACAAGGAACTCAAGGAACCGTTTACGCGGCTGTTTACTGCGCCGGTCCAGAGCAGAGCCAGGCCCAGCAACCACGACCTGCGTTTCCAGGTTCAACAGGTTAGTGTCGGGTTCGCCTTCGAATTGAGATCGAAATTGCTCTACCAGCCGCGTGCGTATGGCACTGTCCTCGCGGTGTTGGGACAGCTGTTTAAACTGCCCCGCCCACTCAGCGCGTTGCGTTTGTGCGACCTCGGGCCACCCGCTCTGCGAGAGTTTTTTGCCCAGTTGCGGCGCAGACTTTTCATTCAGGGGCGGCTTTACTCCGTAAAAGCCGAGGAACACATCAGGGCTGATTGCACTGTAATTCGGACTCGGGCCTGGGTTGCCGGGCAGGCCCAGGTCATTGGGCGAGAGCACTTTTTGCACATAGCCGATGCTTTTGCTGACTTGCCCCCAGCCCGATCCATCCGTAATGGAAAAACGTTGAAAGGTTTCTTTACCATCGCGCACTACCACGCCCACCACGTAATCGCTGAATACCCGCACCGTCTGGGGCTTCAGGTGTTGGGTTTTGAACCATGCCTGTACGGCTGGCTCATTGATAGCGTGGTAGTACATCTCGATGAAGGGTGTGATAGAGGCTTTTTTTGGAATGTCTTTTTTATTCGCTTCGCCAGTTTTCAACCACTGAACCAGGATTTTCTGCAACCGAATGTCCGCCATCTTGGCGTCAACCGTGGCAGGGTAACTGCCCTTAAGGTTACTTTTATTGACGGGCGCCGCCGCTGGTTGATCGGCAGTATCGCGCCTGGCTCGACCTGCCGGTTGCTCCAGGCTCAATTGACGCAGTGATGACGTTGCACTGAAGGATTGATTATGAGAAGGGCTGAACGCTACAGCCGGGTGCGGGGGCGCCACGGGGTTATCGGCGGGTGGCAAGAGCGGTGCAGGGTTCTGTGGAGTTGATGCCTGGCTAAAAATCGTTAAGGTATTTTTTGTTTGGATTGCCGACATTTCTACGGGTCTCTATCGAAGGGATCAGAGTCCTTGTCCATAAGAACAGTCGATAGAAAGCGTATGAAAAAACAAGCCGGCACAGCATAGGCAAACTCGCACTGCACCCAGGAAAACAGCCTGACGCTAATACTGCCAGGCCTGCTTCCATTTACCGTGCCAAGCGCTATGGCTTACAAAATGCGGTAAAGCAACCGTTCAATGCGCACCCGGCTGACCCGTCGCAGGAACTTGCCGACCGCTTGCGGGTAATCCACCAGCGTCTGCAACTGCTGGTAACCCGCGATGCGCGTGGCGTGCTGGAAAATATTCGCCAGTTCGGCACGCCGTGGTGCCAGCCACTCGCCTTGTGGGTCGTCGATCAGCAGGGCATTTTCCAGATCGAGGCGGAACGCCCGGGGGTTGAGGTTGTTGCCGGTAAGCAAGGTGTAACGCTGGTCAACCCACAGGCCTTTGAGGTGGTAGGTGTTATCGCCGTCGCGCCACAGGTGCAGGTTCAACTGGCCGCTGTCGATCATCGGCTGATGACGCTTGGCGAAACGCCGCAGGCTGATTTCATACAGGTAAGGCAACGCTGCGATGACCTTGAACGGCTCGCTGGGCGGAATGTAGAAATCGTTGGCGGTTTTGTCACCGACGATGATGTCGATCTTCACCCCGCGCGCCAGGGCGCGGTTGATCTCGCGGGTCACCGGCAGCGGCAAATTGAAGTACGGCGTGCAGAGGGTCAACTGGTGCTGGGCACTTGCGATCAGTTCGAGGATTACCCGGTTCAGCGGGTTGTTTTTGCCGACACCGAGCAACGGGCTCACCGACATGTGGCCATTGGGCAAGAGGCCCTTGGTGGTGTCGTAGGTCGCGTGCTTGAGGCGGCTGCGCAGGTCGCCAATGTCGTTGCGCAAACTGCGGGTGGTGGGCGGGTTGGGCAAGTCCAGGCGATGCACTGCCCTGGAGGCCAACAGGCCGTGTTCCAACAGGTGCTGCATCGAATCCGCCAGCGGCGCGCTGTGGATCAGGTGGTAGCGGTCATAGCGGTATTTGTCGAACTTGTGCAAGTACACGTTGTTCAAACTGGCGCCGCTGTACAGCACACTGTCGTCGATCACAAAACCCTTCAGGTGCAGCACGCCGAACAACTCGCGGGTCTGCACCGGAACGCCGTACACCGGTACTTCACTGGCGTGCGCCTGGGTCATGGCCTGATACCAGGCGCTGTTGCCCGGCTGCTTGCCGGCGCCGATCAAGCCGCGCTGGGCGCGCAACGAGTCGACCACCACCACCACGTCCAATTCGGGCCGCGCGGCCTTGGCGGCGTGCAACGCGTCGTAGATTTCCTGCCCGGCTTCATCGTGCTGCAAGTACAGCGCGACGATGTAGATGCGCCGCGTGGCGTGGGGGATTTTTTCCAGCAGGCATCGACGAAACTCAGCGGCGCCGGACAGCACCTCCAGTGTCTCGGGAGACACTGGGAAACCGCGCAGTTTAGGCAACAGGGAGCGTTTGAAGAACGACGGCATAAGGCTCGCAATGGGTCGAATCCGAAGAGGCCCAAAGCTTACACCATGGGGCTGCTCAGGTCTCGCCGGGGAACATGGAAAAAATAAATTGACCATGAAGAACGATCGTTCTAGTGTTCGCAACATGAACGACATAGCCCACAATGAAACCCGCGACATTATTCTCGATGTGACCGAGAAGTTGATCTATCGGCACGGCATCGCCGCCACCGGCATGGCGTTACTGGTAAAAACCGCCGGTGTCTCGCGCAAGAGTATTTACCATTACTTCGCCAACAAAGATGAGTTGGTGCTCGCCGCCCTGCAACGTCGCGACGAACGCTGGATGCAGTGGCTGCGCGAGGAAGTGCAACGCCGCGAAGGCAGCGGCGAGCGCTTGCTGGCGCTGTTCAGCGCGCTTAAAGCCTGGTTCGACTCAGCAGACTTTCGCGGTTGCGCCTTCATCAACACCAGTGGTGAAACCGGCAATGCACAAGACCCGGTGCGTCTGCTGGCCAAGGCGCATAAACAAAAACTGTTCGAGTACGCACTCGAACTGTGTAAAGCGCATGGCAGCTGCGCCCCCGAACAGCAGGCCGCGCAACTGCTGATACTGATCGATGGCGCGATAACCGTCGCGCTGGTCATGGGCGATTCCAGCGCGGCTGATAATGCGCAATGCATGGCGCGAAAATTGTTCGGCCTGTGAACGCAGGCCTTTGCAACCGTCGATAACCCTTACTATTTCAGGAGTTGCCCCATGTCATCTGACGCAGAAGCACGCCCACCGTTGCCGCCGTTTACCCGCGAGTCAGCGATTGAGAAAGTCCGCCTCGCCGAAGACGGCTGGAACTCCCGAGACCCGCAACGGGTGTCGTTGGCGTACACCCTGGACACGCAGTGGCGTAACCGCGCCGAGTTTGTGCAGAACCGCGAACAAGCCAAAGGCTTCCTGACCCGTAAATGGGCCAGGGAATTGGACTATCGGCTGATCAAGGAGTTGTGGGCGTTCGGTGGAAACCGTATCGCCGTGCGGTATGCCTATGAATGGCACGACGACTCCGGCAACTGGTTCCGCTCTTACGGCAATGAAAACTGGGAGTTTGACCAGAACGGCCTGATGGCCAAGCGGTTTGCCTGCATTAACGATCTGCCGATCGAGGCCAGCGAGCGCAAGTTTCACTGGCCGCTGGGGCGGCGCCCGGATGATCATCCGGGGTTGTCGGACCTCGGGCTTTAAGGCCCACCTGTGGGAGCGGGCTTGCTCGCGATGCAGGCACCTCGGTATATCAGCCAAACCGAGTTGACGGCATCGCGAGCAAGCCCGCTCCCACAAAGGCGCTGGCGTTAGTTCTGGTTCAAGCCCACCCGATACAACACACCATCATCCTCATCCGTCAGCACATACAGATACCCATCCGGCCCCTGCCGCACGTCTCGGATACGCGCATTCAAACCGCCCAGCAAGCGTTCCTCATGCACCACCTTGTCGCCATCAAACTGCAAACGAATCAGCTCCTGACTCGCCAACGCACCGATAAAAACATTGTGCTGCCACGGCTTGAACCGGTCAGCGTCGTAAAACGCCATACCCGAAATACCCGGTGACTTTTCCCAGACATGATGCGGCTGCACGGTGCCCTCAACCTCCTTGCCCTTGGCCTCGGGAATCGGCGTCAGGGAATAGTTGATGCCGTGCGTCGCCAGCGGCCAACCATAATTCTTGCCACGCTCGATGATGTTGATTTCATCACCGCCACGCGGCCCATGTTCGTTTTCCCAGATCGTCCCACTCCAGGGGTTCAACGCCAGCCCCTGCGGATTGCGCTGACCATACGACCAGATTTCCGGTCGCACGCCCGCCTGACCGACAAACGGATTGTCATCCGGCACACGGCCGTCCGGGTAAATGCGCACCACCTTGCCTTGCAACTTGTCCAGGTCCTGGGCGGTCGGCCGGTCGTTATTCTCGCCCAGCGTCACAAACAGATAACCATCACGGTCAAACGCCAAACGCGAGCCGAAGTGATTGCCGGTGGACAGCTTGGGCTCCTGGCGCAGGATCACCTTAAAATCTTTCAAGCCGCTTAAATCATCGGCCAAACGCCCACGCCCAACAGCGGTGCCGGCCTTGCCGCCCTCACCGCCGCCCTCGGCGTACGACAGGTAAACCATGCGGTCTTGCTTGAAGTCCGGCGACAGCACCACATCCAGCAAACCGCCCTGCCCTTTGGCCCATACCTGCGGCACACCCGTTAACGGCGCAGAAAGCTTGCCGTCAGGGCTCACAAAGCGCAGGTGGCCGGGGCGTTCGGTCACCAAAAAGCCTTGCTTGTCCGGGAGAAACGCCACGGCCCAAGGGTGGTCCAGGCCTTTGGCAATTGGGGTTGCGGTGACACTGCCCTGCTCACTCGGAAACTGCTGGGCATCGGCTGCAAAAACCGCCGTGACCGGCAGCAGCGAGGTGGCACACAGTGCGGC
Organism: Pseudomonas sp. ICMP 460; assembly: GCF_002723595.1. Classification (NCBI taxonomy): domain Bacteria; kingdom Pseudomonadati; phylum Pseudomonadota; class Gammaproteobacteria; order Pseudomonadales; family Pseudomonadaceae; genus Pseudomonas; species Pseudomonas sp. ICMP 460. Next base: position 46,180 of record NZ_LKBR01000015.1, read on the forward strand.
TAGAAGCGTTTTGCGTAGCAACATTAGACGGAGTCCTTACCGGCGATTGCCGTTGGCATCGTAAGTGGGGGCTTTGGTTTCGGTTTTTGGACGGCTGGGCGCGGCGTCGCGCTTGGGATAGCTATTGCCGATACCGCCGTTTTGCAACGTGGGTGCGGGGCTGCTCGGCCCGGTCTGAATGCCGCGGGTGGCCGGCGCATTGGGCTGGGTGCCCTGCATGCTGTTGGGGTTGGCCCGATGAATAGGGCTGTTATTGGAGTCGTAGCTGCCGGGCAGGGTTTGCGCCTGGGCCAACGAGGTGAATGCCAAGCCCAACGCCAGCACGGCCAGGTGACGCACACAACTGTTCATAACAAAGCCTCTCTTGAGCGAGTGGTACGTGCTTTCGATAACACGCTACGCCTTGGGTTCGGCTTTCGACACTAAATACTTCCTCATCAGGTGTAACACGATTTGTCCACGCATCTGCCCGCCGAAACTTTTGCCAGCGCCTGCTAGTCACCAGAACACAGTCTTTTTGCAAGGAGTCGCAAGCATGCCACGGGCAATCTGGAAGGGCGCAATCAGTTTTGGCTTGGTTCACATCCCGGTATCACTGGTTTCCGCCACGTCGTCACAAGGCGTTGATTTTGATTGGCTGGACAAACGCAGCATGGACCCGGTCGGTTACAAGCGCATCAACAAGACCACCGGCAAGGAAGTCACCAAAGAGAATATCGTCAAGGGCGTGGCCTTCGAAAAAGGCCGCTATGTGGTGCTCAGCGAGGACGAGATTCGCTCGGCGCACCCCAAGTCCACGCAGACCATTGAGATCATCGCGTTTGTCGCAGGCGAGCAGATCCCTTTGCAAAATATCGACACGCCCTACTTCCTGGCCCCGGACAAACGCGGCGGCAAGGTCTACGCCTTATTGCGCGAAACCCTGAAAAAAACCGGCAAAGTGGCGCTGGCTAACGTGGTGTTGCACACCAAGCAACATCTGGCGGCGGTCATGCCGCTGGATTCGGCGCTGGTGCTGGTAATGCTGCGCTGGCCCGCCGAAGTGCGCAGCCTGGACGAGCTGGAATTAAGCGCCGATGTGACCAAACCGAGCTTGGCCAAAGGCGAGTTGGACATGGCCAAACGCCTGGTGGAAGACATGAGCGCAGACTGGCAGCCGGACGAGTACCGCGACAGCTTCCAGGACAAGATCATGGCGCTGGTGGCCAAGAAGGCCAAGGCCGGCAAGATCGAAAATGTCGAAGACCAGGAAGACAGCGAAACGCGCCAGTCGGCCGATGTCATCGACCTGACCGAGTTGCTCAAGCGCAGCCTGGCGGGTAAACCTGCGGCCAAGTCCACGGCGAAAAAACCAGCGGCAAAAAAGGCCGCTAAAAAGGCTTCTTAAGCCTGCCCTACGCCGGAGAACGACATGGCAAAGCCCCTGAGCGAATACCAGCGCAAACGTGATTTCCAGATCACCGCCGAGCCCTCTGGCAGCGCAACCACAGGCAAACGCGCGGCGTCGGCGCTGTCATTCGTGATTCAAAAACACGACGCGCGCAACCTGCACTATGACTTTCGCCTGGAACTCGATGGCGTGCTCCTAAGCTGGGCCGTGCCCAAAGGCCCAAGCCTGGACCCGAGCCAAAAACGCCTGGCGGTACACGTTGAAGATCATCCGCTGGGCTATGGCGATTTCGAGGGCAGTATTCCAGCCGGCCAATATGGCGCAGGCGATGTGATCGTGTGGGACCGTGGCGTTTGGCAGCCGCACGACGATCCGCACAAGGCGTATGCCGCCGGCAAGCTCAAATTCACCCTGGTCGGTGAAAAACTCGCCGGCGACTGGGCGCTGGTGCGCACGCGCCTTAAAGGCAGCGGCGACAAGGAGCAATGGTTGCTGATCAAGGAAAAAGACCAGCAAGCGCGTGCGGCGGCCGACTACGACATCCTCAAGGACCAGCCGAAAAGTGTGCTCAGCGACGCCTCGGTCGGCACACCCAAAGCGCGTGCAAAACGCCCCAAAGCCTCCGCGGCTAAAACCCGCCAAGCCCTCCCCGAGCAATTCACGCCGCAACTGGCAACCCTGGTCGACCGCGCCCCCGACGGCGATTGGCACTACGAAATCAAATTCGACGGCTACCGCATGCTCGCGCGGATCCGCGACGGCGAGGTGCGCCTGTTTACGCGCAACGGGCATGACTGGACCGACCGCCTGCCGCGTCAGGTCAAGGCCTTGCAAGCGCTGAAGCTGGGCGACAGTTGGCTGGACGGTGAAGTGGTCAGCCTCAATGACGACGGCTTGCCGGATTTCCAGGCGCTGCAAAACGCGTTCGAGGTCGGCCGCAGCCTGGACATCGTGTATTACTTGTTCGACGCGCCGTTTCTGGAGGGCCAGGATCAGCGTGAGGCCCCTGTAGAGGCGCGCCGCGCGGCGCTCAAGTCCGCGCTATCGAGTAGTCGCAGCAAGCTGCTGCGGTTCTCAGAAGCGTTTGTCGCCAACCAGCGCGACATCTTCGAAAGTGCTTGCGACCTCGCACTCGAAGGCCTGATCGGCAAACGCCTGGGCAGCCCGTATGTGTCGAGCCGCAGCACCGACTGGATCAAACTCAAATGTCGCGTGCGCCAGGAGTTCGTGATTGTCGGCTACACCCGGCCACAAGGCTCGCGCAGTGGCTTTGGCGCGCTGCTGCTGGCGGTCAATGATGATACGGGGCTGGTGTACGCCGGGCGCGTGGGCACTGGTTTCGACCAAGCGGCACTGCAGGCGGTTTATGCGCAACTCAAACCGTTGGAGCGCAAAACTTCACCGCTGCAAAAACCGCTGACCAGCCCCCAGGCGCGCGGCGTGCACTGGGTTGAGCCGAGCACGGCGTGCGAGGTGAATTTTGCCGAATGGACCCGCGAGGGTGTGGTACGCCACGCCTCGTTCATTGCGCTGCGCAGCGACAAACCGGTGGCGCAGATCATCCATGAACAGCCACGCAAGGCCAGCTCGGTTAAACCGGCAGCACCCGCGAAAAAACTCAGCGGCGGCGTAAACATCACTCACCCGGAGCGGGTGATTGACGCGCAAAGCGCAACGCAAAAACATCAGTTGGCGGCGTTTTACCAGAATATCAGCGAGTGGATATTGCCCTTCCTGCGCCATCGCCCGGTCTCACTGCTGCGCGCACCCGAAGGCATTGACGGCGAGCAATTCTTCCAAAAACACTCGGAGCACCTGGCCATTCCGCACATCAAGCAGTTGGACCCGGCGCTGGACCCAGGCCATGCACGTCTGATGGAAATCGATCAGCCAGGCGCGCTGATCGGCGCCGTGCAGATGGGCACCATTGAACTGCACACGTGGGGCGCCACCTCGGACAAAATCGAAACCCCTGACCTGTTTGTGCTCGACCTCGACCCGGACCCGGCGCTGCCGTGGAAAACCATGCTGGAGGCCGCGCAACTGACGTTGTCGGTGCTTGATGAGCTGGGGCTGGCAGCGTACGTCAAGACCAGCGGCGGCAAAGGCTTGCACCTGATCGTGCCGCTCGCGCGCCGGGATGACTGGGGCACAGTAAAGGCCTTCGCCAAGGCCATCGCTCAGTTCATGACGCAGCAACTGCCCGAACGCTTTACCGCGACTTCCGGCCCGAAAAACCGCATCGGCAAGATCTTCATCGACTACCTGCGTAACGCGCGCGGCGCCAGCACCGTAGCGGCTTACTCCGTGCGTGCGCGGCCAGGCCTGCCGGTGTCGGTGCCGGTGAGTCGAGAGGAGTTAAAGGGCTTGCGCGGTGCCCAACAATGGACCGTGGCCAACCTGCATGAGCGGTTGGCGCACCTGAAAGAAGACCCATGGGCCGGTTATGCCAACCGGCAAAAGATCAGCAAGAAGATGTGGGACAAGCTCGGCGCGAAACCACCGGCGTGATTCGCGCCCAACGTTGCGTTAGATATAGATAAAGATCAGCGCCAATCCCGCAAAAATCGCCCACTTTTCCAGGTAGTAACGCGTGCGGTTGCGCTTTTTCAGTTCTTTGCCGCGCAGGCGAATCTTGTACAGGCGCGTGAACGCTCGATTCAAGCCGCCGGTCTTGTCGCCTGCATCATTCGGCGAACCCGCCGACGCCATCACATTACGGCTGAACCAGCGGTTGAACGCCGCCGCCCAGCGGTACTTCATGGGCCGCTCGATATCGCAAAACAAAATGATGCGGTTCTGCTGCGTGGTGTTTTCCGCGTAGTGAATGTAGGTCTCGTCAAACATCACCGGCTCGCCATCGCGCCAGTAATAGCTTTCGCCATCCACGTTGATGTAGCAGCCGGGGTCGTTAGGTGTATCCAGACCCAAGTGATAGCGGTAGGAGCCGGCGTACGGGTCGCGGTGGCGAACCAGCTTGGAGCCCGGCGGCAGCTCGGCAAACATGGCGGCCTTGATCGAACCGATGCTCTGCACCAGTTCAGTCGTGCGCGGGCACAGCTTCATCGCCGACGGGTGACTGTCGCCATACCACTTGAGGTAAAAACGCTTCCAGCCCGACTTGAAGAACGAGTTGAAACCCACATCGTTGTACTGCTCGGAACGCTTGATCTCGCCGGCGCGCATCAGGTTCTGGGCTTCCTCGCGGATCTCCTGCCAGTGCTCCTGCAACGGGCTCAAATCAGGAAAGTCGCCGGGTGCCAGATAGGGCCGGCTTGGCTGCCTGGAAAACAGGTAGAGGAAGCAGTTGATCGGCGCCAGGAACGTCGAATGATCGCTAAGCTGGCGACCCAACTTGTGTCGCACCCGGCCGCGCAGGTGTACATACGCAATGCAGGCAACGTAGAGAAAAACAATGATGAGTTTCAAGAGATTCGTCACATGTCAGTAGAAAACAGGCTGCTCCTGCGTGCCCACAACGGCCGAGGATTGAAGATGCAGCACCTGAGTTCACAATTCACAAATACGCGGCATTAGCGGTTTGTCGACAACCGATTCATGGCCATTGGCAGTTATTTAGCCACAGTTTGTAACCAAAGGTTAGCTAAGATTTGTGAAAAGCTGTCTATGGAACCGATAGATTTGCCCGTGGGCAGGTGTTGGCACCCGCCCACTGCCCGCCCTGTTTACGGCAGCGGCTGATCATCCTTGCTCTCGTAGCGAGGCAAGCGGCCGTCGGTTAATGGCGAATGAGATTCAGCCTTTCGATGGCTCAAGATGAAGTAGCGCAACACCGCTATCAGCACGCCCAGGAACAGACCTGCGATCAAGCTGATAGCGATGATCAGCGATTTTTTCGGCTTGATCGGCGACAGCGGTTCCTGAGCTCGGCGGTCAACGGCCACCAGCTTCAAGTTAGTCATGTCGATATTCAGCGAACGCAAGCGCGCCACTTCAGCGCGGAGCGGTTGCACGTCCTGCAGGAAAATATCCTCGTTGGCGCGTTTTTGCAGAACCTCAACTTCACGGTTCGACTGCAGCAGTTGCAGTTCCTTGCCAATTTCAGCGATACGCGTGCTGGTGAAGTCATCGCTGGTGCGCTTTTGCAACGCGGCTTGCTCGGCTTCCAGGGCTTCGGTACCCATGAAATACAACGGAATTTTCTGGTTGTTGACCTCGGTGCGCATCACCTGATTGGAACCTGAACGCGTGGCATCGCCCATCGCCGACGGCGTGGTGGGTGTACGGATACCCATCGATTTGGCAATCGAGATCGCTTCGGCCAACTCTGCCAGGCGATCGCCGCGCTCCATTTTCATCTGCAGGCGCAGTGCGCTGAGTTCATCTTGCAACTGGGCACGTTTGAGCCTGTCGGCCTCAAGCAGCTTGGCGATCTTGGATTCTTTTTCGGTCTCGTAATTGGCGCGAGCGGCGTCGATCTTGCCTTTGAGTTCGCTCAAGCGGTTATTCACGATGACCTTGAGGTCGGCCCCCACCTGCTCACGTTCCGCCGCAATCGCGTAGTCGACAAACCCGTTGAGGATGGCCACGCCATCCACGTCCGACGGGTATTGCATCTCCAGACGGATGTAACTGGACAGCGAATCTGATTTCTTCGGGTCCGGCGCGATCACGTTGACCGCGTTCCGGTTGAAATCTTCAAAACTCTGCTCGAGGCTTTGCCCGGGCTTGCGAAAAGCCTGGAACAATTGTTCGTGGCTTTTGAAAAAATCCAGGCGCGCACCGTAGGAATCCAACTGAGCGCCGACTTTCGCCAGCGCGTCTGCGGGCGGCAGTTTGTAGACTTCCGAGCGGTTCAAGGCATCCAGTTCGTTGATCGCCGCAGGCCGTAACACACTGCTGACCTCATACACCTTGGGCGCCAAAAACGCATAGCTCGCGCCCAAGACTCCCACCAGGATAGTGCAACCCAACACCAGTTTTTTTTGCCGCCAAATCGAGTCAGCTACCTCAACCAAGTCAATTTCATCTGACACTGCAGGCACATTGAGCGAAGAAGTTCGATTCAAAATAAGAACACCTTAAAACTGATATTAAAAAGCCGCTACGCCCTGAACCCCGAATTTTCAGCCCGAATGGCCTGAGAATCAGAAACAACGCCCTAATCACAACTGGCTAATGGCACTCTGACCATTTCACTGCAGGAAAAGTCCGACGCCATTAGAGATTATTTCTACTGCATGTCAATCACTACAGAATAGCTTTCATGCGGGCGATCATGCTGCCGAAGGCATGCTGATGCAGGATAAATGGCTGGCAGCCGGAAAAATTTCGGCTTCAGGGCGCAGTTCCAGCGTGCTATCGATACAATTCCAGCTGTTTAACCTTTGGCACTTTTGCACTCATCCAGCGTTTAAGCCCTCAGCAAGAAGGAATTTGCATGCACGTTTCAGACCCGGACTATCAACAGCTTCAAGGCACGTGGGAACAAATAGCCCTGGAAGACAGCGGCGTGCTTAACCCCGCCGACGCGCACACTGCCCCCGGCGCAATCACCACCATTGCAGGCGACCAGTTCGAGGTGAAGACCGTTAATGGCGACGTGTTGCTGGCTGGCCGGTTTTTTCTGGACAGCACCACCGCGCCAAAAAGTATTACCTGGGTGGACGCCATGGGCGAAGACGCCGGCAAGGCATTGCCCGCCAGCTATCGCCTCGAAGGCGATGACTTCGTGTTTATTGCCGCAGATGAAGGCATGCCGCGACCGGCGGTATTCAGCACCGGGCCTGGGCAAACCATGCGCACTTTCGTACGCCGCCGCGCAAAACCGCTCGCCGATTAAAAGCACGGGGCGTAGCCGAAACTAATTTCAAGGCGTGCAGGTCATTAATACACGAAGCATTCAGCCCCTGAATGCCCATCCCGAAGACCTCGCCATGGCCCTTCAGCCCGACCTGCGTAATAACGTGCCTCTGGACAGCCTGAATTTCTTCCTCGCAGACGTTCGCGACGGGCTAGGCCCGTACCTGGCGATTTACTTGCTGGCCGTGCACCACTGGGACCCCGCCAGCATCGGTGTGGTCATGACACTGGCGGGCATTGCCGGGCTGGTCACCCAAGGCCCGGCGGGCGCGCTGATCGACCGTACGCGCAGCAAGCGCGCGGTGGTGGTGGTGGCCGCCATCCTCGTCACCGCCAGTTGCCTGATGCTGCCGTTTGTCAGCGCCTTCAGTTGGGTGGCGTTGACCCAAGCCGCCAGCGCCGTCGCCGCTTCGGTATTTGCGCCGGCTATTTCAGCAATCTCTTTGGGCATTACCGGACCGCGTGCCTTCACTCGCCGCACCGGGCGCAACGAAACCTTCAACCATGCGGGCAATGCCGTCGCGGCGTTGCTCGCCGGTGGCCTGGCGTACCTGTACGGCCCGGTGGTGGTGTTTTACTTGATGGCGTTTATGGCGCTGGCAAGCATCGTCGCGGTCAGTTGCGTGTCGGCCAAAGCGATTGACCATGAAGTTGCACGCGGCTTCGACCCGGCGCACAGCAGCGATCACGAGCAACCGACCGGCGTGAAGGCGTTGTTGGGTAACCGCCCACTGTTGTTGTTCGCCATTTGCTGCGCCTTGTTCCACCTGGCCAATGCCGCGATGCTGCCGCTGGTCAGCCAGAAGTTATCGCAAATCAACCTGCACATGGCCACGCCGCTGACCTCGGCGTGCATCGTCGCCGCGCAATTGGTGATGGTGCCGATGGCCTGGCTGGTGGGGCTCAAGGCCGACGTGTGGGGGCGCAAGCCGCTGCTGCTGGCCGGTTTCATGATTCTGCCGTTGCGGGGTGTGCTGTATACCGTGTCCAACGACCCCTATTGGCTGGTCGCCGTGCAAATGCTTGACGGCGTGGGCGCAGGCATTTTCGGCGCGCTGTTCCCGGTCATCGTCAAGGACCTGACCCAAGGCACCGGCCGCTTCAACGTCAGCCTTGGCGCGCTGTCCACTGTATTTGGCCTGGGCGCGGCACTGAGTAACAGCCTGGCCGGGTTCGTGGTGCAACAGGCCGGCTACAACGCAGCTTTCCTCGCGCTGGCGGCGGTCGCGGCCGTGGCCTTGGCGCTGTTATGGCTGGCCATGCCGGAGACGCTGGCAAAACCATCCCTCGCTCGCCATACAACTGCACTAAGGGGCCCTTTCGAGTAACCGTTGGTACCTAATGCACTTGATTCAAAGCAGGCGAGCGATGCAAACCCGCCATACGCAAAAAGCCCAGCGCGGGGCTGGGCTGGGCTGGGCTGCCAGATCTGCCATCGACTTTCTCGGAAGCCTGCTACTTCAAAATCTCATACCAAATTCGCGCATTAGCCAGCATTCTGACTGCGTTAAGTTTGTCGACCGCATACTGCGGGGCTGTCTCCCAAGGTAGCGAACTGCCTGTAAAAACAAGCAGCGGCTCATCCGTACCGCTCTCAAGCACAAGTCGAGCTTTAATAGATGTGAATTCAGGCTTGGCATTCAAAGCATCGCGCAGAGTTATGCGCTGCATTGGCGGAAGCTGACTCCAGGCCACAAACTCAGTGATCGGCTCCAGCCCAGCTGGATAGGTGTCGCGATGTAAGGTATTTCCAAACGTCTTTAAAATTTGCCCCATGTCATCAGTGAAGTCCATCCATTGATTGTTATCGGCTATCCGTGCGGGCAGCATTCTATTCCGAAAATTGGGATTAGAACTCAGCATGCCTGACTCACCATCAAAGTGACTGTACTTGATGTTCGTTCGATTAAACTCATAAAAGCGCAAGGTTGCATACTTGTCGAAAGTCGACACAGCTGAGCAACCAGGCAACAGGAGCGCAGGAATCGTGAGCGACAAAGCTATCAACATTTTACGCATGAGCATCCTTACGATTCAGATGGGGAGGAGATTTGAACAGTAGCCAATCTACCTCGTACCTGTCTAGGCATCCAGTGTGGATGGAATGACAGTGGCGGGATTGGATCCAGCCGTAGTAGCTTTCCGATATCAAGTACTGCTCACAGGAATGGTGAAAATGGCTAAAAGAGTTTCCAAGGCCGAGCAGGCGCTCTATGGCTGGTTGTTGTTGATCGGCATCATCGTCGGAGTGCCAGTCTATCTCTTCGACAAAGTAAACAAATCGGTTGGCTGGCAGATTCCAGCGTCTGTCATCGTAGCGCTTTTGATCCTGGCGATACTGATGAACCAGGCCAAGAAACGAGCTCGTCTGAATCGCCTGCGCAGCAAGTATGGTGATGAAGGCATTGTGCAAAATATCCTCGCCCGGAGGTTTTGGGCTGGACAAACCGCCGAGCAGTTGACCGACTCGCTTGGCCCCCCAGCTGCTACAGATCGAAAATTTCTGAAGACAAAGAACCGCGACATCTGGAAGTACCACCGGAAAGGTACAAATCGCTATGCATTGCGGATAACCGTTGAGGACGGCTTCGTTACGGCGTGGGATAAAAAATCTCACTAAAGAATATCCCAGCCCTTCGCTAGCAAGCCCAAGGACTGGGATTGCGCCAATACCGGCGCGGATAACGCACGGAAAGTGAAAGGAGTGAAATTGACGAGCCGATGAGCAGGCGACGGATCATCTGCTCGAAGCGCTGGCCCAAGGCAAAGAGGTACTTCCCTTTGGTCCGCCGTGTGAAGGCCTCGATTTCGCCGGCGATGGCTGTCTAGGTCATGACAAGGTGGACGCATGAAGCGCATCTACCCTATGCGGGCAAATGACCGACTTGTCCAAAATAAAATTCCCGGCCTTAGCCGCGCTGACCTCCTGCCCGCCGCAGGATGGCTAAACTGGCGCTAAACAAAGTGTTTTGGCGTCCATTAGACGACAACACAGCGGTTGGTTGAGGCACGACTATCGCCATTCTGCGTTGATGTAATCACGCGTGGACTGTCCAGAGCTCAGTTTTTTAGCCGATAGTTTACTGATTTCGCTGATCCGAGACACAGGGTCAACTAATGAAAATACAGCCGAGGTAAAAGACTTTCTATATTTCTCGTTGATCACCGGGCTTGGGTCGTCTGCACTGTATTGCCTGTAAATATCTACCAGTAGCTGCAAAACGATGTTCCGGTAACCCCTATATGCCAAGGGCTTACTTTCCCCAAATTTATCTTCAACGATGTTTGGAAAAAAGAATCTTCCTTGCTCGATAAGGGCTGACAAAGCGCAAAGGTCATCATGGACGTCGGGCCTATCAATTGGAAGCTTCTCCAAACGCATCAGACAGAAAACAACCTCCTTGTGCCAAGCAAGCAAGTTTTCAACATAGGCGGTTTCCATCTGATACCGCGTATGGCGCCTATCTCTCAAGAAGTAGTACGCCGTAGCCACAGAAACAATCAGCGAGATCCCGGGTATGGCGACAGTTCCTATCCACGAATAATCCATTTCACCCCATCCCAAATCTAAAACGCGACTATACATACAGGGTGTCGTACATGACCACAAACCAAATGATTGACGGCGTGCCGCGCGAGCTGGTTGAGCTTGCAGCAAAGCAGCTAGTGTTCTACGGACGCGAACTTGTTGCACAAGATCTGCGCGCCCTGCTGGAAATGCCTGAATCAGAACCTTGCGCAAAATCGCAAGTTGAGCCATCCGCCAATCCCAGGGCGTGCCGGTGGATCGCCAACCGGAAGCAATCATTGAGGGCGTGATGACTCGGGCGGGCAGCTCTCATGCGATCTTTGCGAGTACTGTCACGCTCAAAGATGGCGAGCAGGTGAAGTTCTACGCCGAGCAGCCCACGCCGATAGCGGTGGTGCTGCTTGGCCGTATGGGGCACTCAACTCGCGGAACTGGTTGGAATGCCTGCCTCGACGAAGTAACTCGCCTCAACGCCAAATCCTGAAAGAGTACGCCTGCACTCTCGCCTCGAAACACGTACCCCCCCTTTAAAATCAGCCGCTATAGCGGCAAAGACGAAGTCATGCCTGAAGAAATCAAATTGATCCAGCCAGCCCCGGTCGTGCGCGATGAATACGGCACGTTCGCTCACCCAGATATGCCCGACTTCGACGAGGGCGACGGTGATAAGTGCAATGCCTGAATCGCTGCACAGTGCTTGCAGGTGAAAATGGTGAGCCTCGAATATCACAGCGACGAAGCGGTCTCTGAGCGCTATTTCGAAGCTGGCGACCCGGACTGCGTTTATTGGGAGCCGGATCGGCGCCGATGGTGCGCGCCATCCTGGAAGGTCGGAAGACGGTAACTCGCCGTGCGATAACGCCGAGTATGCGCAGTGCCGATCACCAGTTCGAGCTGCGCCAGCAGGAAGATGGTTCGTGGCAGCCGATGCACACCTTCGACGAAAGCTTCATGAACGGGCAAGGTAATGAGTATCCGATAGCCCGCCCCTGCGGCAAGCTTGGCGACCAGCTGTAGGTGCGCGAGACCTGGGCTGCGGACGCACATGTTGATGCGATCGCACCCCGAGATCTTAGCCAGGGCGAGCCCGTCCAGTACCAAGCAGACGGGGCTGTTAGGCAAACAGGTATCTCGATGATCACCCTCCTGAAAGGCCGCCCGTCTATCCACATGCCTCGCTGGGGCAGCCCTATCTGGAGATCACCGACGTGCGCGTCGAGCGGTTGCAGGACATCACCGAGGATCAGGCCAAGGCCGAGGGCGTGCGGCTTTACACTGGTCATGCTGAGTTTGGTGATTGGTAGCACGTCGCGGGGATCGAGACCTACAGCGCTGATCCTCGAAAATCGTTTGAGCTGCTCTGGAAATCCGTCGGCGGCAACTGGGATGCAAACCTGTGGGACTGGGTCATTGAGTTCCGGCGGCGGTAGCGCAAGCTAAGTAAGATCAGCGCTTGGCTCGTTGGGCGAGCCCGACAGCCATGAAGGCGATGCCGGGTATCCAAAAGCCAGGGTTAGATGTCCCCAAGCCGACTGCAAGTAGTGACACACCGACAGCAAACATATGCGCTCCTCCCTGAAAAACTATCCATTTCATATCCGCTCATTTAAGCATAAACCGGCCATCAAAACGGCCAAGTACGAAGTCATGCCTGAAGAAATCAACAAAGCCTGGCCGGACCACTTCAGCTACATCGACACCATTGGCCCGGAAGGCATGAAGGTGCACTGCATCATCTATCAGGTAATCGGCGAGACCGCGCAGTTGGCGCCTGGGCGTTCGGCTCTCAGGGCAACAATCGCCCTCCTGCCGGTCATTGGGGTCAGCACTTCTGAGACATCGGCCGAGGTGAGGCCGAGTCGCAGGAAGAGCTGATTGCGGAGCTTAAACCGCGAGAACCTGCGTGCCTGCCAGGCAACCATCCACCTATGCGTTGGTTTTGATCCTGCCCATGGCAGCAGCAGAACAACTGAACGATGGCATCACCGGCGATAAAGTGCCGGAGGCGCAAATGGCCGCGCTACTCGGCACCCCATCGCTGCGCTGCGCTCCAAACGAGCCCGAAACCAAGTACCCCTCGGAGTTTGCAACAAGCAAAGCAGCCGGATCATCTACAGCATCAGGAGATACTACGAATGCCTCGAAAGCCATCTCAAAGCTGTCGACCATCCTGAACTCGGCGATGTCCGAAGAGCTAATCACGAAGAACCCCGCGGCAATCCTAGAGCTACCCAAGCGCAGCAAAAATGAAATTGACCCGTTTACCCTGGAGGAGGCAAACCTGAGCATAGCCAAGATGCACAAACACGATCACTGGCCCAGCACGATCTATGCGGCGTTTTTTGAGTTTGTGTTTTTTACAGGAATGCGTCTGTCCGAGGGGCTGGCAATGCGCTGGGATGCGGTAGACGAAGAGAAAAGGACGACCCACGTCTGTCTTGGGGTCGCCTTGGGGGAAGTGGTAGAGCGTACAAAAACGGGTGGAGACCGCTTTGTTTTGCTGAATGAGCGCGCCATGCATGCGCTGAAATTCGCGAGGGAATACGCAGAGCGGCGGAAAAAAGGCAACGGGAAGGTGCTGGAAACGCCATTTATTTTCCCGCCGTCACAGAACTCAGAGTACGTGAAACAGACATCCGACTTGCACAAGCAGTGGATTCCGACATTGAAGGCTCTGAATATCCGTCGTCGGCCGCCATACAACTGTCGTCACACCTATGCGACAATATGCATTATGTCTGGCATGAACCCCGCCTTCATCTCCCAGCAGCTCGGCCATAGTGTGCAGATGCTGCTCTCGACTTATGCGCGTTGGATCAACTCAAGCTCGGACTGGAGCGAAATGCAAAAGCTCCAGATTGGTCCCAAATTGGTCCCAGTTCAAATAAGCGCACCCTAAGCTATTGATAGGTAAAGTAATTGATCTCCACAGCTAACATCACCATGCAGTTCGGCGCCAAGCCGCTCTTCGAGAACGTCTCGGTCAAGTTCGGCGCCGGTAACCGTTATGGTTTGATCGGTGCCAACGGTTGCGGCAAGTCGACCTTCATGAAAATCCTCGGCGGCGACCTCGACCCGTCCGGCGGCCAGGTCATGCTGGAGCCGAATGTGCGCCTGGGTAAACTGCGCCAGGACCAGTTCGCCTACGAAGAATTCACCGTGCTCGACACCGTGATCATGGGCCACGAGGAGCTGTGGAAGGTCAAGGCCGAGCGCGACCGTATCTACTCGCTGCCGGAAATGAGCGAAGACGACGGCATGGCCGTGGCCGAGCTGGAAACCGAGTTCGCCGAGATGGACGGCTACACCGCCGAATCGCGTGCCGGTGAACTGCTGTTGGGCCTGGGTATTCCGCTGGAACAACATTTCGGCCCGATGAGCGAAGTGTCGCCCGGCTGGAAACTGCGTGTATTGCTGGCGCAGGCGTTGTTCTCCGACCCGGAAGTGCTGTTGCTCGACGAACCGACCAACCACTTGGACATCAACACCATTCGCTGGCTGGAAAACATTCTGACCCAGCGCTCCAGCCTGATGATCATCATCTCTCACGACCGTCACTTCCTGAACAGCGTGTGCACCCACATGGCTGACCTGGACTACGGCGAGCTGCGCCTGTTCCCGGGCAACTACGACGAGTACATGACCGTGGCGACACAGTCCCGCGAGCAACTGCTGTCGGACAACGCCAAGAAGAAAGCGCAAATCTCCGAGCTGCAATCGTTTGTCAGCCGCTTCTCGGCCAACGCCTCGAAAGCCAAGCAGGCCACTTCGCGTGCCAAGGCAATCGACAAGATTCAACTGGCCGAGGTCAAGCCTTCGAGCCGCGTGAGCCCGTTCATCCGTTTCGAGCAAACCAAAAAGCTGCACCGTCAGGCGGTCATCGTCGACCGTATGGCCAAAGGCTTCGACGGCAAGCCGCTGTTCAAGGACTTCAGCTTCCAGGTTGAAGCTGGCGAGCGCGTGGCGATCATCGGCCCGAACGGTATCGGCAAAACCACCCTGCTGCGCACGCTGGTCAACGAACTGACGCCGGACGCCGGCAGCATCAAGTGGACCGACGCCGCAGAGCTGGGCTACTACGCCCAGGACCACGCCTCCGACTTCGAAGACGACATGAGCCTGTTCGACTGGATGGGCCAGTGGACCCAAGGCGAGCAAGTGATTCGCGGCACGTTGGGGCGGATGCTGTTCTCCAACGACGAGATTCTCAAGTCGGTCAAAGTGATTTCCGGTGGTGAGCAAGGCCGTATGTTGTTCGGCAAGCTGATCCTGCAAAAGCCGAACGTGCTGATCATGGACGAACCGACCAACCACTTGGACATGGAATCCATCGAAGCGCTGAACCTGGCGCTGGAAAACTACCCGGGCACACTGATCTTCGTCAGCCACGACCGTGAGTTCGTATCGTCCCTGGCCACACGC
Source organism: Pseudomonas sp. ICMP 460 (assembly GCF_002723595.1). Classification (NCBI taxonomy): domain Bacteria; kingdom Pseudomonadati; phylum Pseudomonadota; class Gammaproteobacteria; order Pseudomonadales; family Pseudomonadaceae; genus Pseudomonas; species Pseudomonas sp. ICMP 460. The sequence continues at coordinate 61,344 of NZ_LKBR01000015.1, forward strand.
ATTATCGAGCTGAGCGCCAACGGCGTGATCGACTTCAGCGGCACCTATGACGACTACTTGCGCAGCCAAGGCGTAGTGTTCTAAATAGCGCCAGCTTTGTGGCGAGCCCGTTAGTATAGCGAGCGGGCTTATGTAGCGAGCGGGCCTGTGTGGGAGCGGGCTTGCTCGCGATGGGCTGCGCAGCGGCCCTAAAACCGCACACCGCGTTTTGCCTGGCAGAACGCGGTGTTTTTTTTGGGGCCGCTGCGCAGCCCAGCGCGAGCAAGCCCGCTCGCCACAGGAAGCCCGCCCACCACGCCCACTACATAGGCCCACTAGCCACATAAGGCCGGCACACCCCAACAAGCCTCCTTTCCAACAACAATCCCGAGTTCCCCACTCGCTAAAGTAGTTAGCCTGCTTCCTTTTCCCCCAAGCCCTTGCCATCATGCGTTCACCGCCCGCCCGCGAATAAGTGACCATGCCCGCCACCGCCCCCAGTTCACTGTCGATCACCCTGCAGATCGTCTCCATCGTTTTTTATACCTTCATCGCTTTCATCTGCATCGGCCTGCCGATTGCGGTAATCCCTGGCTATGTGCATGAACAACTCGGGTTCAGCGCGGTGGTAGCCGGTGTCACCATCGGCTCGCAATACCTGGCCACCCTGCTCAGCCGCCCCATGGCCGGGCGCATGTCGGACAATGTCGGCACCAAACGCGCGATTGTGCTGGGCCTGGCCGGTATTCTCGTCAGTGGCGTGCTCACGCTGCTTGCAACGCTGGTTGAAAGCTTGCCCGCGTTGAGCCTGGGCATTCTGATCGTCGGCAGGCTGCTGCTTGGCGTGGCGCAAGGGCTGATCGGCGTGGGCACCATCAGTTGGTGCATGGGCGCGGTGGGTGCCGAACACACCGCACGCTCAATTTCATGGAATGGCATCGCTTCCTACGGCGCCATCGCGATTGGCGCGCCCTTGGGCGTGGTGATGGTGGCCGAGTTTGGCTACACCAGTCTCGGCATTGCGCTGTCGGTATTGGCGGCGCTGGGATTGTTGCTGATTCGGCATAAACCGTCGGTGCCGGTGGTGCGCGGCGAGCGGCTGCCGTTCTGGGCGGTGTTCGGGCGTATCGCACCGTTTGGCGCGAGCCTGTGCCTGGCGTCGATCGGCTACGGCACACTAACCACCTTTATCACGCTGTACTACCTGGATCGCGGTTGGGCGGGCGCTGCTTACTGCCTCACGGTATTTGGCGTGTGCTTTATTGTGTCGCGCCTGATGTTTATTTCCGCCATCAGCCGCTTTGGTGGGTTCAGCGCGGCGATTGCCTGCATGATCATAGAAACCCTTGGCCTGACGTTACTGTGGCTGGCACCGTCCACCGGCGTCGCGTTGATGGGCGCGGGGCTGGCCGGCTTCGGCTTGTCACTGGTGTACCCGGCACTGGGCGTCGAAGCCATCAAGCAAGTGCCCAATAGCAGCCGTGGCGCCGGGCTAAGTGCTTACGCGGTGTTTTTTGACTTGGCCCTGGCGATTGCCGGGCCGTTGATGGGCGCCGTGGCACTGAACCTCGGCTATGGCTGGATCTTCTTTTGCGCAAGCCTGCTGTCGGTCGCGGCGCTGGGCCTGACGGTGCTGCTCAAACGCCGCGCTTACTGATCAGCGGTCTGCAACCCCGCGCGGGTCGACTTGCCAAGGGTGTGCACGAAGAAACGCCCCGCCTCGGAAATCAGGTCGCGGTGGATGCCTTCGCGGTCGACACCGTCGGCATCCGTGCAAATCGCCGGCATTGCCATCAATTGATCATCGTCACACGGCGCCATGAACACGAAGTGCCCTGCCCCGGCCAGCAGTTTGAAATCCGGCGGCTCCGGCAGTTTGCGCGCCAGCGCAGCGGCGTTCTTGTCGACGGCCACCAGTTTGTCGCCATCGCCGCTGTAAAGCAGCACCGGCACATGCACGTCGGCCAACGTGTGGCGACCAAACATCAAACTCAGTGGCGCCATCAGCATCAACGCGTGGATGCGCGGGTCGGCCTGCGGCTGCAGGTCGTCGCGGTCGACCACCAGCTCGCCTTTGGTGGTGCAGGCATCGTGGTCTTCCGGGCGCTCCTGGCAATAGCGGCGCAGGCGGTCGAAATCCGGCTTGGCGCCCGCCAGGATCAGCGCGGTTTCGCCGCCGGCGGAATAACCGATAACCCCCACCTGGTCGACGTTGACGAACGGCGACAGCATCGGGTCGCCCAAGGTGGCGGTGATCGCTTCGGAAATCTGGATTGGCCGGCCATACAGGTTGCTCACGGTGCCGAGGCGGCTGTGATCCTTGTAGTTATCGCCGGGGTGCAACACCGCAACGACCACAAACCCCTTGCGGGCCAGCGAGGTGGCCAAGTCGTGCAGGGCCAGCGGCGTGCCAGTATTGCCATGTGACAGCAGCAACATCGGGAATCGGCCGATGGCGACCTTGGAGTCTTCGGCGGCGGCAACGTGGTACGCGCCTATTTGCGTGGCTTGCTCAGCGTCGGTCGAGGGATAAAACGCGATGGCTTTCATCGGCTGCGAATCCAGCGGGTCGAGAAACGTCATGCGATGAAAGCCGACACTCCAATGTGGGTGCGGCGCAGAGGCGGCCTGCACTGAAATCAGGCCAGCGAACAGGGAAAGAACCAAAACGGCACAAAGACGCATCATGGGGATGTCCACCTTTGCTGCGCAATCACGTCAACACCCGCGGCATGTCTGTTTGAAAAGTCCATAGTTCAAGGCGCTCAAGCCGGGTGATAAACCCATACGTGCATAACCTGGGCCAAAGTAGTGACAGCGGGTAAACGAAAAAACTCCATACTCCGGTCGTTTTCAGGCGACCAGAATACAGAGTTTAGGCGCCCGGCTTCAGATTGAAACCGGTCAAAGGCGAAATTTACACAAGCCTTACGCGGCGGCGAACAATTGTTCGTTGATAGCTGTGTTGGCGTCGCTCAAGGCTTTGCTGCGTACTTCTTCACCGTAAGCCAGGCCTTGGGCGCGGACGAATTCGATGTCAGTGATGCCGAGGAAGCCGAATACCAGCTTCAAATAGTCTTCGTGGCCAACGTTGCTCGGCTGGCCGGCGTGCAGGCCACCGGCGGTCGAGACGATGATCAGCTTTTTGCCACCGCACAGGCCTTCAGGGCCGGCTTCGGTGTAACGGAACGTCTGGCCAGCCACCGCGATGCGGTCGATCCAGGCCTTGAGCTGAGAAGGCACCGAAAAGTTGTACATCGGTGCGCCAATCACTACGGCGTCGGCAGCGATAAATTCAGCCAGCGACGACGCGCTCAGCTCAGCTTCGTGCTGTTGTACCGCGTCACGCAGTTCGGCAGCAGTGCCCAGTGCGCCGAGGGTCAGGCCGGAAAAGTGGCTGATGCCTTCGCTCGCCAGGTCACGGTAAATCGCTTCCACGCCAGGTTGGGCTGTTTGCCATGCCTTGACCACCGCAGCGCTGAGCTGACGCGAAGCCGAATTGTCGCCGAGGATGCTGGAATCGATATGCAACAGTTTCATGCGGGATCTCCAAGTGAGGATCGCGACAAGGCGATCGAATGAAGTTAATCCTACAGGTGAAGCGAATGATCGATTAGACGGCGTAATTGCGACTGTTCGTCCTATCAGCAGGACGATGCATGACCCGCGCGGGGCACCCCGGCGCACTGACTGCCCGCTGCTAATAATTCCCACCAATTTTGTCGGAAAAACCTGTTCCAAATGGAACTCTCAAAGATTCTATTTTCAAAGTTTGATAACGTATAGCCGACTTTTTGGAGCGAATGAAATTGGCGACCTAAAGCTAAGCAGGCCTTCGCCAACCGCTTCTGACGCCTTAAAGAGGAAAGGATTTTGAGCCCCACCGACACCGCACAAGCGCTTCTGGCCGCTATCGATAACTGTGCCCGCGAACCCATCAGAACGCCAGGCAGCATCCAGCCTCAAGGGTTTCTGTTGGTGATTGAAGAAGCCACGATGAGCATCATCCAGGCCAGCGCCAACGTTGCCGAGTGGGTCGGCATTGAAGTGGCCGAACTGCTCGGCACCGCATTCGACGAGCTGGTGAGCCATGGCTCTGCGTTTGTCGACCAACTCAGTGAACTTGACGAAGACCAGTTGCAAGCGTTCCACGTAGGTGACGCACGGATTCTCAAGGGCGATAAGCAGGGCATGCTGGTCGCGATGATGCTGCACCGAAACGACGGCGTGCTGATTGCAGAATTTGAGCCCGCCAGCGATGTGGCGGTTGGGCACGGCCGTTTGTATCCGCTGATCCGCTCGTTCATCAGCCAAATGCGTGAAGATGAAGGCATTGATGAGCTGTGCCTGCGCGCCGTCGGGTTTATCAAACGCATCACCGGCTACGGGCGTGTCAACGCGTACCGCTTCGATGCAGCGGGCAATGGCGTGGTCAACGCAGAATTGGCGGATGAGGGCTTTGACCGGTATTACGGCCTGTGCTTCCCGGCCTCCGATATTCCGCAGCAAGCGCGTGATCTTTATTGCGCCAACCGCATCAGGATCATCGCGGACGTCGACTACACGCCCTCGCCGATCGTGCCCGCTGAAAACCCGAAAACCGGCCAGCCACTGGACCTGAGTTACGCCACGCTGCGCAGTGTTTCGCCGGTGCACCTGCACTACATGCGCAACATGGGCACCGGTGCGTCCATGTCTGTCTCAATCGTGATGGACGGCAAATTGTGGGGGTTGATTTCCTGCCACAACACCCTGCCACGCGCCGTCAGTTTTCAATCACGCACGGCCTGCGAGTTATTGGGCCGCGTGCTGTCCCTGCAACTGGAGACCAAAGTTGCGCATTTGCGCGCCCACAAGTTGCTCAGCCTGCGCAAGCAAATCGTGCAAATGCTGGCCGCGATGGCCGACCACGACAGCGTGTTGAAGGGCATTCGAGCCGTGCCTGAAGTCTTTTTGGGCTTTGTCGGCGCCTCGGGCGCGGCGGTGGTTTCCGACACCGAATGTGACCTGTATGGCATCACCCCGACTGAAAGTCAGGTGATGGCGCTGACCACTTGGCTGGATGAACGCGGCGGCTCCCCCCTGTTCTCCAGCGACAATGTGGGGCGCGACATTCCTCACCTGCCGGGCATTGCCAAGTCGGTGGGCGGGCTGCTGTCGGTGTCGATCTCGGAGGTCCATTCCAGCTACATCATTTGGTTTAAACCGGAACAAGTCCAGATCGTGAATTGGGCGGGCAAACCACAAAAGCGGGTTGAGGATAACGGTCAACTGTCACCCCGCCAGAGCTTTGCCATGTGGCAGGAGACGGTCGAGGGTTTCTCGACGCCATGGGACGACAGCGAACTTGAAGGCGTCTCCGAGCTGCGCCTGGCCGTGCTTGGCATCGTCTTGCGCAAGGCTGAAGAACTCGCACAGCTGGCGAATGAGTTGAAACGCTCGAACAAAGAGCTGGAAGCGTTCTCGTACAGTGTTTCGCACGACTTGCGCGCGCCGCTGCGCCACATTGCAGGCTATGCGGAGCTGCTTGGCGACATGGAACAGGACAACCTGACGGAGCGCGGGCAGCGCTTTCTCGGCACGATTGGCGAGTCGGCAAAGTTTGCCGGCACGCTGGTCGACAACCTGTTGAGCTTTTCCCAGATGGGCCGTTCGGCCATGCGGCTAAGCGAGGTCAACCTTGCCGCGATGATCGAATCGATTCAACGCGAGATGAAACCGGAATACGAGGACCGCACAATTGACTGGCAGGTGCGCGATTTGCCGGTGATCGTCGCTGACCCGGCTTTTCTGCATTTAGCCCTGCGCAATCTGGTGTCCAACGCCATCAAGTACACGCGCAACGAGCCCGTGGCGGTGATTCAGATCGAAGCCGTCAACGCGCCGGAGCATGTGATGGTGAGCATTAAAGACAACGGGGTCGGGTTCGATATGAAATATGCCGACAAGCTGTTCGGCGTGTTTCAGCGCCTGCACCGCATGGACGAATTTGAAGGAACCGGCATCGGCCTGGCTAACGTAAGGCGCATCGTCGAACGTCATGGCGGTACGGTCAAAGCAGAAGGCTGCCTGAATCAAGGCGCCACGTTTTCTTTTTCATTGCCAAAAAAACACCTCAGCCCGTTGGGCTGAAGAGACTGAGATAAAGCCATGCTTAAACCGATATTACTGGTAGAAGACGACCCCAACGACTTGGAACTGACGCTGGTTGCGTTGGAGCGCAGCCAGCTTGCCAACGACGTAATCGTGGTGCGTGACGGCGCGCAGGCGCTCGACTACCTGTTCAAGCGCGACACATTTGCCGACCGGGCCGACGGCAACCCTGCGGTTCTTCTGCTCGACCTTAAACTGCCGAAAATCGATGGTTTGCAGGTGCTCGAAGCGATTCGCGCCACCGAAGAACTGCGCAGTATCCCCGTGGTGATGCTGACCTCCTCCCGGGAAGAGCCCGACCTCTCGCGCGCCTATCAACTGGGGGTTAACGCCTACGTGGTCAAACCCGTGGAATTCAAGGAGTTTGTCGGGGCCATATCTGACCTGGGTATCTTCTGGGCTGTCTTGAACGAACCCCCACCGGGATCTGTCAGAGCGGTACGCCGCCCAAATTCCTGATAGCGCTACAGTTAAGAACAGCTCATTTCCATGTCCGTGAACACGATCAAAATACTCCTGGTAGAAGACAGCCCTCACGACGCGGAGCTGACCATTCTGGCACTCGAAGCCAGTGGCTTCGTAGTCGATTCCTCGCTGGTGCACAACCATGCGCAGGCGGAGCAATCGCTTCGGTCGGGTGTATTTGATGTCGTGCTGTGTGATTACCTGCTGCCGGGGTCATCCGGTGCAGAAGTGCTGCGCATCGCCCAACAGCTCGCGCCAAAAACGCCGTTCATTTTTTTATCGGGCATGTTTGGCGAGCAGCAAGCTGTAGAAATGATTCGCCTGGGCGCCGTCGATTATGTGCTGAAACAGAACATGAAGATGCTGCCCAAAGCCGTCAGACGTGCCGTGCTTGAGGTTCGCGAGCGCGAGCAACGGCTCAAGGCCGAAGCGGCGCTGCAGGAAGTAGAGGTGCGCGCACGGCTGGCCATTGAAGCGGCAATGATGGGGGTTTGGGAGTTCGACCTGGTCTCGGGCCGCTTGCTCTGGGACGAGCGTTGCAAGGCGTTGTACGAACTGCCGCCGACCTTGTCGGTGGACCTGGACTACTTCTTTAGCCGCTGCCACCCTGATGACCGCGCCAACGTCGAGAAAAACGTTCAGGAAGCAATCACCTTTCAACAGAACTACCAGGTTGAATACCGCATACGCTTGCCCGGCAACCGCGAACGCTGGATTTTCGCCAACGGCAGGTCGGTGTTCGAACACGGCAAATGCGTGCGCTTCACCGGCATCATCCAGGACATCAGTGAACGCAAGCGTGCGACCAAAGAGCTGGTCGAGCGCAACGAAGAACTCGGCCAACGCGTTGAGGAACGAACGCGTGACCGAGACCGCACGTGGGAGTTGTCCCGAGAATTGCTGGCGGTGTTGCGCTTTGACATGACGCCCATCGCGATCAACCCCGCCTGGCGGGCTGCACTCGGTTGGTCTGACACGCAGATCACCGACATGCGCCTGTGGGAGCTGATCCATCCCGAAGACCTTGAAGCCACGGTAAAAGAGACCGAGAACATTGCTCGCGGGCATATCTCCACGCGCTTTGTGAACCGAATGCGCCACCTCTCGGGCAGCTATCGCTGGTTGTCGTGGACGATAGTGCCTGAAAACGGCCTGATGTATGCGGCGGTGCGTGACATCACCGATGAGCGCGCCGTGGTCGAAGAACTCGCCGCTGCCAACCAGCGGCTGCGCGACCAGATCAAAGAGCGAGAGCGCGTTGAAGCGGCGCTACAGCAGCTGCAACGGCTCGAAGTGGTTGGCCAGCTTACCGCTGGTGTTGCGCATGACTTCAACAACCTCTTGACGGTCATTCTGACCAGTACCACGTTTGCTATTCGCGACATTGAAAAAGGCACCTTGGCCAAAACCATCAACCGTTTGAACCACGTAAAAGAAGCCGGCGAGCGCGGCGCCAAGCTCACCGCGCAGTTGCTGTCGTTCTCGCGGCGCCAACGCCTGGTGCCGGTGGTGATCAATTTAAATGACGTGATCCGGGGCATGGGCAGCCTGATCGCCAGGGCGTTGGGTGCAAAAAACTCTATCCGCTATGAGTTGGCGCCGGACCTGCGTAATGCCATGGGCGACCCTACGCAAACAGAAATGATCATTCTCAACCTGGCGATCAATGCGCGAGATGCCATGCCTGCGGGCGGCACCATTACCTTTTCGACCGCGAACCTCACCGTCGACCGCCCGCCGCTACACCCTGAAGACCCTGAACCCGGGGTGTACGCCGTGCTGACCATCAGCGACACCGGCAGCGGCATGCACGCGGATACCTTACGCAAGGCGTTTGAGCCGTTCTTCACCACCAAAGAAGTCGGCAAAGGCTCAGGCCTGGGACTTGCTCAGGTGTTCGGGTTTGCCAAGCAGTCTGGAGGCGGCGTCAATATTGAGTCGGCGATCGGCGTGGGTACCTCGGTCAGGGTCTACTTGCCCAGCGTAGAGGAATCCCAACACGCGCCAGAACCGCTGGTGCCGAGCCCCTCGCCTAAGGTTATTGCCGGCAGTAAAACCGTTTTGCTGGTGGATGATGACTCAGCCGTCAGGGCGGTCACCTCTCAAATGCTTGAGTCACTGGGTTACAACGTAGTCGAAGCCTGCGACGGCGTGCAGGCACTGGAAAAGATTGATTCTGTGATTGATGCGGTGGTCACTGACTTTGCGATGCCTGGCATGACCGGCGGCGAGTTGGCCTCGACCATTCGCCAGACGCGCCCGACGATGCCGATTGTTTTCGTCACCGGCTACGCAGACGTCGATGTGCTGGGGCTGCAAACGGCCACGGTGATTCAAAAGCCGTTTGATGAAAAAATGCTGCAGGACCGACTGGTCATGGCGCTTACCAACACCTGAGTCCGCGCCGGGCTGACCACGCGAGCACAGCCGCCGATTAACGCGCATTAACGGCGCCCAGTGGATGACTGACGTGAGGTGAACAATGCAAGGTAAAGCGTTTAAAGTGATGGGCCTGCTTTTAGTCTTATCCGCTGCACCGATGGCGCATGCCGAGGCCACACGTTTTGTGCATCCGGGAATGCTCAGTACCGAGGATGATTTTTCCCGCGCAAAAAGAATGATTAACGCCAACGTATCGCCTGCCGTCGACAGTTGGAAATTGCTGAGAAACAGTCGCTATACCGTGGCCAACTACACACCCCGCCCCGTCGATAAGGTGGTGCGCGGTAACCCGTCGTGGGGCAAAGACAATTACGCCCTGCTCTACCAGGACGCCGCCGCTGCTTACCAACTGGCTGTGCGTTGGAAAATCTCTGGAAATGTCGAATACGCGACGGCGGCCACTGCGGTGCTTGATGCGTGGTCAGGCACGCTGACCGATGTGATCGGCACCAGCGATAAATACCTGGCGTCCGGCCTGTATGGGTATCAACTGGCCAACGCCGCAGAGATCATGCGAACTTACCCCGGCTGGACAAAATTCCCGGCTTTTAAACAGATGATGCTCAAGGTTTTTTACCCGATGAACCACGACTTCATAACGCTGCATAATGGTTATGGCGAGGCCGGACTGCATTATTGGGCCAATTGGGATTTGGCCAATCTTGCCTCGATGATGGCCATCGGCATCCTGACCGACCGACACGACATTTATCAAGAATCGCTTGACTATGTACGCCACGGAACAGGCAACGGCGCCTTCAACCAAGCCATGTGGGCCGTGTATCCCGGCACAGGAACCGACGTCGGCCTGGCTCAGGTTCAGGAAAGCGGCCGTGACCAAGGCCACTCCACGTTAGACATTGCGTTGATCGGGGTGATTTGCCAAATGGCCTGGAACCAAGGCGATGATCTATTCGGCGCTAACGACAATCGGGTATTAAAAGCCAGTGAATACGTTGCGAAGTACAATCTTTTCCATGATGTTCCGTGGACCCATTACACCACCGCAGACGGTTCGGTACAGACTCAAATCTCGCCGGCAAGTCGCGGCAGTACCCGCCCGATATGGACGTTGATTTACAACCATTATGCGGGTATCAGCCACCTGCAAGCCCCTTACACCAAGCAGATGATGGACAATTTCGGCCCTGAAGCCGGTGCCTACGGAACCACCAGCGGGGGTTTTGATCAGCTCGGTTACGGTTCGCTGCTGTTCAGCAACTACCTGGCGTCCACCCCTCTAAAACATTAACGTTCACGCGCGGCGGGTAATTGATCGTCGAGCATCATTGGGTTCTGTTTGATGAAAACGCCGCGCCGACTCTGCCTTGTTTTGGGCGACCAATTGTCGTTTGACCTCGCCTCCTTGCAAGGCCTGGACGCCGAACGCGACACGGTGCTGCTGGTCGAGGTCATGGAGGAAGCCAGCCACGTTCCTCATCACCCGCAAAAAATCGTCCTGATCTTCAGCGCCATGCGCCACTTCGCCGAGGCTTTGCGCCAACGCGGGGTCAACGTGCACTACGTCGCCCTCGACGATCCACACAATAGCGGCTCGGTGCCGGGCGAACTGCAGCGCTGGCAGGCACTGTTGGGGCCAGTTGAAATACATGCGACGGAATGCGGCGACTGGCGCCTGGAACATTCACTCAAGCATTCTGGCGTGGCGATCAAGTGGCACAGCGACACCCGCTTTCTGTGCACACGCGACGAATTCTCCAACTGGGCGCAAGGCAAAAAGCAGCTGCGCATGGAGTTTTTCTACCGCGAGATGCGCCGCAAGAGCGGGTTATTGCTCAATGGCGACGGCACCCCGGTCGGCGGCGCGTGGAACTTTGATGCGGAAAACCGCAAGGCATTGCCCAAAGGCGTGAGACCGCCCTCACCCGCGCGTTTTAGCCCGGACGCAATCACCCGGGATGTACTCGCGTTAGTCGCCAAATACTTCAGCGGCCACTACGGCGCACTCGACACCTTCGACTACCCGGTCACCCACGCCGACGCTCAGGCGTTGTGGGCGTATTTCCTGGACTGGGGCCTGGCCGCCTTCGGCGACTACCAGGACGCCATGGCCAGCGACGAGCCGTTTCTGTTTCACGCCAGAATCAGCGCTGCGCTGAACATTGGCCTGCTTGACCTGCGCACGCTGTGCAGCGATGTGGAGGCGGCCTATTGGTCGGGCAATGTGGCACTGAATGCCGCCGAAGGCTTCATTCGCCAACTGATCGGCTGGCGCGAGTATGTGCGTGGCGTCTACTGGCTGAAAATGCCCGACTACGCTGACGGCAATGTGTTCGGCAATACGCGCGCGCTTCCCGAGTTTTACTGGACCGGCAAAACCCGGATGAACTGCATGCGCCAGGCGATCAACCAAAGCCTGGAGCACGCCTATGCTCACCATATTCAACGGCTGATGGTCACCGGTAACTTCGCCCTGCTTGCCGGCATCGCGCCGAGTCAAATCTGCGAGTGGTACCTGGCGATTTACATGGACGCTTTCGACTGGGTTGAGCTGCCCAATACCTTGGGCATGGTCATGCACGCGGACGGCGGTTATCTTGGCTCCAAGCCCTACTGCGCGAGCGGCCAGTACATCAAGCGGATGTCGGACTATTGCGGCGGGTGCGCCTACAAAGTGACTGAAAGTACCACCGACAACGCCTGCCCTTTCAACGCGCTTTACTGGCATTTTCTGATGCGTCACCGTGACCTGCTGCGCGGCAACCACCGGATGAGCATGCTGTACAAAAACCTCGACCGCATGGCTGAACCCAAACAGCAGGCGCTGTGGCAACGTGGCCAGGCATTGCTGGCCAAACTGGATGCGGGTGAGTCACTTTGAAAAAGGCCGAACTGCCGGTCAAAACCTGGTGACCTGTGGGTTGCCCTTTGCCTGGCGAAAAAAATGGGCGCGCAGCTGGGACCAGGTACGCTATTGCTCAGAACGCTGCCGACGCAACAAGTCGGCTGCAGTAGACCCGGCATGAATCCGAAAAATAGGCTGATACGTTGAATATTCAGGTTTTGTTATGACCTTGTCAGATGGCACTGCGCGGAATCTGTCTGACCTCTATTATTTCGCCAAAGTCGTCGAAGCCGGTGGTTTCGCGGCGGCTGGCCGGCTACTCGGCATTCCCAAATCGCGGCTGTCGCGGCGCATTGCCGAACTCGAAGAACGCCTGGGCGCACGCCTGTTGCAGCGCACCACCCGGCAACTGACCCTCACCGCCGTCGGCGAGCGCTACCTGCGCCACTGCCAGGCGATGTTGCTTGAAGCCGAAATGGCCGACGAGGCCGTGGCCAGCATGTCCAGCGAACCGCGCGGGCGGCTGCGGGTCAGTTGCCCGGTGGGCATGGGCCAGCACATGCTGCAGGAAATGGTCGCGGGGTTTCTCGCCGCCCACCCGCTGGTGCAGCTGGAAATGATTTTGGTCAACCGCCGTGTCGACCTGGTGGCCGAAGGCATCGACGTGGCCCTGCGCGTGCGCGAGCTGGGCGATGAAGACCCGCTGCTGGTGACCAAGCGCCTGCGTCAGGCGCAGACCCTGCTGGTGGCCAGCCCTGAATTCCTGCAGGGCCGCCAGGTCACTACGCTGGCAGACCTCAAGCAACTGCCGATACTCGGCGCGCTCGAAGCCGACCGCCTGGTGCACCTGCGCCTGATCGACCCGCAAGGCCACAGCGAAGTCTTGATGATGGAAGCACGCTTGGGCATCGACGATTTCATCGTCCGCAAGGCCTGCGCCCTCAAAGGCCTGGGCTTTACGCTACTGCCGATGATGTATTGCGAAGCAGAATTGGCCAGCGGCGAGTTGGTGCAACTGCTGCCGCAATGGTCGTCGCCGGGCGGTTGGTTGCAGGCGGTCTACCCGCACCGGCGTGGCGTGCTGCCGGCGATTCGGGCGTGGATCGACTATCTGGAAGAAGCCTTTAAAGGCTGCGGGGACCGTTTGTTATGAAGATGACCGAGCAACAGGTGGCGGCCTTCTGCCTGAGCCTGCCCGGCGCGCGGGAAGACTACAAATGGGGCGGCGTGCGGGTGTTCTCGATCGCCGGCAACAAGATGTTTGCCCTGCAAAACCTGCGCGGCGAGTCGCTCGCGTTCAAGGTCGACAAAGAGTTGTTTCTGGGCCACGTAGACCGCCCGGGCATCCACCCGGCGCCTTACCTGGCACGGGCGCAGTGGGTGATCATGAACACGCCCTACCCGCTCGGCGCCGAAGAGCTGCGCGGCCTGTTGCAGCGCTCTCACCAACTGGTAGTGAGCAAACTGCCCAAACGCACGCAGATCGGCTTGCGCTTGGAGGCATAGAACTATTGTGGCAAGCGGGCTGTTGTGGCGAGCGGGCTTGCTCGCGCTGGGTTGCGCAGCGGCCCCAAAACCATACGCTGAGGAGTGCCTGAAACAATGCATTGCTCATTACAGGGGCCGCTGCGCAGCCCAACGCGAGCAAGCCCGCTCGCCACAGGGGATTTTTGTCTGCCTTTGAAAGGCGTGTAGATGCGGATGGCTTACAGAACGGACAACAAGGTGCCGCCGAGGAACAACTGGTCAAGCCAGAACACTTGGTGCAGCAACACAATCACCCAGAACAGCACCTGGTAAGACACCTTGCGCGTCTTGTGCCGCAGCACCTGCTGAGCAATCAAAGCCCCCGGCCATCCGCCCGCCAACTCTACCGCGTGCAGGATGTTTTCCGGGGTGCGCCGGCCTTCGGTTTGCGCCTTGCGCTTGTCGTTCCAGTACAGCAAAAACGCCAGCACACTGACCACCGCATAAGCGGCGAGCGGCAAAACCGTCTCGCCGCGCTGCCACACCAACACCGAACCGGTCAGCGGTGCCGCGCACACCAGCGCAAAGATCAGCGCCTTCAGGCGTGGCCGCTGAAGGGTCATGGTTTTACCGCAGTCCAGTCGATCCAGCCGAACTGCCAGGTCGCCAGGATCACCAGACCAAACGCAATCCGGTACCAGGCAAATGCCGCGTAGCTGTGGCTGGCAATAAACTTGAGCAAGGCCTTGACCGCAATCATCGCGAAGATGAACGAGGTGACAAAACCGATAGCGAAAACCGGCAGGTCATCGGGCTGGAACAGGTGACGGTATTTGTAACCCGAATACACCGCCGCGCCAACCATGGTCGGCATCGCGAGAAAGAACGAAAACTCGGTTGCGGTCTTGCGCGACAGGCCAAACAGCAAGCCGCCAATAATGGTGGCGCCGGAACGCGAGGTGCCCGGAATCATCGCCAGGCATTGGGCCAGGCCGACCTTGAGCGCGTCTTTCCAGGTAATGTCGTCCACGCTGTGCGCATGCACCGCATGTTCGCGGCGCTCGGCCCACAACATGATCACGCCACCGATTACCAACGCTGTGGCCACGGTGATCGGGTTGAACAGGTAGTGCTTGATCAGGTCGGCGAAAATCACCCCCAGCACCACGGCCGGCAACACCGCGATGATCAGGTTGACGGTGAAGCGCTGGGCATTGCGCTGGGTTGGCAGGCCAATCACCACGTCGAAAATCTTGCGCCGAAACTCCCAGACGACGGCGAGGATCGCACCCAACTGGATAATGATGTTGAACGCTTCGAAGCGTTCGCCGCCGAAGCCGATCAAGTCGGCGACGATGATCTGGTGGCCGGTACTGGAGATCGGCAGGAACTCTGTCAGCCCCTCCACCACGCCAAGAATCAATGCCTGTATGGCGGTCCAAAAATCCATGCTTTCTCCAAAGGTCATGCCCATCGGCGTGCCTTGTTAGTCTTTTTTAAGGGTTCACTGACGACGAGCGCACTCAAGGCCCGGGGTTGATTCTCAACACCGGACTGCAAAATTTCCGTGAAAAATCAGCGAGTACTCAGGTTTTTCAATTTCAGGCCGAAAGCCTATCAGACACGCGGGAAATGTCGATGCAGCGCCCACAATTATAAAAAGCACGGAGTGACAGGACGATGAACAGTTTGCGCAGCATGTCGATCAGCCGCCGCCTCTGGCTGATCCTGGTAGTTGCCGTGTTGATGCTGCTGACCCTGGGACTGCTGATGCTCAAACAGATCCATGGCGACCTCTACCAGGCCAAACGCCAGCAAACCCAGCACGTGGTGCAAACCGCCAGCGGCGTACTCACCTATTACCAAAACCTTGAGAAAACCGGCGTACTGACCCGCGAAGCGGCGCAGCAACAAGCCCTGAGCACGGTGCGTGGCCTGCGCTACGACCATGACGACTATTTTTGGATCAACGACCTGACGCCCGTGATGATCATGCACGCGGCCAACCCCAAGCTCGACGGCCAGAACCTCTCGGCGATTCGTGACCCTGACGGTTTTGCGGTGTTCAACGAGTTTGTGATCCTGGCCAAGGCCAAGGGCGCCGGTATCGTTAACTATCGCTGGCCCAAACCTGGCGCCGAAGCGCCGGTGGAGAAAACCTCGTATATCCAGCTGTTCGAGCCGTGGGGCTGGATTCTCGGCTCCGGCGTGTACGTGGACGACGTACAGGCCGAGTTCAAAGGCCAAGTGTGGAAAGCCTCGCTGATCGGCCTGGCTATTGCGCTGGTGATGGCCGCCCTGGTCATGTTGATCGCGCGCAGCATCGTCAGCCCGTTGCAGGCGGCGGTGAACGCCATGGCCAACATCGCCAGCGGCGAAAGCGACCTGACCCGCAGCCTCGACACCCACGGGCGCGACGAAGTCAGCCAACTGTCCGTGCACTTCAATAGCTTTACCGCCAAGCTGCATCACGTGGTCAGCCAATTGCAGACCTGCGCCAGCGCGCTTGGCCAGTCATCGACCGAGCTGGGCAACAGCGCCAGCCAGGCGCACGACCGCAGCCAGCAACAGTCGCAACAGATGGAACTGGTGGCGACCGCGGTCAACCAGGTCACCTACGGCGTGCAGGACGTGGCGAAAAACGCCGAACATGCCGCCAGCGAAATGCGCAATGCTCAGGCCCAGGCGCAACAGGGCCAAATCAATATCGACGGCAGCTTGCAGCAGATCGACCAGCTCTCCAGCACCATCAGCCAGGCCGTGGAAGTGATCCGCACACTCTCCAGCGAAAGCACGCAGATTGGTGGCGTGCTGGAAGTGATTCGCTCCATCGCCGACCAGACCAACCTTTTGGCGCTCAACGCCGCTATCGAAGCCGCACGCGCGGGCGAGCAAGGCCGTGGTTTTGCCGTGGTGGCCGATGAAGTGCGCTTGCTGGCCCAGCGTACGCAAAAATCCACCGCCGAAATTCAGGTGATGATCGAGCGCCTGCAAGGCCACTCGGAAGCGGCGGTCAAGGTGATCAGCGACAGCCACAGCGCCTCGCAGCTGACCATCGAACAAGCCGGCCAAGCCGGTGCCAGCCTCACTGCCATCGGCCAGGCGCTGCTCAACCTCAGCGGGCTGAACGCCTCGATCGCCAGCGCCACGCTGCAACAGGCGCACGTGGTGGAGGACATTAACCAGAACGTCACACAGGCCGCCGGGCTGTCCCACAGCACCGCGCTGGCCGCCGAACAGTCCAGCGTCGCGAGTGAGCATTTGCGTCGGTTGAGTGAACAGCTTGATGGGTTGTTGCGGCTGTTCAAGGTTTAGGTCGCACTCGATCAAACTGTGGGAGCGGGCTTGCTCGCGATTACGGTGTGTCAGATCAGTATTTTTCAACTGACACATCGTAATCGCGAGCAAGCCCGCTCCCACATAAACCACTGAGAATCCGAACCCAACGTCTCACAGTTTGAAGATTCCCCACCGCTGGTTACAATCCCCGCCCTCTCCCACTCTCCCAAGGATTCAGCATGTCCGGGCTTGAACTGTTCGCCGCCGCCCTGGGGGTGATCGCTGTCTGGCTCACGGTCAAACAAAACCCGTGGTGCTGGCCCATCGGTCTGGTGATGGTGGTGCTCTACACTTGGGTATTCTGGGAAGCGAAACTCTATTCCTACATGCTGCTGCAAGTGGTCTACGCCGCGCTGCAACTCTACGGCTGGTGGCAATGGACGCGCACCAGCAGCGTCAAACAAGGCCGCGAGGTGACCTGCCTCGGCACCTCGGCGATCATCACCCACCTCGCCGTCGGCGCCGTCTTCGGCCTGCTGCTCGGTGCGGCCATGGCCCACTGGACCGAAGCCGCCCAGCCCTGGCTCGACGCCGCGCTCACTGGCTTCAGCCTGGTGGCGCAACTGTGGATGGCGCAAAAACGCGTGCAATGCTGGCCGTTGTGGATCGCCGTGGACGTGATCTCCACCGGGCTGTTCCTCTATCAGGGCCTGTACCTCACCGCCGCACTCTACGCGCTGTTCACCGTCATCGCCGTGCAAGGCTGGCGTGAATGGCGCGCCGACCCGGCGTTACGCGCATGAAGGTGGTCGTACTCGCCGGCCCCGAATCCAGCGGTAAAAGCTGGCTGGCGGCGCAACTGCACGCGCAGTTCGGCGGGCTGATGGTTGGGGAATACGTACGGTACTTCATCGACCATCACCAGCGTGACACCACCTTGGCGGACATCCCGGCGATCGCTCAGGGTCAACTGGCCCGGGAAGATGCTGCACGCGCCGAACAGCCGCACTTGTTGATCCTCGACACCCACTTGCTGACCAACAAGCTGTGGAGCCAGACGCTGTTCGGTGACTACCCGGCGTGGCTCGACAGCGAATTGTTGGCGCGGCATTACGACCTGCACGTGCTGCTGTCCCCTGAGGATGTGGAATGGACCGCCGACGGCCAGCGTTGCCAGCCGCAACTGGCGGATCGCCGGGCGTTTTTTGAAGCTAGCCTGGACTGGATGCAACAGCATCAGCAGCCCATGCTGGTGATCAGAGGCGATTGGGACGCGCGCCGGCGTGTGGCGTTTGCGGCGGTCGAACGGCTGCTCACGCAGGTGGAGTAGCGGTGAAAAAGCCCGCCTTGAAATCCCCATAGCTGAAAAACCTAATACCGCTAGAATCAGCGCCATTCTCCAGCGCCCCACCACACGAGCCCCCCATGAGCTTTGATTTCGACACGATCCATTCCCGCCTCGGCACCGGCAGCACCAAGTGGAACCGCTACCCGCACGATGTCTTGCCCATGTGGATCGCCGACATGGACATCGCCGCGCCACCCGCCGTATTGCAAGCCTTGCACGACCGCCTCGACCAGCAAATTCTCGGCTACAGCGTTGCCGGGCCGGACGTACGCGACGCGATCGTCGCCGACCTGTGGGCCAAATACGCCTGGCGCGTCGAACCCGATGACCTGCTGTTTTTGCCAGGCGTAGAGCCCGGTTTCAACATGGCCCTGCACGCGTTCGTAAAACCCGGCCAGCCCGTCGTGCTGCAAACCCCCAACTACCGCCCGATTCGCCTGGCCCCCGGCAACTGGAACCTGCCGCGCATCGAGGTACCGTTCGTGCAGGTTAACGGTGAATACCTCACACCGTTGCCCGCCCTGCGCCAGGCGCTCAGCGGCGCCGGTGCACTGCTGTTGAGCAACCCGCACAACCCCATCGGCAAAGTCTTCCCACGCGAAGAGCTGCTGGCCGTGGCCAACGCCTGCCTGGACAACGGCGCGCTGATCATCAGCGACGAAATCCATGCCGAACTCTGCTTCGACGGCCGCCGCCACATCCCCACCGCCAGCCTCAGCCCGGAGATCGCGCAGCGCACCATCACGCTGATGTCGGCGAGCAAGGCGTATAACGTGGCCGGCCTGAAAACCTGCTTTGCCGTGGTGCAAAACGCCGAGGTTCGCGAGCGTTTTACTAATGCACGCTGCGGCATGGTCGACAGCGTCAGCCCGCTGGGCCTGGAAGCCACTCGCGCGGCCTACAGCCAGTGCGGTGACTGGCTCGACGCGCTGCTGCAGTACCTGCAAGCCAACCGCGATTACCTGCTCAACGCGGTGCAAACGCGCTTGCCCGGCGTCGTCATGCACGCCCCTCAAGGCACCTACCTGGCTTGGCTGGATTGCAGCGCGCTTGGGCTGGATGACCCACAGCAGTTTTTCCTCGAACAGGCCAAAGTTGGTTTGAGCGCCGGGATCGAATTCGGCGATGACAGCCAGCAGTGTGTGCGACTGAACTTCGGCTGCCCACGGGCGATGCTGGAAGAAGGTTTGCTGCGCATGGAGCGCAGCTTGCTGGATCGTTGAAACGGGTGGGCACGTCCGCGTGCCAACGAGCTTTTGCCTGCGTCAGGCCTGGGGCCTGCGAGCCTCAACCTTGACGCTGTTCAACTGCACAACTCGCTCGGATGAGCCAGCCGTGCGCGGCGCGCTGACCGTGATCATCACGCCGTCATTGGTGATGAACGTCGGCCGCGCCTTATCATCTTGCGCGTCATTGGCAAGCGCATTATTGATAACCATAATCCGCGTTTGCGCAGGCGTATCACCGGTGAGGGTTACGATCAAATTGCCCGAGGGCAGCAACGTCCAGCCCGACACTTGCTCCGCGCTGTAGTCCAGCCTGACAAGGCTGTCGGCGGGGTCATCGATCTCTACGGTGCTGTTGGCCTGGGCGCCCTTGTTAACCAGGTAGGTGTTGAACCCGCCCTCACCGACGACGGCGGCGCCACCGTTGATGACAATAACGTTCGCGCCCTTTCCGGTAAAAACTCTGTCCATTAGCCCATTAAGCGTCATCAAATTGTTCTGGTCATTGCCTTGCAGAATGCTTTGCCCATTCGCAACCGTCGTCACATCAGAAAATGACTGGATAGACGCGAGCGTTTTTAAACCGGCCATCAGGTCGCGATTTTTGAGTGAGACCGGGGTTCTGATTGAGACGGTATTGGTTTTTAAATCTACGTAATGGCCCAAGTATCTGACACGCCTGTCCTGGCCATTCTCTTTGTAAGTTGACACTAAAGGCCCGGAAAAAATCAGCGTATTACGCCCACGTCCGCCATCCAGTACGCTGCGGTGTGGATTGCCCTCCAGGGCGATTGTTTCCTCCACCTGCCTGGCTTGCTCCAATGACTGGCGTGCATCGGCGCCGAAGACGACCTTATCGTCCGCATCGCCGCCGGTAATCCCTTTTTTGCCGCCGCCCATGACGAAATAGTTGGGCTTTTTCTCAACGCCCACCACCCAGTCCCGACCCTCGCCCAAGTCCCAGAATGTGGCTTTGCTTTCCCCTTGCTCACCCTCCACGGTGTTGACCGGTTTGGTATTCCAAGAGGTGAGTTTGCTTGAAATATGATCATCGCCGCCGGTGGCGACAACCTCCGTCACCAGACCCGGCGCCGGAATAAGGTTCAGCAACCACGTGATCGGCGAATACCACAGTGAGGGCGTCAGCCCAACACTCCCGGGAACCCGGGTGGCCTCAACGTCGGTGGAGCCGTATACAACCCGCTCAAAGTATTGTTTACCCGGGCCTTGCAGAAAGCTCTCGTAGCGCGCCCTGTTGGTCTCTTCATTCGCCTTGGAATACTTTGCCTCAAGGTAAGGCTTCATGACATCGAACCCCGGTTCGATCCCCAGGAATGACCTCAGCCCGACACTGACTTTCTGCTGATCTGTCAGCGACGTGTGGCTTTCAATCGCCTCGACGTTACGCACCGCCTTATAAATCGCTTGCGCACTCATCAAGGTGCCCGCCACGGTCAGTGCCACTCGGCTTGAAGCACCGTTACGCGCCATAAAGGCAGCGCTCAAGGCAATTGAGGTGACCGCACTGGTGACGGCGAAAGCACCATCAACATAGTGGTCCTGAGCCTCTTTGCCCGTGGTACGGCCGGCTTTGGCGAATAAATCTATCGCGGCGTACACGTCAAAAGGCACACTGAAAACCGCCCCGGCACCCGCGCTGGCCTTGCTAATCATCTTGCCGACGCTGCTGGTCTTGAAGCCGACAATGGAGGCCGCTTTACTGCTGATGATCTCTTGCGCCGCGCGGTTCAAGGCATACTCGGCGCCCTCGCCCACGAAGTCCGCAGCGACAGCGCCCAAACCAATGGCCGCTGCCGTAGTGTCCCCTTGCTCCAGGCTCTCGATGCCGCTGCGCAGCCCCTGATAAGTGCTGAAGGCTCGAAACCCCAGCCCTGCGGCGTTAGTCGCGCCAGCCTTGGCAGATGACTCTGCGCTGAAAAAATCGGCGGGCAACGGGTTGCCGCTGCCCTCAAGCGCTTGCAGCGCAGCAGTCTGTTGACCCATTTCAACCAGGCGCTGTTGCAACGCGTCCGGCACCCGCCCACCGTCAGCACGGGAGATCAGGGGTGCAGCGGCTATATTGCGATTGGCCGCGATCTCGGCAACGATATTAGCCATGCGCTCAACAACGTCAGTCGGCGCTGATTTGCGATAAGCCGCAAATCGGGCGTAGTCGATCTGCACTGCGTTGGCCAGCTTGCGACCGTCCGCGTCATCGGCCGACGCGCCCTCAATCGGCTTGCCATCGATGTGCGCGCCCATTTTATACAGCTCGACACGACTGACTTCCACTTCACCGATGCGCACGCCAGGCCCGGCGGCGTCGAGTAGTTGCAAGCGCGTCACTTGCGCCGGGTCGATGGGCGCCACACCGGTAATCGGTGGCGTTACCGGCGCCAGGCTGACGGCAGGTAATGGCAGAACATTTCTTATTGAGGTTTCGACGCGACTGTGGAGTGTTCCATCGTAGAGGCGCGCGGTGAAGGCTTCGGCGACAAAATCACGTAACGTTCTTGAAGCGCGCGAGCTGAGGTGACTACCGTCGCCGCGAAAGGGCTGGTTGTTGTTGGCCATCGTCAGGAACGCTGTGGAATTGGCCTTGTAATAACTCACCATACCCAGCTTGCCAGCGATTAGCGCCGCTTGTTTGTGCGCAGAGTGATTATCAACACTTACTGGACCCTGAAGGCCAATGCGATCGGCGACGGTGGCGTCACTCGCCGCGAGGGGCGCAAAAAAGTCGTCGCCCATGATAAGCGTAGGCGCAGCGCCTAAACGCAGCTGTGTTTGCGCTTGCTCGCCAGGGTTGGCCAGCACCACCTTGATCTTCTCACCCAACGCCGCGAAGGCGGCCGGATCACTCTGGGAAAGCTTTTGCAGCGCTGCGTCGACAGCAACCGAAACGCCTTTAATCATCTCGGGAGTGGCGTTGCCACTGCTTTTTATATCAACGCGCTTACCCTGAATAACCTCGGTCGCAGACTGCTTGGGTAAACCCAGTTTGTCCTCTGCCAACTTGACGCGGTCTTGCTCCATACGCTCAAAGATATAAGGATAATCAACCGGCGCGGCAGCCTCATTGATCGCATTGGTTAGTTGTTGGGAAAGTGCCTTCATGGCTGAAATAACCACGGAGTCCGGATGTTTGACAATAAAGTCTTTGACGTCGCTCAAGACGGCCGTTGCCTGGTGAAACTGCGCCATGCCTTTTTTTTCCTGCAACGCGTCCAGCCCTTGCGCTACCCAGTTGTAGTCAACCAAGGCGTCATTAACAGGCGAAGCGGACTGAAGACGAAACGCCTCCGACGTCGGCAGCCTTGATGCCGTAATGACGTTGACGGTGTCGAGGCCGCCCAACGGAGCGTTATACAGAAACTTGATGTCGTTGGTGTCGCCGGACATGCTCGGAATATGGTGCCGGTTAAACACACTGATAAGATATTTTGGTTCAACTGCGGCGTTCGTTGAAGGCGTCGACGACCCGTTTGAGTCGCCGCCTAACGCCGCAATCGATTCGGCCGTTAGTGGTTGAATCAAATACGCCAGCCTGGGATCAGTGAACACCTTCTTTACACCCTCTGCCAAAAGCTCGGCAGAAGAAAACCAGGTAGGGCCGACATTCGGGTCACTGTAGTAATACGTTCGTTTATTATCCGGCCCAACGATCACACCCGCTGTAAGGCGATGACCTGTACTGCTGATGAGCAATGTTTTAGTGGCAGGCGAATCGTTAAGTTGCGGGATGATGGCAGTGTAGGGCGCGACCTTCACCGTGGCAGGATCATGCGCAAGATCACGGTATTTCAACGCGCCCTGAACCTCGGCAAGTTTGCGGAAAAACGCTTGGGATTCGGGCGCATCCGGGTCGGCGGTGGCCTGAAAGATGTTCCCCAGAAACACATGATGTTTACCCTCGGCTACCGCCAGCGAGAGGGCGTGTGAGAACCCCGCGCATTCACCTCCCGACAACTGGTTGATCATGGAGAGGTAGTAACTTTGCGGATTAGGGGTCGTCGTCACACCGGCCTTGGTCATGACCGAGGTGTACAAGCTCACATTCTTTTGTGCGCCTTCTATCACATGCTGTTCACTGATGCGCTGCAAGGCGCCCATTTGCTCGGGACTGAGCTGATTATCCAGTGCAAGTTTCATCAGCGCCGTACCCTTGAGGGCGGCGCTATAGCCAGGCAGCGTTATGGACGCGGGTTGGTCATAACCACGCACGTAATCGCTGCTGGCGGCGCCGTACTTGGCCTTTATAACGTGCGAATGAAAACGCGCAGGAACTTCCTCATCTGGAATAATCTCTTTTGGCGCATCCCGATCGTAATCTGTTACAAGCGCTGTGTCCCGGCGTGGACTGCTAAGCACTGGAGCCGATGGTTGTTCAGCAATAGAAATTTTAGTTGCACTAACCGGTAGTTCGGTAGAAAAAGACACACTTGCTGCGGAGGGCGAAACACGCATGAGTATTACCGTAGTATTAAGTTCACCAACACCAATTCCTTATATGATTAATCCCTCAAACGAGCCTAACAAGGCAATGAAACAGGCAACCATCAGACTAATCCGCCGACACTGTTGATCATTTTACAAAGTGTTCCAGATCAGTAATTAAGCGACGTACACGCGTTAAACAATTTTCAAACATATTGATTGAAAGTAGGCCAGCGCACTCAATTCAAAACTTTTCGCAACCAGTGTCCGCCACTCGCAGGCGTGCTCAAACCGAATAAACGCAGACAGCCACCCTGTGAGGGTGGCTGCAGGCTAAACGGTGTGTGCATGGAACAACGTGTGCGATCGGGCTTGCTCGCGCTCACCTTTGAAAGTGAGTTACAGCTTGGCAATCGACACTTCGGTCGACTTCACAAAAGCAATCACCTCGCTGCCCACTTTTAATTCCAGGTCACGCACCGAGCGAGTGGTGATCACCGAGGTGACGATGCCGGACGCGGTTTGCACGTCGATTTCGGACACCACTTCACCCAGCAGAATTTCCTTGATCACGCCCTTGAACTGGTTGCGCACATTGATCGCTTTAATAGTCATGCAGGCTTTCCTTTTGGCTGTTGGTCAATCCGCACAAATGCGCAGGCACTCAAAATGCGCTATCTGATCCCGCATTAAAAAGAATATATAACTCTTTATTTATACGAAATGGATATATAAGAACTGTTCACCCACCCACAGCAGATCAACAATCTGCCCGCTCCCGCCACAGCTCTGCCTGCCCGGCCCTTAGCAATTACGCCTGCGCGCAAGCTGGCACAGAGACTGCATATTCCTATAAAGCATGATTGAACATGCCAATTCAATTTTCTGAATATAAGAAAAGCCTTCTCTCAACGCCTTGTCCGGAGCTGTTCCATGAAACCCTTCACCCAACGTTTACTGGGCGCCTGCGCCCTGGCCTTGTGCTTGCAACCACAGGC
The DNA here is from genome assembly GCF_002723595.1 of Pseudomonas sp. ICMP 460. Classification (NCBI taxonomy): domain Bacteria; kingdom Pseudomonadati; phylum Pseudomonadota; class Gammaproteobacteria; order Pseudomonadales; family Pseudomonadaceae; genus Pseudomonas; species Pseudomonas sp. ICMP 460. Next base: position 85,944 of record NZ_LKBR01000015.1, read on the forward strand.
CTTCGCCGCCGACCCCGCGCAGGTCAATCTGGATTACGCCTACTACTCACCCGTCAGCTTGGTGCTCAAGCATTTCGGCTGGCTGGAACAAGCGTTGCCGCACACCAAAGTCGGCTGGGTACTCAGCCAGGGCAGCAACCGTTCGCTGGAATACCTCAACGCCGGCGGCGTCGATTTCGCCTCCTCTGCCAGTTTGTCCGCCGTGCTGAGCCGGGCGAATGGCAGCCCGATCAAATCGGTGTACGTTTACAGCCGCGCCGAGTGGACAGCCTTGGTGGTGCGTAAAGACTCGCCGATCAACAGTGTCAACGACCTCAAGGGTAAAAAGATCGCGGCCACCAAAGGCACCGATCCGTACCTGTTCACCCTGCGCAGCCTGCAAAAAGCCGGTTTGAAAAAAGACGACGTCGAACTGGTGCATTTACAACACCCGGACGGCCGTACCGCACTGGAAAAAGGTGACGTCGACGCCTGGGCCGGCCTGGACCCGCACATGGCCGCCAGCCAACTGCAGGCCGGTTCGCGCTTGCTGTACCGCAACAAAGACTTCAACAGCTTCGGCGTGGTCAGCGTGACCGAGCAGTACGCCAAAGAGCATCCACAGACCATCACCACAGTGCTTGGGGCTTATGAGAAAGCCCGCGACTGGGCGGTGAAGCACCCGGATGAGTTCGCCAAACTGCTCGCCGATGAGTCCGGCCTGCCGTTGGAAGTGGCCAAGCTGCAACTCTCGCGCACCGACCTGAGCCGCCCGTTGCTGAGCGCCAAGGATGTACTCGCGTCCAAGGCCGCCGCGCCGATCCTGGTGTCTGAAGCGTTGGTACGCCGTGGTGTGAACGTGGACCAGGTGATCGACCAACTGATCGACACCTCGTTCGGCCAGACCCTGCCAACACCGTAAGGGGCGCCTGATGACCAGCAAAAGCCAAGCCTTGCCCGCCGACCTCGCGGCGCCGACGGCCACCCCTCGCAGCGCCTGGCCTCGTCGGCTCAAAGGGTTGGTGTTGCCGGTGCTGATCCTGCTGGTGCTGGAGGTCGTGGTACGGATCGGCTGGCTGCCGTCGTACCAGATGCCGGCGCCCAGCGAAATTGCCGTGACCCTTGGCGACCTCGCCGAAGGCGCACTCTGGAAACACATCAGCGCCAGCCTGTTGCGGGTGCTGGCAGGCTTTGCGATTGGCGCAAGCCTGGCGCTGGTGTTTGCCGCCTGGGTTGGCCTCAGCCGCGAAGCCGAGGCTTACCTGGAGCCGACCTTCGCCGGGCTGCGCTCGATCCCGAGCCTGGCGTGGGTGCCGCTGTTGCTGCTGTGGCTGGGCATTGATGAAACCTCCAAGGTCGTGCTGATCGCGATTGGCGCGTTCTTTCCGGTATACCTCAACGGCGTCGCAGCGATTCGCGACATCGACCGCAAACTGGTGGAAGTCGGGCAAATGTACGGCTTCAGCCGGCGCCGGCTGGTGCGGCGCATTCTGCTGCCCGCCGCCCTGCCCGGCCTGTTTACCGGCTTGCGCAGCGGCTTGAGCCTGGCCTGGATGTTTTTAGTGGCGGCCGAGCTGATCGCGGCCACCAAGGGCTTGGGCTACTTGCTCAGCGACGGGCGGGAAACCTCACGGCCAGACATCGTGCTGGCGGCAATCATCGTGTTGGCGCTGCTGGGTAAAGTCAGCGACGGCGTGCTCGCAGCACTTGAGCAACGCTGCCTGGTCTGGCGCGACACGTTCAATGGCCAAGGCGCGGAGCAATGAGCATGCAGCCTTTATTAGAGATTCGGGTGGAGCGCAAAAGCTTCGCCGACACCCCGGTGTTGACCCACCTGCATTTGGCCTTGCAGCCGCGCGAAGCCGTGAGCCTGCTGGGGCCAAGCGGCTGCGGCAAAAGCACCTTGCTGCGCATTGTTGCCGGCCTTGAAACCGATTTTGAGGGTGAACTGCGCAGCCCCGAGGGCGAGGTCGCGTTCGTGTTCCAGGAGCCACGGCTGATGCCCTGGCTGACGGTTGCGCAGAACATCGGGTTCAGCGATGACGACCACTATGACCAAGCCTGGGTCAGCCAGTTGATCGAGGAGGTCGGCCTCACGGGGTTCGACCAAGCGCTGCCCAAGGCGTTGTCCGGCGGCATGGCGCAACGCGTGGCCATCGCGCGCGGCCTGTATTCACGCCCGCAGGTGTTGCTGCTGGATGAGCCGTTCAGCGCCGTGGACGCGTTCACCCGCATGAAGCTGCAAGACTTGCTGCTGCAACTGGCCGAACACCATGCCATTGCGTTGCTGCTGGTGACGCATGACGTGGACGAAGCGCTGTACCTGAGTGATCGAGTGCTGGTGATGGACAACCGCCCGAGCAGCATTCGCCAGGCACTGGTGGTGGACCTGCCCCACCCCCGCGACCGGCGTGACCCGTTGCTGGCGCAGCTCAAGGCGCTGTCGTTGACCGAGCTGCAACGGGCGCATGTGATTTAGACGTGCAGTTGCCGGGGACTATGTGGACAGGCGTTTCATGTGGCGAGCAGGCTTGCCATAGTCACGGTAAGTGTCAAACCAACGTACGGCTTAACGTTACCCAATACCGCGTGCGTGCGCGCACCTCAAGCCCCAGGGTTTGCGCCAGCAAGGCGAGAATGCGGTCGGTGTCATCCAGGCGAAAGCTGCCCGTGACGCGCAACGTTTCAAGACTTGGGTCCCAGCGCAGCACGCCGGGGCGATAACGTTCCAGCTCGCGCAGAAAATCCCCCAGCGCCTGGTTCTGTGCGGTCAGTACGCCGTCACGCCAGCCCAATTGCAGCACATCAAACGGCGCCCAGGCAGCCAACCCGCGTGGCTGCAACGTTGCTTGTTGACCGCTGCTCAATGTCGTCACGTTTCCACGCACATCACGCACCTGCACCGCGCCCTCAAGCACCGACACCAGGCACCCGGCGGCGAGCTGGCGCACACACACCTCGGCCTGGCTGACGTCTACCTCGCCGTACCGGGTGTGCACGCTCAACGCCGCAGCCCCCGGAACCCTCAGCGCCAGTTCGCCGTCGACCAAGCTGATGCGCCGTTGTGCCAGGTCGACATCGACCGCCGTGGCGGTATTGAGTTGCAGGCTGCTGCCATCCGCCAACGGCAGCCGTTTGCGCTCCCCCGTGGCGGTATGCAGGTCGGCGCGCCAGGCGTCGATGGGCAACTGGCGGCTGAGCAACCAGGCAGCCGGCACCAACGCTACAACCCCCAAACCGCGCTTGAGCAGCGCCCGCCGCCCCGGCTGCGGGCGGTCCAGGCTGGCCATCGCCAATGACTGCGGCACGTCGCTGAAGCGCTGGCGCAGCGATTGCGCTTTCTGCCACGTCTGTTCGTGCTGGGGATGGCTGTCGCGCCATTGCTGCAAGTTCGCGTGGTCACGCTCGGTGGCCGCGCCAGACTCCAGTAACGCCAGCCACTGGGCGGCGGCCCGCGCAACGTCGCGACTCACACCTCCACCAGCAAGCAGTGTTCGTAGGCCTGCGCCATGTAGCGCTTCACCGTGCGCTCCGACACGTCAAGCCGCTCGGCTATCTCGCGGTAACCTAAACCCTCCAGTTGGCTCCAGAGAAATGCGCGGCGCACCAGCACCGGCAAACCGTCGAGCAATTCATCCAGCGCCTGCAGGGTCTCCAGCAGCAACCAGCGCTGTTCGGGCGACGGCACGCACGCCTCGGGCAGCGTCGCCAAGGCATTCAAATACGCCTGCTCAAGGCTGCGCCGCTGATGAAAGTTGACCAGCAGACGCTTGCCGACGGTCACCAAATAAGCGCGCGGTTCCTGCATCTGCGCAATCGGCTGGGCACTCGCGAGCACGCGCAGAAAGGTATCCTGGCTCAAGTCCGCCGCATCCCAGGTATTGCCCAGGCGCCGACGCAGCCAGCTTTCGAGCCAACTGCGGTGGTCACGGTACACACTCGACAACGTCAGTTCGGGGACGTGGGTTGGCACAACAGCATCATTCATGGCAAGCAACCTGCGCGGCGCGAGTGAGTCTCAAATGAGATTCATTCTATTTAATATCGCGCCGCTGCACCATGCCCTTTTCCGCGGGCGCCGGGCAAGTGCTGCTGACTGCCTCCCCTGGCCTGCGACCTTCGCGCCTGTTTCTGCGCGTTGACCAACCTTGTTACACACCATATAGTGTGCCCACAAACAGAACAGACCACTACATAGTGTGCAGTATCGGTATTTACCGACCACATTATGCGCAGTATTTCAATGCCTAGTAGCCTGCAAATTGCGTATTTTTAGACGGCTTCCTACGCCGTCAGAACAGATCAGGAAGGAATATTTCGATGCTGAGTTGGGATGAAGTCGACAACGAGGACACCGGTGCAGCGGTGATCAAAGGCGCTAACGCCGGCCACGCGAGCGAAGCCAACATGGACCGCCTCGACGGTGCCGGCGCTGCCGCCGCCGTCGAAGCGCGCGCCGTCACCGCCAGTGACTCCGCCGCCATCGTGCGCGCCAAGGCTGCACTCGACAAACTCGACGTCGCCGAAGGCCTCGCCGAACTCGAAGGACGCGCCGTCACCGCCAGTGACTCCGCCGCCATCGTGCGCGCCAAGGCTGCACTCGACAAACTCGACGTCGCCGAAGGCCTCGCCGAACTCGAAGGCGCCTCCGCCCGCGTCGCCGTTGACGAAAAACGCATGATCAACTGCCGCGCCGACCTCAACCAACTCGTGCCCTTCAAGTACGACTGGGCCTGGCAAAAGTACCTCGACGGCTGCGCCAACCACTGGATGCCGCAAGAGGTCAACATGACCGCCGACATCGCCGTATGGAAAGACCCCGAAGGCCTGACCGACGACGAACGCCGCATCGTCATGCGCAACCTCGGCTTCTTCTCCACCGCCGACTCGCTGGTCGCCAACAACCTGGTGCTGGCCGTGTACCGCCTGATCACCAACCCGGAGTGCCGCCAGTACATCCTGCGCCAACCGCCGACTCGCTGGTCGCCAACAACCTGGTGCTGGCCGTGTACCGCCTGATCACCAACCCGGAGTGCCGCCAGTACATCCTGCGCCAGGCCTTCGAAGAAGCGATCCACACCCACGCCTACCAGTACTGCATCGAATCGCTGGCCATGGATGAAGGCGAGATCTTCAACATGTACCACGAGATCCCCTCGGTCGCCAAAAAGGCCGCGTGGGGCTTGAAATACACCCGCTCGATCTCTGATCCGAAGTTCGAAACCGGCACCGTCGAGACGGACAAAGAGCTGCTGCGCAACCTCGTCGCCTACTACTGCGTCCTGGAAGGCATCTTCTTCTACTGCGGCTTCACCCAGATTCTGTCGATGGGCCGCCGCAACAAAATGACCGGCGTGGCCGAGCAGTTCCAGTACATCCTGCGCGATGAGTCGATGCACCTGAACTTCGGTATCGACGTGATCAACCAGATCAAAATCGAAAACCCGCACTTGTGGGATGCCGAGATGAAAGAAGAAGCGACCCAGATGATTCTGCAGGGTACGCAGCTGGAGATTGAATACGCGCGCGATACCATGCCGCGTGGCGTGTTGGGGATGAACGCGGCGATGATGGAGGACTACCTCAAGTTTATTGCTAACCGTCGTTTGTCGCAGATTGGCTTGAAAGAAGAGTACCCAGGCACGACGAATCCGTTCCCGTGGATGAGCGAGATCATGGACTTGAAGAAAGAGAAGAATTTCTTTGAGACTCGGGTTATTGAGTATCAGACGGGTGGGGCGTTGAGCTGGGATTGATTCCTAAGCCCCGTAAAAATAAGAAGCCCTGATTCGTTCAGGGCTTTTTTATGCTGAGTGATCTGAACAGGACACTTCTTACGCAAAGATCATCCATCGCGTGATTGAAGTGAATTCTGATAATGAGTAGTTTCGTCCACCGGTGCCTAAGAAACGCCCAACGTAGAAGCCAGCCTCACTCACACAGCTAAAATCCGCCCGACATAAATTCAGGCGGAATGACTGCTGCATTGAGGCAAAGCAAGTTGGAGTTTCTTAAATCCGCTCTCTACGTTGGGCTCCTGCCCTTCCGAAAATCACGTAGAGATCATAGGAAATGCCTAGCCAGTATCTGCTCGACCTGCCGCCCGCCAGAAAAGCAATCACGCCTGAACCTTCTATTGCAGTCGTCTTCACCCGTCACGACCTTCAGCTACACGCCCTGCTTATAGAAAACCAACCGTGGTTCTGCGCGCGGGACCTTGGGCGATTGATGGGCTACTACCTGGATGAACGAACGACCCGTAAGCTCGACAATGATCAACGGCAATGCCTGAGGCTACTGTTTCACGGCCAACCAGAGGAAATGCTGATGATCAGCGAGTCTGGCGTCTACGCACTGTTGGTCTATCACTACGCTCCGGAAAATCGGCTGTTACGCAGCTGGCTCACTCACGAAGTCGTTCCGACGTTGCGTGACCAGCGCCAGCCCCGGACAGTTGAGCGGCCGCTGTTGAGCATGTTGGATTGGCCTGAAATGTCATTGAACCTGCTGCATTGGCAGGATGAAGGGTGGATACGCCTTCGAGACATGCCGTATTTGCTGGTTAATCGAACCTATCGAAGTACATCAAAACGAACTCCATGGTGGCGAAAGCTCGCTCAAGCTTTCCGAATGAAGCAGCGAATTTACTGAGACTGACGACCGCAAAATCCCACCGAGCCGTAGGAAATTTCATAGACGCAATAATGGCTAATCAGTATCGTCCGAGGTTTTTTCACCCTCGGCGGCTGTATGGATATTACAAAAGACAAAACGGACTGGAGCGACGCGGAGCTAGCAGCGGCGGTCGAGGCGTACTTGAAGATGTTTGCGTGGGAAAAGAACGGCCAGCCTTTTAATAAAGCGCTCGAAAACCGTCTTTTGCGCGAAGGACCGGTGGCGGGCCGTGCGAAGGGCTCTATAGAATTTCGCATGCAAAATATCTCTACCGTACTCGTCCGTATGGGCTGGGACCGTATCGAGGGCTATAAACCTGCGAAGAACGTAGGCTCAGGCGTAGAGTTGCGCATTCGACAAGCGCTCGCCGCGCAGGGCGTGTTCGAATCCGAGGACGCCGCCCAAACCGCAGATGAGCGAACGCTTATCCGCCGCGCGTCCAAACTGCAGCAACAACCTTTTCGTACATTACCGGATGGCATTGCCCAGCCGCAGAAAGTGTCGACGGTCAGTACCTCCTTTATTCGCGACCCGAGGGTACGCGCTTGGGTGCTGAAAGAAGCCAAAGGCATTTGCGAAGGCTGCGGCGCTAACGCGCCTTTCGAGGTGGATGGTTTGCCATTCCTTGAAGTACATCACGTCAAGCACCTCGCCCAGAAGGGTTCGGATCGCATCACCAATGCTGTAGCCTTGTGCCCCAATTGCCATCAGCGTTGCCACCGGTCGAGTGATCGGGATGCTTTTACCGAAGGGCTTTATGCAAAAGTCCAAAGATTGGCACGGGAGTAAACTCCTGCGGTCACACCTGATGCACGCTCAAAAAATACTAGATAGGACCGAGGCCACCTGTGAACCCAGACATGCTCGAAACCGGCCCCGCTGACGCCAAAGTACTTTCCGTCTTTGACTTCGACGGCACCCTGACCCACCACGACAGTTTCGTGCCCTTCCTCAAATTCGCCTTTGGCACCGGCGAGTTCTATGGCCGGATGGTCAAGCTGGCGGTGCCGGGGCTGCGTTTTTTGTTGCGGCGCATGAGCCGGGATGAATTGAAGGCGCAGTTGATCCGCACCTTTATGACCGGGGTGGAGAAGGCGTGGGTACAGCAGAAGGCCGAGGAGTATTGCCAGAAGAATTGGGCGCGGTTGATGCGCCCGACGGGCGTGCTGTCGGTGGAGCAGGAGTTGGGCTCCGGGGCGGAGGTGACGTTGTGTTCGGCGTCGCCGGCGTTGGTGTTGCAGCCGTTTGCGAATCGGCTGGGCATCAAGTTGATTGGCACTGAGCTTGAGGTGGTCGACGGCGTGTTGACCGGCAAGCTCACCGGGAATAATTGCCGGTGCGAGAACAAGGTGCTGCGGCTTGAGGCGGTGTATGGCGACCTCGGGGACTATCGGCTTCGGGCCTGGGGCGATACGCGCGGTGACCGCGAGTTATTGGCGGCGGCGCAGGATGCGCACTTTCGGCACTTCCATGCGAAGAAGCGGCGTAAGCAGATTCGCAGGCACTGAGGGTTGGCAAGGTTTAACGGCCTGAGACGATTCGTTCAGATTGATACCTGAACGAATCGTTTAAAACCCAGCTTACTGATTGCCCTTACCCAGCTTTCTGTCTGTGGGTAAGGCGAACGCATGAAGTATTATTCCAGCCAGGGCGAACCAGTTTAATATTGGGTATTGCATCAACAGATCCGGCCTACGCCACACGTACACAAAATCACCATGTTCAATCAGCCGCATATAGCTGATGAAGAAAAAGCCATTCACGATCAGGCAAAAGTACAGTTGTAAATTACTCAAGCGCGGCCCCGAAAACCTGTACATAAAGTAGTAGCCCAGCGCGGCACCTCCTAACACATACAAAAAAGCACCGACGACGATCATTCAGGGATTCGCTTATACATTTGCGCGGCTGTTTTAGCATCGATAGAAGCCTCTATGTGCAACGACGATCCCCTCATTGTTCGATAGGCGCGTACGTTGTCCGAGGGCATGTATCTGAATAATCGCCACGCATCCGGCTTGATCACAAGCCGGCTCAAACTATAAATAGACATGGCAATATCGACACCGCCGTAGAATGTGAAGAAGCGACGTAAGCAGATTCGCAGGCACTGAAGGTTGACAAGGTTGAACGGTCTGAGATGATTCGTTCGGGGAGATACCTGAACGAATCGTTTAAAGCCAGGTTTACGGACTGTCTTCACCCTGCTTTCCGCCAATGGGTAAGGCGAACCCCTGAACTATGATTCCAGCTATGGCGAGCCAGCCTAATATTGGGTATTGCATCAACAGGTCCGGCCTATGCCACCTGTACACAAAAACACCACGTTCAATCAGCTGAACATAGCTGATGATAAAAAAACCATTCACGATCAGGCAAAAACACAACTTGAAGTTATTCAAGCGTGGCCCCGAAAGCCTGTATTTAAAGTAGTAGCCCAGTGCGGCACCCCCTAATACATATAAAAAAGCACCGACGACAATCATTTGGGCATTCGCTTATACATTTTTGCGGCTGTTTCAGCATCGATAGAAGCCTCTATACCCAACGACGATCCCCTCATTGTTCGATAGGCGCGTACGTTGTCCGAGGGCATGTATCTGAATAATCGCTACGCATCCGGCTTGATCACAAGCCGGCTCAAACTATAAATAGACATGGCAATATCGACACCGCCGTAGAATGTGAAGAAGCGACGTAAGCAGATTCGCAGGCACTGAAGGTTGGCAAGGTTGAACGGCCTGAGATGATTCGTTCGGGTCGATACCTGAACGAATCATTTAACGCCCAGCCTACTGATTGCCCTTACCCAGCTTTCTGTCTATGGGTAAGGCGAACGCATGAAGTATTATTCCAGCCAGGGCGAGCCAGACTAATATTGGGTATTGCACCAATAGGTCCGGCCTATGCCACCTGTACAAAAAATCACCACGTTCAATTACCCGAATATAGCTGATGACAAAAAAACCATTCACGATCAGGCAAAAGTACAACGTGTAATTACGCAAGCGCGGCTTCGAAAACCTGTATTTAAAGTAATAGCACAGCGCGGCACCTCCTAACACATACAAAAAAGCACCGACGACAATCATTCGGGCATTCGCTCATGCATTTGCGTGGCTGTGTCAGCGTTCATAAAAGCCTCTATACCTAACGACGACCCGCTCATTGTTCGATAGGCGCGTACTTTGTCCGAGGGCAGGTATCTAAATAATCGCCATGCATCCGGCTTGATCACAAGCCGGCTCAGACTATAAATAGACATGGCAATATCGACACCGCCGTAGAGAATGTCTGCTTCATCCTCGCCATACCCCAACGCCTTAACGGCCAAGTGATAGCCTTGCCGTACGGGGCCTGTGGTATTGCTACGTGCTTGAATTAAATTTCGTCCGTTTTCATACATATTGTTGGCACCGTGCGCCATGATCGGTACACCCACAAACGCGCACAGCGTACCGACGGATGCATAACAAACCCCTGCTCCCGTTGCCAGTTGGAGCCCACCGGCAACCAGCCCTATGCCTTTCCTGGCAATTTGCCAAGACTGTTGCCCAAGGTGTGACTGCTCGTCTTTGATATCCTGCAACCCTTGCTCAACCGTTTTACGCCCTTCCTCTACGTCGTTAACAATGCCACGGGCGTAATAGGCGACTTCCCGATTGAATTGCAGCCTGACAATGCCGTCACTGATATGCCTGGCACTGATCAAACAGGCTTGATTAGTTAAATAGGCGGCGGCTTGGCTTACCGTCCAGGTGTCATGAGACGTCGGGCCTTGAGGTGCGGTGTTGCGCGTCACTGCGCGACATCCCAGGCGGCATAACCGCTCGTGCCTGCCGGGTGATGTGTCCAGAGAATTTCACGGTAACGCAGCGCGACATGCTCCTGAGCGTCCATGTCGTTTTGCAGTAAGGCATAGGGCACGTCAAGGATGAGGTCGGCGACGATGCACCCGCGAATGTCGACCGTGTAGTACTTTTCTTGCTGGCCGAAACTGGAGGTTCGGTAGAAATGAATCAGGCAGTCCAGTTCTTCCCTATTCGCCAGCGCGACGGCCAGCAAGGGGGATGATTTGTCGATATTTTTAGTGATGACTACCGGGCCGTGAGCCGGCCCTCTTAAATTGCCTCTATTGGCCATATTGTGTTGGAACGACAACACCATAATCTCATCACGATGCCCGTCCTGGCATTTGTTGCCGATGGAGGCCGTGGTCGAGCAACCTGCCGAAATCAAACCTTGTACCGCGCCGCTGATGCTCATGTAGCCGTGGTTAGCCATTAGATAAACGCCTTGTTTATTTCAGGGGCTCACCATACGAAAACGGGCGCTGCACAAATATCAGACGGTTCGCTTTATGGCGTACGACGGGTATGTAGGACGTTTAACTTTCGTGCATCAATGAGCGGGGCGGAGCAGGCGTAGGTGCATGCAGTGTTAGCCAAGTCGCGTCCGACAACGGAACTTCACCCGTTAGATTCAGCAAGCCACGCGGGGTAAGCGTCAGACGTTCGCATCACACTTTGCCGCGCGCTTATACCCAGTCCTCTACTCGCAAACCTGACACGCGGTCGAACTCGCGACGATTATTAGTCACCAGAATCAAACCCTGCGAACGGGCATGTCCAGCTATCATCTGGTCATATGGACCTATCGGAGTCCCCGCTCTCGCCAACTCTGCGCGAAGCTGCCCTGTCTGTATCGCGGCATTCTGGTCGTATTTCAAAACCTCCAGGCGCGCAGCGAAGCCTTCGACATCGGCCAGGTTTCTCTCTGAGTTAGATGATTTTTCGGCACCGTAAATCAACTCCATCAGGGTCACTGTACTGATACTCAATTGGCCATGATGCCTTTTGAATATTTCGCGCACTTGTTGTGGTTTGTTTTTGATGGTGAAGATGCAAATGTTGGTATCGAGCATGAACTTGAGCATTAAAAAGACTCTCGCTCTTGCTCAGTGGGTTGCCCGCGGTCCGGCATGAAGTCAGGCGTGACGCCATCGCCATCGAACCAGCTGTCCCATGACTCACCGGCCGGGGTGATGATTCTGGCCCTACCGATTGACACGACATCTACACGCTTTACGTCATCCGGCAGGGCAGCTGCTTTTGGCAAACGAACAGCTTGGCTGCGGTTGCTTTGAAATACAGAACCTTGGTCCATGATGGCCTACCTCTAATGAGCACCTGATTACGCAACGCTACACCAAGGGCTGGATATGTCAACGGGATATACGTCTAATTTCGGCAAGACTGAAGAGCGCTCAAGGTTTCCCTGAAACAGGCCGATTCGCCTGCAGTCGCTAAAATATTGTTGTCGCTTTCAGGTCTACACCCAAGGCCGTCGCGAAGGCTTTTACCAGTGGGCTGCGCGGCGCGTTGTGGCGCAGGATCAAGTTAAACGCGGTACTCAAGTGAACGCGTTCCGGGCACAGTGCGCGCAGGCGGCCTTCGACCAAACCGCGTTCAACTTCGTCCAACTGGGAGGCGTGTAAGCGCAGTCTGATTTTTGGCGATTGGCTGTGTAATTTCCCCAGTGCAGCCACGAGCGGCGAATTAACGTCGGAGACGGTGTTATCAATAACGCCCACACTCAGGTCGCCGATGAGTTCGTTTTGTGCCGAACTAAGCTTGTCGCGAAAACTGTCTACCGAGGTAAATAACTCGATGGACGCTTGATACACCCACTTGCCTTCTTCGGTCAGCGCAAAGCCTTCCCTGCCCCGCGTACACAGGCGCATGCCGATGCGAATTTCGAGGTCGGAGATCTGTTTGCTGATGGCGGCCAGGCCCACATTCAGCTCGTTTTGCGCGGCGCTGAAACCGCCCGCTTCGACCACGGCCATAAATACCCGCACCTCACGGCAGTGGGCGGCACCTTGTGCTTTCTCAGTGGCCGCCGAGTGTCTGGAATAACGCCTATCTAATGTGGGAGGGGGCTTGCTCCCGATGAGGGCGTGTCAATCAGCCCATTTGCCGGCTGAACCACCGCTATCGGGAGCAAGCCCCCTCCCACATTTTTTGATCTCCATACCTGCGGATATTTGCGTAATATCCAGCTACATATCTCACGGACCCGAGCCTTATGAAATTCGACACGGCGTACAGCCTGAGTCTCGACGAAAAGCTGTCGATCTACGACGTACGAGAGTTGAATTTCGACGAAACCAACCCGTTCAATTCCGACAAGGACAGCTTTCTGTGCCCCAACGATGCCTGCCGTGCGGCGTTCGGTACGGGCAATGTGCTGAGCACGTTCAACGCGAAAAACGTTAACTACCTGCGCACGCCCCACTTCAAGAACAAGACCAGCACCCGGCATATCGACGGCTGCCGCTATGCCAGCACGCACAAGGCCGCGAGCGCTGAAAATGACAACGAGCGCGAGGACAATTTCCCCTCGGAACTTGTGCTCACACGGCGTGAGTACCCACGTAAACAGCCACTGGCGGGCACCGAGGGCAACGTCTCACCAGCCCCACCGCAAACGCCTTCGAAGCGTGCCGCCACGGCCCACAGCAGCAGCGACGCCACGCCGGACAAAACCAGTGTGTTCGCCCACCCGGTGGAATGTTATGTGTCGAATATTGACGACAAGGACACACTCAAACGCATGCCGCTGAAGATCGGCGACCACAGCGCAACCTACTGGACGTTTTTCAAGAAAATCGAATACCTGCAAGACCACAAGGGCCTGATCTACTGGGGCAAAATCAAAGCGATCAAGGACTACACCAGCAGCTTTCGCATCGACTTTGAAAAAAAGGTATGGCTCGACAAAAAGCCCTATTCGATCAACGTTTACCTGAGCAAAAAGCTCATCGAGAACTATCGCAAGCGCAGCGCCTTCCTGGAGCAGATCAAGGCCGCAGCGGGCAGTGAGCGGGCGTTGTACTGCTTCTTTTACGGCGTAACGCCGGAGCTGAAACAAGTGCCGAGCAAAAAGAACCCCGAGCAGACGTTCGGGGTGTTCAGCGCGAATATCGAGAACCTCGACCACCTGATTATTCGGGAGGCCCCAAGGTTGCAGGGGGATTAGGTAAGCGAGTGTGACCTGTGGCTTTGCCGGTATTTTTCACGTGCATCCTGAGCCATCGCCCCCTCTACGCCAGCCACCGTCGTTAACCAGTGGATCAGCATTTCTTCCTCAGGAAAGCCATAACCCTTAAGCCCCGTGATGGTTCTGGGCGTCTGATTGATGGTCGCGTCATAGCGGCGCGGGCTCCAGGGTTGCGTCACAAAGTCGAAATCTTCAGCATCCCATTTAAACAGCCGCAAAATTTCGTTGATTTGCCCTTGGCTGCTGCGGTCACTACGCTGGAGCATGCGACAGGATTGCACCGAGTCGCTTAAAAGTCGCTCGTAGGCTTGCGGGTCGATCATATCCAGCAGGCCCCGCTTTAATGCCAGATCCATCAGACCCTCTGTCCAGCGACGGCTAAACGTGTGCAAAAAGCCCACGTCATCGGCTTTTTTCATGTCAAAAAACAACATGCTGTAACGCGTCTTCAAGTGTATCGCCACCAGCACATGCTTGCGTTTAACCGTGGCTGCGTGGACCAACCACTGGTTAGGGTCTGCGTGCAGCTCCTCATCCTCGGCCCCTGGATTCGGCGGCTGTTCAACTGAGGTGTTTTTTTTGCCCTTGCGAACACGGCTGAAAAATTCGCAAGCGGCCTTGGAGCAATTGAATGTCAGCATGCGTACTCCTGCGCAAATAAATCACCAACGCAAGTTTCCCGGCGAATCACCAACATCGCAACCTCCCTGGCAGATCATGGGTAACGCAGGCAGGTGCGCGGACAAAAAAAACATCCAGTGGATGAGCGGTCAAAACAACTGTACAAAAACACAGTATAGTTTGCCCTCCCCCGTCGAACCTGGAGAACACCCATGCACTCTCTGGCAATGAGCTCTTTCGTAGAACAACAAATCGTCCTGCATCAATTTACCGCCACGCACAGTGTGCAGGCCCGCGCGATGCTGGGCTGGAGCCGTGAAAACCTGGCCAGCCAGGCTGGCGTGGCGGTAGAAGCGCTGCAACGCTTCGAAAGCCAGGGCGATGTGGATGATGACACCCGGCTGGCGTTGGCGTTTCGGTTGGAGGCTGAAGGGCTGGTGTTTTTCCCGGGGTTTGCGCCGGGTTGGGGCATGCGTGCGCGCAGGTTCGACGCAGCGCCTGCAGAACCGGCCGCACAAGGCATCATCTCGCGGCTGATGAACTCAACAACCGCATCACTTGAGTCACCAACGCCTCAGCCGAATGGTGCGTAGCGTCCAGCCGGATCACGGGGCAGGTCAGCGGCTTCAACCAGCTTTCATGCCGACGCAAGCTGCGCAGGCTGCGGTTGCCGCCATCGTAGCGCGCCGCCCATGCGAGGAAGGCCACGCTGTTTTCATGGCGGCTGCCGCCTTGCAGAATCTGGTCGCCGTAGCGTTGCACTTCCCGCTGGCGCAGGCGGTGCAGGCGCACGTGCGGCTCTACACGCAAAAACACCACTTGGGTGAATTGCTCGATCATGGCATCGCCCCAGCCGCACAGTGAGCCGGACAACACCCAGCCTTCAAGGCCGGCAGTTTGTTCCAGCAACAGGCGGGTGCGTTCATCGCGCAGCCGAGCCATGGTGAACGGCTGCTCGGTTTGCTGCCAGTAAAAGTCGTCCGAGTCGAAATAAGCGACATTCAGGTGTTCGGCCAAGGCCTTGCCCAAAGTCGTGGTGCCGGCACCTGCCGCGCCGAGGATGTGGATTTTACAGGCCATGGCGGTCCCTCCATGGCAGTGAGTGTAAACCGTGCGTGCGCAGCTTCTACACGTTGCTCAGTTAATTGGGCGCACACGCGCTGATCCGTCGATACACATCCAATAAGGTGGGCAACGTATCACGTGACCAGGATGGGCCATAAAACCAGAGCTGCGTGCCATCCTCCAACGTGTCGCAAAGAGAGGCATGACCGCTTCGGCAAGCACCATGAAACGCGGCGCTCTTGCCGTCAGACATCAAGGCGTCCAGAAGATGCTCGGCCACTAGCTCATCGATTTCATTACGACTGTTCGGCGTGAATTGAACGCTGCCATGCGCGCGTTGAGCGTTGACCGGCACTAATCGCGCACCAGCCTGGCGCAGGATGTCGAAGGCTCGGCGCATAGCAGCGCTGTGGTAAGCAGGGCTGCCCTGACCGCTGCATACATAGCGGTCAGCGAAACCGATTCGCCACCCCGAGAACAATTGGGTCGCGGTGAAGGTGGTGTTATTCAGCACCAAGGGCACTTCCACCATCACCGGGCCTGTGGGGTCGATACCGCTCAAGGCGTTGAGTAACAAGGACGGGGCACGTGCGGACCTCATCAAGGGAGGCAACGCGTTGTAGCCGGGAATTGGAACGACGCCTCCATGGTGCTCGCCAGCAAAGACGATACCGCCCTGGCGCGCTTTATCGGCTTGGGACGGCGCTGCCTCCGACCCCGTCAATGGCAATGAAGCCCCTTGGTGACAGGGCATACCTGATTGCCAATACTTCCTACACTCTTTTTCCACCTGAACTGCACCCCGAGAATAACTTTCACGGGATCATCGCACTCTCATCCGAGGTTTGTCGTAGGCCTGAAACACGCTGAAAACTCCTTTTTTCCCAGCGTGCCCAAGACTAGCCTGCGGCGTGTTCCGTTGCGCTCTCGGTTTCTACGTCCAACCACCATGCATGCCCACGTTCAGGCAGGCTCAAACTGAACGCCTGCCCCATCGCGGGCGTGGTGATCGACACGTTACGCTCCCACGCCAGGGCCATGATGCGGTCGAACGGCTCGTGCCACGCATGGAACGCCAGGTCGAAAGTGCCGTTGTGAATCGGCAGCAGCCAACGGCCTTTGAGGTCGATATGCGCTTGCAGGGTTTGCTCCGGCTGCATGTGCACATGCGGCCAGTCGACGTTGTAAGCACCTGTTTCCATGAGCGTCAGGTCAAACGGGCCGTACTGTTCGCCGATACGTTTGAAGCCATCGAAATAACCCGTGTCGCCGCTGAAAAAAATCCGCCGCGCGCCGTCGAGCATCACCCACGAACACCAAAGGGTCTGGTTGCCGTCAAACAGGCCACGCCCGGAAAAATGCTGGGCCGGCGTGGCGATAAAACGAATGCCATCGACCTCAGTCCCTTCCCACCAATCCAGTTGGCGTACTTTGCTGGCGTCCACGCCCCATTTGACCAACGTGTCGCCCACGCCCAGCGGGGCCAGAAAATAACGGGTTTTATCGGCCAGTTGGAGCACGGCCTTGCGGTCAAGATGGTCATAGTGATTGTGCGAAAGAATCACGGCTTCCAATGGCGGCAGGTCTTCGAGGCTGATGGGCGGCGCGTGAAAACGCTTGGGGCCAGCCCAACTGAACGGTGAAGCGCGCTCGGCAAACACCGGGTCGGTTACCCAGAATTTACCGCGCATTTTCAGCAGTACGGTGGAATGCCCCAGGCGGAATACGCTGTGATCGGGCGCGGCCAACAGTTGCTCACGCGTCAGTGGTTGCACCGGGATTTTGCCCACCGGCCGCGTGCTGCGTGGCTTGTTGAACAGCATGTTCCAGAAAATACGCAACGTCTTGCCAAGACCACCGTGCTGCACCGGGGCATCGTTGGTGAAGTGCCCTTGCTCGCGCTCAGCGGCTTTGCGCGCGGTGGGCTTGCGGGCGAGACGGGTTGAAATCGTGGCCATTGCGGGTGACTCCTGCGGTCCGCTCATAAATTACACTGCGCGTATAAATTACACTGCACAGTGTAGTTTCTAGATTGCAACAAAACCCGGAGCAAGTAAACTACCGAGTGTAATTTGCCTCTAGAGCCGAACGTTATCCATGACTGCCCCACTACGCCTCACCGACCGCAAACGCGAAGCCATCGTGGCAGCGGCTATCGCCGAGTTTCGGGTTAACGGTTTCGAGGTCACCAGCATGGACAAAATCGCCGCTACCGCCGGCGTTTCCAAACGTACGGTGTACAACCACTTTCCCAGTAAGGAAGAGCTGTTTGCCGAAATCCTCCACCAGTTGTGGGCCAGCAGTGTCGCGCAACTGGACGTGAGCTACGCCAGCGACCGCCCGCTGCGCGAGCAATTGCGCGGCTTGCTGCAGGCGAAGATGCAGATGATGTCAGACGCCAACTTCCTCGACCTGGCCCGTGTCGCGATTGCGGCCACTATCCATTCGCCGGAACGCGCGCAAAACATGGTCAACCGCCTGAGTAAACGCGAAGAGGGTTTCACCCAGTGGGTACGCGCCGCCCACGAGGATGGCCGCCTGTGCTGCACCGATCCGGCTTTCGCGGCGCACCAGATACAAAGCCTGCTCAAAGCGTTCGCCTTCTGGCCCCAGATCACGTTGGGCCAACCTGTGCTCGACGCCGCCAGCCAGGCCAACGTTGTCGAGTCGGCCATCGACCTGTTCCTGGCCGGCTACGAAGTCAGCACTCCCCGCCCGCACTGACGCGCTGTCGTATCCACGACATTCCCGGTCGTTTTTAGCCTATTCGCAGGTTGTGCTGTGCAAATGGCCCGGAAGGACACTGATTATTCCTACGCGAATAACTGACAATATTGACCATTAAAGGCCGATCCGCGGTTTTGCCCGCTGATGAACGCTGTTGTATCTGCGAAAAAGAGCTGACCCAGAACACTATGGAAAACAGACAAGGCAAAGGGCTTTCATTTGCCAGGCGCATCTACACGCCAAGGATCATCGGCCTGGGTATCGGCTGTATCAGTGTCATGGGCGCGCTTTACCCCTTGGCGATGCCCGGTTGGGTCTGGGCGCTGCTGATATTCAATGGCTATGCGTGGGCTCATGTGGCCTTCCAGCTGTCCATACGCTCGCCATTTCCCTACAAGGCAGAACAGCGCAACCTGCTCTACGATTCGTTATGCTGCGGCTTTTGGGCGGCGGCCACACAGTTCGCGCCCCTGACGGCGGTAACCCTGCTGTCGATGACGGCCATGAACAACGTCGCGGCCGGCGGCAAACGCTTGTTCCTGCGCGGGCTGCTGGCGCAGGCCGCCGGTATCGGCATGGCGTGGGCGCTGTTCGGAATCACCTTCAACCCCAACGTCAGCCTTGCTCAGGTCTACACGTGCCTGCCAGTGCTGACGCTTTATCCGATGGCCATCGGTATGGTCTGTTATCAGTTGGCGATCAAACTGTCGGAACACAAACGCGCGCTCAGCGCCCTGAGCCGCGTCGACAGCCTTACTGGCCTGCTCAACAATGGCTCGTGGAAAGACCTGCTGAACCTCAAGTTCCACAAGTGCCGGCAGCAACTCAGCCACGCCACGATCGCCCTGATCGATATTGACCACTTCAAGCAGATCAACGACACCTATGGCCATATCGTCGGTGACGCGGTACTGCGCCAATTGAGCCTGGAACTGCGTCAACACCTGCGGGAAAACGACTTGGCCGGGCGCTACGGAGGCGACGAGTTCTGTGTGATTCTTCCGCAAATGCCCTTGCCTGCCGCCGCGCAGGTGATGGAGCGTCTGCGCGAAAATTTCAGCCACTATCGCGACCCGCAGGTTCCAGATCTGCGCGTCAGCTTGAGCATTGGCCTGGCGGACTTTCACCCCGTTTTCAAGAATGCCGCCATGTGGCTGAACGCCGCGGATCGCGCGCTGTACGTGGCCAAGGACACCGGCCGCAACCGGGTGAATGTCAGCGATAACCTGGTCGCGCATTCCGCGTGAGCGCGACACCCGCTGACCCGATCTTCATGTGCCTGGCCGCAGGGCTCGGTCTATAGTGCGGGTTGTCTTTATGCCCCGCATTCGAGCCCGCCATGACCCCAGACAAACCAGAAGCCGCACCCGTCGACCCCCTGCGTTTTCATCGACGCCACGCCCACCTGGCGCCGACCTTCGGCAGCGACACCTTTGCGCTCAAAGCCGAAGCTTTCGCCCGGTTCTTTGGTACGCCGACCTTTCTCGGTGCGCAAACCGCCATCGTGGTGCTGTGGGTGGTGTTGAACGTCACCGGCGTCACCCACTTTGACGTGTACCCGTTTATTCTGCTCAACCTGGCCTTCAGCCTGCAATCGGCGTACGCCGCGCCGCTGATCCTGCTGGCCCAGACGCGTCAAGCCGCGCGCGACAAGGCGCAGTCCGACGCCGATGCGCAGCACCGCGAGGCGCTGGCCGTCGCCAACACCGAACGCCAGGCCCAAGCCGAACAGACCACCCAGCAACTGTTGGAATTACTCGAGCAAAACACCCGCCTGACGGAAATGACCAAGCAGCTTACCGAGCGTATCGAGAGGCTGACCTGCGAAATGCACGAGCAATTCATGCGCAAACCTTGAGTGACCGCGCCAGCCGCAAAAAGCAGTGAAGCGTTTGTTGCAGTGAGCAGGCTTTTTGTGGCCAGAAGGCTTGTGATGGCAATAAGGCTTGATGTGGCGAGCGGGCTTTTTGTGGCGAGCGGGCTTGCTCGCGTTGGGGCGCGCAGCGGCCCCCTGGTAAAACCAGCGCATTTTGTCAGATACAACGCGGCGCCCGGTTTTAGGGCTGCTTCGCACCCCAACGCGAGCAAGCCCGCTCGCCACAAAAAGCCTGCCCACCACACAAAGCCGACGGGCCACAAAAAGCCGTATAGCCACAATGGCTGTGTTCAGGGTAATCGCAGGTGCTGGCCCAGCTCGTCAAACAGTGTCACCACCGACCGCAGCGCACGGCAATCCGGGCGCGTCAGCAACCACAGCGCCGTGTCGTGCCCGTACAGTGCGGGGCTCAGCGGCTGCAAGCCGTCCGCCAATAGAAAATCCGGCAGCGCCGCAACGCCCAGCCCCGCCCGCACCAATTCGGCGACCGACAACATGCTGTTGCAGCGATAACTGGGGCGCACACCCGGCAGGTGCTCGCGGCGCCAGGCCACGGTGGGGTGATCGGGCAGGAAGTCATCCGGCGCGATCCAGGCCAGCTCGGCCAACTCGCGGCCTGCATTGCGCCGCGCAAAATCTGCACTGGCAAACACCTGATACGCCACCGTGCCCAGGCAACGGCCTACAAGATGCTCCGGCGGTGTTTTGGTCAGGCGCAGGGCGATGTCCGCATCGCGACGGCTGAGGTTGGCGAAATCATTCGAGGTGCTCAGTTCCAGGGTCAGCGCCGGGTACTCGGGCATGAACTGCGTCAGGGCCGGCAGCAACAGGCCTTGCAACACCGAGTCGGTGCAGGTCAGGCGCACGGTGCCGCTGATCACTTCACCGCCCTGCTCCACACCAATACGCGCAGCCTCCAGGGCTTGTTCCGCGTGTTCGGCCTGCTGCGCCAGGTTGCTCGCCAAGCTGGTGGGCAGGTAGCCGGCACGGCTTTTTTCAAAGAGTGTCTGGCCAAGCGCCGCCTCCAGGCGCCGCACCGCACGAAACACCGTCGACACGTCCACCCGCAACAGCGCCGCCGCGCGCGCCAGGTTGCCGCCGCGCACCAGTGCGAGAATCAGCGACAGGTCTGCATAGTCGATTTGATAGTGCGTTGCTGCATTGAGCATGTGGGTAAACGCCAATATTGATTGCGTGAACGCCAATCTATAGTGCGCACCAGCACACCACAAGCCATGGAACGTACTCGATGAAAACCCCCGCTGTACAGCTCGCCCTGATTGGCGATTACAACCCCGACGTTATTGCGCACCAAGCGATTCCGGTGGCGCTGCAGCAGGCGGCAGAAGCACTCGGCCTGAGCGTTCAGGTGCAGTGGTTGGACACCGATTCGCTCACGCCCACCACCCCACTGCACGCGTTCGATGGCTTCTGGTGCGTGCCCGCCAGCCCGTACCGCGACACCGATGGCGCACTGCGGGCGATTCGTTTTGCCCGCGAGCAGCGACGCCCGTTCCTCGGCACATGCGGCGGCTTTCAACACGCGGTACTGGAATATGCCCGCAACGTGCTGGGCTGGGCGGATGCCGAACACGGCGAGCTGGCCCCCGAGGCTAAACGCGCGGTGATCGCGCCGCTCAGTTGCGCCTTGGTAGAGGCGACCGATACCGTGCGCTTGGCGCCGTACACACGCATCGCCGACGCTTACGGCAGCCTGGATATTCAAGAAGGCTATCGCTGCCGTTACGGCATAAACCGTGAGTTTGCAGGCAAATTGCTCGAAGCCGAGCTGATTGCCTGCGGTCATGACTCGGCCGGCGATCTGCGTGCAGTCGAACTGCTCGACCATCCGTTTTTCGTCGCCACGCTGTTCCAACCCGAACGCGCTGCGCTCAACGGTATAACGCCGCCGTTGGCCATTGCACTGTTAAACGCCTGCCAGGAAGTGTCTCGATGATCGCCAACACACCCGCCCCACCTTACTACGCGGTAATTTTCAGCTCAGTGCGCACTCAAGGTGATCAAGGCTACGCTGAGGCCGCCGCGCGCATGTTGGAACTTGCGCGCGAACAACCGGGGTTTCTCGGGGTGGAGTCGGCACGCGAAGACGGCTTGGGGATTACCGTGTCGTACTGGAGCAGCGAGGCGGCGATTCTGGCGTGGAGGCAGGACGCCGAACATCAAGCGGTGCGCGAGCAAGGGCGTGCGCTGTGGTATTCGGCGTTTCAAACGCGGGTGTGCAAGGTGGAGCGGGCCTACGCATTCGCCAGCCAGTGATCGCTCTGGCGGGCAGCAGTGTTGCTGTGGAACCGGGCTTACTGTGGAAACCGGGCTGCAACAGGAAGCTCGGTTCCAACCGTGCCCCGACTCTTCACAAAAAAGCTCACTCCACAAAACACACCGGCTCGCCGTATAAGTCAGCTGACCAAACTACGCACCGCACTGATCTGCGCAATCTCCACCCGGCGCATGTACACCCGTAACGGCTCGGTGATGTTGATGCGATCGTCGATATTTTGGTCCAGCAGCAACTGCAGGCGCTCGCGCGAAAGAATCATGGTATTGCCGGTGGCAGGTAGCCAGACAAATTCAGCCGTGGGGATGATGCCGTCATCGGCGACGTCCATGCCGAAAGCGTCTTCGCTGAAACGCACGATGTAGTGGCCGCTCTTGCGGTTCAGGCCGACAAAGCCGTGGAGTTGGTCGGCGGCCTGGCAGATAAGTTCGGACGTGATACGCATGGTCAACCTCACTGAAAAGTCCCACAGGGACTGGAAAGATGGTTTACACGCGCGGCACAAATGACGGCCCTCTGACGGGGCTGCTTCGGCCGAGAATACGGCAATGCTGCACAAAAGAGCCACAAATATGCCCCGTGCGCACGTTAATGTCGGTTTGGTGATAGCGCCTTTCGCAATCAATTGTTAAAAAGGATGCCTTCTCAAAGACACCTCCACGAAAGGACTTCGCATATGCCTGCCACGTTTACCAAGAGCGCCTTGCTGCTCGCCCTGATGCTTGGCTTCGGCCAGGCCCAGGCTGAAGGCCCGATCAGCCCGGCTGAATTGGCGACAAACGAAGGCATTCCGTACCCTGCCGTCATCGCTCACCGTGGCGCTTCCTTTGATGCCCCCGAATCCACCGCCGCCGCCTACAAGCTCGCACGCGACTTGGGTGCCGACTACCTGGAAATGGACTTGCAGCGCAGCAAGGACGGCGTGCTGTTCGCCCTCCATGACAACAACCTGCAACGCACCACCGACGTCGCCACCAAGTTCCCCGAGCGCAAAGACGCGCCGGCCACCGAGTTTACCTGGGCCGAATTGCGCACCCTGGACGCCGGCAGCTGGTTCAACGCCGCCTACCCGGATCGCGCCCGCCCTGGGTTCGTGGGCCTGAAAATTCAAAGCCTGGATGAAATCATCAAGATCGCCGAAGGCAACCCGCAGCACAAACCCGGCCTGTACATCGAGACCAAGGAACCCAAGCAATTCCCGGGCATCGAAGCCGACCTGAAAAACAAGCTGCTGGATAAAGGCTGGTTGAGCTCCGCCGGCTCCAAGCTGGGCAAGAGCAACACCGGTGTCGGCCAGGGCAAAGGCCGCGTGGTGCTGCAGACGTTCGAAAAAGACAGCTTGAAAGAACTGCAGAAAGAAATGCCCAACACCCCGAAAATCCTGCTGCTGTGGGTAGGGCCGGGCAGTATCGAGCCTAAATCCACGCAAACCTTCGCTGAATCCGGCGAAACCAGCAAAGCCGCTTACTACGCCAAGCAAGAGCCGAAAGATGCCGCCGAATTCGAAAAATGGGTCGACGAAGCCAAGAGCCTCGGCGCCATCGGTACTGGCCCATCGGCCGAGCTGACCAACCATGGCGACCAAAGCTACACCGACCTGGTCAAGCCTGAGATGAACAAGCTGACCCACGACAAAGGCTTGCTGGTGCACGTGTATACCGTGGATGAGCCAGTGGACTTTGAAAAGGTGATGAAGGCCGGTGTCGATGGCATCTTCACCAACCGCGCCGCCGAGCTGCTGAAGTTCTACAAGCGCTGGCCGTCGTCGAGTGTGCAGGACCTGCTGAAAGACAATGGTTACTGAGTGAGTTGGCCATTGGTGTCAGTGCGCCATTAAGGATGAGTTAAGTTGCGCCGGTTAATCTGGCGCCACTTAAACAGCTCACCCAGAAGGACACACACCATGAAAACCCTGACCGCACTGTTCGCCGCTACCGCTCTGACCCTGACCGCCGGCCTTGCCCAGGCTGATGTTCGTCCGGACCAGATCGAAGGCCTGCTCAAATCCGGCGCCGTAAAGCCATTCGACCAGCTCAACGCCGCCGCCCTGGCCAAACACGCCGGCGCCAGCATTAACGATACCGAGCTGGAGCACGAAAACGGCGTGCTGGTTTACGGCGTCGACCTCACTGACACCGCCGGTAAAAAGTTTGAAGTGAAGCTCGACGCCAAAACTGGCGCAGTGCTGGAAGACAAACTGGACAACTGAGTCGATTAAAAAAGCCGCGCCCTCTATTAGAGTGGCGCGGTTTTTTTATGGGCGCTCGTCGGCTATCTGTAGTAAATGCCTGCATACGGAGAATGAAATTACACGCGGCGCGCGCAAGATCGTTAAAATCCCCCGCATTGGCCTGGGCACAACGCTCACCCCCTGCGTACCGAGATTGACTGCATGGAGCAAAAAGCCGCCGACATCGCCACCATTGGCCGCATCAGTGCCGTACCCGCGATGCTCAAGGTGATCAGTGACATGACCGGCCTGCGCTTTGCCGCTGTGGCGCGGGTGACGGACAAACACTGGACGGCGTGCGCAGTGCTCGACAACCTGGACTTCGGCTTGGGCATTGGCGGTGAGCTGGACCTGACCACCACTATTTGCCACGAAATTCGCAGCTCGCACGTGGCCGTGGTGATCGACAAGGCCAGTGAAGACCCGATTTACCGCGACCACCACACCCCACGGGTGTACAAATTCGAAAGCTACATTTCGGTGCCGGTGTTCCGCACCGACGGGCGTTTTTTCGGCACCATTTGTGCACTCGACCCTAACCCTGCGCAACTGCGCAACAGCACGATCCTGTCGACCATGGAATCGTTTGCGCGAATGCTCTCGCTGCAGATTGAAGCCGAAGAAGCCTCGCAGCACACCGAAGCGCAATTGCACGAAGAACGCGGCACCGCCGAGCTGCGTGAGCAATTTATTGCCGTGCTTGGGCATGACTTGCGCAACCCGCTGTTCGCCATCAACTTCGGCGCCGAGCGCTTGCTGCGCAAACACCCAACCCCGGAAACGGAAGCGCTGGTGCGCCATATCCTCGCCAGTAGCCGGCGCGCCTCGCAGTTGGTCGAAGACGTGCTGGACTTCGCCCGCGGGCGCATGGGCAACGGTATTCCGCTGAATATGGGCGATTGCCACGGCCTCCAAGATGCGTTGCTGCACGTGGTATCCGAGGTGCAAAGCGTGCACCCGCAGCGCGTGATTCATGCGCAAATCGGCAATCTTCAAGGGGTAAAAGGTGACCGCGAACGGCTTGCGCAGTTGCTTTCCAACCTGGTCGCCAATGCCATCCACCACGGCAGCCAGGACGGCCCCGTCGATGTTACCGCGCAGGTCGAGCGCGACCACTTCACACTGACGGTCAAAAACGCCGGGCAAATCAGTCAACAAGCCTTGCCGCGGTTATTCGAGCCCTACGCGCGTACCGTCTCGGGTACCCCCCAAGCCGGTTTGGGCTTGGGGTTGTACATCGTCAAGCAGATCGCCAACGCCCACGGCGGTGAATTGAGCGTGTCCACCCACGAG
Organism: Pseudomonas sp. ICMP 460; assembly: GCF_002723595.1. Lineage (NCBI taxonomy): Bacteria > Pseudomonadati > Pseudomonadota > Gammaproteobacteria > Pseudomonadales > Pseudomonadaceae > Pseudomonas > Pseudomonas sp. ICMP 460. The sequence goes on from NZ_LKBR01000015.1 coordinate 111,768, forward strand.
CGGCACGGCACGGTATTCAGCTTCACGCTGGCAACGGCCTGATCAGGCGCCCAAACGCGCCATCACCTCGTTCAACTCACCCGACAACCCGCGCAGGTTGACGCTGGCCGCTTCCGTGCGTTGCGCCAGGCTGCGCACCTCATCGGCCACCACGGCGAACCCTCGGCCTGCTTCGCCTGCCCGAGCCGCTTCAATGGCGGCGTTAAGCGCGAGCAGGTTAGTCTGTTCGGCAATCGCGCGAATGACTTCAAGCACCTTGCCGATGCGCACGCTGTCGGTTTCGAGGCGGCGAATGATTGGTCGGTGCGGTTGAATTGCTCCTGGGTGCCGCTCGCCATCTGCCCGGCAATCGAACTCAACTCAGCGCTGGCGCTGACCAAGTCGGTAGTGCTGCGCTGCAAGCGGCTGAAGGTCTCGCTGAGGAAGTCACGCAGGGCGGTTCTTAATGCCTTGAATCGACCGCGCCAGAGGCTTCTTGACCGCCCGGTGACGAACGGTCAATAAATTGTCACCAAACAGAAATAAATTGAAAACTGTCATAAAATTGTCAAATTACCTTGCAATCATGCGCAGACGCGAACCTGTGAAACGTCCTACAGGCGCTTTCTCTGCGAGCCTCCATGAACCACAGCATCGACCTCGGCCATCAGGATTCCGATCTGTTTGGCCTGCTTTACGGTTTTCGTTTTCGGCCCGGTGAAAAAGCTGAGCAGATTGACTCTGCCACTGCGCTGGCGGCCTTGCAGGGGCCGCAAGACCCGGAAGAGTTCCTGTGGCTGCACCTGAACCTGGCCCACGCCGCCTGCGAGCGCTGGATGAAAGCCCACCTGTCATTGCCCGAAGAGTTCTTCGAAGCGTTGCACGAAGGCTCACGCTCCACGCGTATTGAACACGTTGATGCGGCCTTGCTGGCGGTGGTCAACGACGTGGTGTTCAACTTCAGCAGCATGGTCTCGTCGGATATTTCCACGCTGTGGGTGTGCGCCCGCAGCCGCTTGCTGGTGAGTGCGCGCCTGCAACCGTTGCACTCGGTGGATAAGTTGCGCTCGTCGGTGAAAGCCGGTGAACGCTTTCGCTCGCCGCTGGAATTGCTCGTGCATTTGTTGCGCGATCAGGGTGAGGTACTGACGCAGATCGTGCGCAAGACCAGCATCAGCGTCGACCAAATCGAAGACCAATTGCTGTCCTCGCGCCTGTCCACCAACCGCGCCGAACTCGGTGCCGCGCGCCGGGTGCTGGTGCGCCTGCAACGCTTGCTGGCGCTGGAGCCGGGCTCGTTGCTGCGCTTGCTTAACCGCCCACCGCAGTGGCTGCAAAAGGAAGACGTGAAGGAGTTGCGCAAATCCACCGAGGAGTTTGCGCTGATCATCAACGACCTGATGGCCCTCGGTGAGCGGATCAAACTGTTGCAGGAAGAGATCGCCGCCAACCTCAACGAGCAAAGCAACCGCACGCTGTTTACGCTTACGGTGGTGACGGTGCTGGCGTTGCCGATCAATATCATCGCCGGTTTTTTCGGCATGAACGTCGGCGGCGTACCGCTCTCGCAAGACCCGGAAGGCTTTTGGATTCTGGTGGCCCTGGTCGCGACGTTTACTGTGATTGCCGGACGCTGGGCCTTCCGTAAACGCAAAGACTATTGACCCTGTGGGAGCGGGCTTGCTCGCGATAGCATCAACTCGGTCTGCCTGATGCACCGAGGTGCCTGCATCGCGAGCAAGCCCGGCTCCCACACAGGCTGGCTTGCCAGCAGCCACTTTGATTGCATCCTGAGGCTAGCCCTGAGGGGCTTTTATGCACCAACGGCGCACCCAATCGACCAAACCCTGATCTGTCGCAGCTTTTCTGTAACATTTTGCAATGATCATCGATAGCGTCCTCATCACATTGGATGCTCCGGCATGGCCACCCCTTCTCTGACTGCCGCCAACACCGCGTCACAGACTGACCCCAAACCGCGACTGGACAAGAAACCCAGCCTGGTGACGGTGATCGTTTTCTTCGCCGTGCTCGCCATGGGCCTGTTGTTTACCGCCTACAGCCTGATGCACGACGTGCACGAAATGGGCGCCCAAGTCACCACGTGGACGCCGTTTCTGTTGCTCGGTGTGGCGCTGTTGATTGCGTTGGGCTTTGAGTTCGTCAACGGTTTCCACGACACCGCCAACGCGGTCGCGACGGTGATTTACACCAACTCGCTGCCGCCGCATTTTGCGGTGGTATGGTCGGGCTTTTTCAACTTCCTCGGGGTGCTGCTGTCCAGCGGCGCCGTGGCGTTCGGCATCATCGCCCTGCTGCCGGTCGAGCTGATTTTGCAGGTGGGTTCATCGGCCGGGTTCGCGATGATCTTCGCCCTGCTGATCGCCGCGATCCTGTGGAACCTCGGCACGTGGTGGCTGGGGTTACCGGCGTCGTCGTCGCACACGTTGATCGGCTCGATCATCGGCGTCGGCGTGGCCAATGCCTTGATGCACGGGCGTGATGGCACCAGCGGTGTGGACTGGGGCCAGGCGACCAAAATTGGTTACGCACTGCTGCTGTCGCCGCTGATCGGTTTCGTATTTGCCGGTTTGCTGTTGCTGGCGCTGCGCGCGTTTGTGAAAAACCGCTCGCTGTACAAGGCGCCAAAGGGCGAGACCCCGCCGCCTTGGTGGATTCGCGGCATGCTGATCGCGACCTGCACCGGCGTGTCGTTTGCGCACGGCTCCAACGATGGCCAGAAAGGCATGGGCCTGATCATGTTGATTCTGGTCGGCACCCTGCCGATGGCGTATGCGCTGAACCGCACCATGCCGGCCGAGCAATCATTGCAGTTTGCGGCGGTGGCCGAAGTGACTCAGGTGGCGCTGGTAAAAAGCGCGCCAAGCGTATTGCAGGGCGACCCGCGACCGATCCTTTCGACCTACGTGCGCACCAAGCTCCCCACCCCGGAACTGGTGCCGGCCCTCGCCGCCCTCGCCGGCAAAATCGGTGACGAAGTAAAAGGCTACGGTTCCCTGGCGAAAGTGCCTGCCGAGGCAGTAGGCAACGTGCGTAACGACATGTACCTGACCAGCGAAACCATTCGCCTGATGGACAAGGACAAGGTCGGCAACTTCGACACCGACACGCAAGGCAAGCTGCAACTGTTCAAGCAACAGATCGACAATGCCACGCGCTTTATTCCGCTGTGGGTGAAGATCGCCGTGGCCATCGCTTTGGGACTGGGCACCATGGTCGGCTGGAAGCGCATCGTGGTGACGGTCGGCGAGAAGATCGGCAAAACCCACCTGACGTACGCCCAAGGCGCCTCGGCCGAGATGGTAGCGATGCTGACCATCGGCGCGGCGGATATCTATGGGTTGCCGGTGTCGACCACCCATGTGCTGTCATCGGGTGTGGCCGGCACCATGGTCGCGAATGGCGCAGGGTTGCAGATGAAGACCATCCGCAACCTGCTGATGGCCTGGGTGCTGACGTTGCCGGCGGCGATTGTGTTGTCGGGCAGCCTGTACTGGCTGTTCACAAAACTGTTCTGATTATGGGGCTTGGATTATCTGTGGCGGGTACACCGCTATCGGGAGCAAGCCCCCTCCCACAGTTTGATTGGTTGTGTGTCAGTGATTGAACAGCCCGGCCATGGTTGTGTGTCAGTGATTGAATAGTCCGGCCATGGCTTTGAGCCGTCCTAACTTCAGGCAAGCTTTGCCGGCGGCTCAACACACAGCTCAAAAATGTGGGAGGGGGCTTGCTCCCGATGGCGGTGTTTCAGTCAGCTTATTTGTAACAGGTACACCACTATCGGGAGCAAGCCCCCTCCCACAGTTTGACTGGTTGTGTGTCAGTGATTGATTAGTCCGGCCATGGCTTTGAGCCGTCCTAACTTCAGGCAAGCTTTGCCGGCGGCTCAACACACAGCTCAAAAATGTGGGAGGGGGCTTGCTCCCGATGGCGGTGTTTCAGTCAGCTTATTTGTAACAGGTACACCACTATCGGGAGCAAGCCCCCTCCCACAGTTTGACTGGTTGTGTGTCAGTGATTGAACAGCCCGGCCATGGCTTTGAGCCGTCCTAACTTCAGGCAAGCTTTACCGGCTGCTCAACACATTGCTCAAAAATGTGGGAGGGGGCTTGCTCCCGATTGCGGTGTTTCAGTCAGCTTATTTGTGGCAGGTGCACCACTATCGGGAGCAAGCCCCCTCCCACAGTTTGGTCGGTTGTGTGTCAGTGATTGAACAGCCCGGCCATGGTTGTGTGTCAGTGATTGAACAGCCCGGCCATGGCTTTGAGCCGTCCTAACTTCAGGCAAGCTTTACCGGCAGCTCAACACATTGCTCAAAAATGTGGGAGGGGGCTTGCTCCCGATGGCGGTGTTTCAGTCAGCTTATTTGTGGCATGTGCACCACTATCGGGAGCAAGCCCCCTCCCACAGTTTGATTGGTTGTGTGTCAGTGATTGAATAGTGCGGCCATGGCTTTGAGCCCTCCTAACTTCGGGCTAGTTCTACCGGCGGCTCAACACATTGCTCAAAAATGTGGGAGGGGGCTTGCTCCCGATGGCGGTGTTTCAGTCAGCTTATTTGTGGCAGGTGCACCTGCTATCGGGAGCAAGCCCCCTCCCACAGTTTGGTTGGTTGTGTGTCAGTGATTGAACAGTTCGGCCATGGCTGTGCACGCTTCTAACTTCAGGCAAGCTTTGCCGGCGGCTCAACACACGGCTCAAAAATGTGGGAGGGGGCTTGCTCCCGATGGCGGTGTTTCAGTCAGCTTATTTGTAACAGGTGCACCACTATCGGGAGCAAGCCTCCCTCCCACAGTTTGATTGATTGTGTGTCAGTGATTGAACAGCCCGGCCATGGCTTTGAGCCGTTTTTTGTAGACCCGGCGCGCTTCGAGGGCTTCTTCCAGGGTTACTGGCACAAACCCCGCGCGCTGGTTTGGCTGCATCTGCCCGATCAGGTCCAGGTCGGCGCTGATCACCGTACCAATCATGGCGTAACCACCGCCCGACACGGCATCGCGATGCAACACGATCGGCTCCAGCCCGGCGGGCACTTGGATTGAGCCGATCGGGTAGCAACTGTCGACAATATTCGAGGGGTCCGAACCCGCGCCAAACGGTTGCTCGCGAGGCTCAAAACTCAAGGCGCTGCCGCCTTTGAAGCGATAGCCGATGCGGTCGGCCTCGGAACCCACTGTCCACGGTTCGGCAAAAAAGCTGCTCTTTGCTGCAGCGGTCAGCCGGTCGTAATACAGCCCCGGCACGACGCGCAGGGTCACATCGCCGCCGACCGAGCGACGCAATGCCATCGGCAAACTGTTGCCCGCACGCCCCTGCCCGCTGGCTTCGCCGATGGGCAACTCATCGCCTTCCTGCAAGCGCCGCCCATGAAACCCGCCGAGCGCACCGAGCGTGTAGGTCGAGCGACTGCCCAGCACCAGCGGCACATCAATGCCCCCAGCCACGGCGAGGTAAGTGCGCGCGCCCGCTCTGGGAAACTCAAACCGCAGCACCTGCCCGGCGCGCACCTGGAATGCGGTGTCCTGGTGCACCACTTCGCCGTCCAGGCGCGGCGACATCAATGCGCCGCTGAGCGCCACCAGCGCGTCTTGTTGAAACGCCAGCTCCGGCCCGATCAAGGTGCATTCCAAACCGGCTGCGCCGGGCGGGTTACCCACCAAGAGGTTGGCCGCACTCAAGGCATACGGGTCCAGCGCGCCCGACGGCGGGATGCCCAAGTGGTAATACCCTTCGCGGCCGAGGTCCTGCACGGAGGTGGCGAGGCCGGGTTTAAGCACCTTGATCATGCCAGCGCCTCCTGCAGGGTTTTCGGATAGCCGACAGGGTCGGCGAGAAAGTCGTCGAGGGAAAATTCCACCGGGCGAATGCGCAAGTCGAAACGCCCCGCGTCCACCTCGGCAACGGCCAGGTCATAGGCGTCACGGTCGATCGGTTTGAACTGCACGATGTCACCGGGGCGAAAGAACACCATGTGCGCCTTGAGGTACGCCAACTGCTGCGCCGGGTCGTAGATCGGTGCCGGGGTCACGCCAAACATTTGGTAACCACCGGCGCCGCGCACCGAATAGATACAGCCAAAACAGCCGCCATGCCCCAGGGTCAACTTGGGCGTGTCGGTGCGCGGCCGCAGGTATTTGGGCACCTGCAATTGCCGTTCACGCTCGACCATCTGGAACATGAACGGCAACCCCGCCACAAAGCCGACCATCGACACGAACCACGGCGCGCCGCTGTGCGCGGCGATAAACGCGTCGACGTCGGCGAGGCCGTTGATGCGCGCGGCGTATTCCAGATCAGTGCCTGTGGGGTCTTGATGACGGTCGCGAAAACGCATCAGGGTTTCGTGGGTCCACGGGTCGTTGTACAGCACCGGAATTTCGATGATGCGCGTGTGCAAGGTGCGTTCAGCCACGGCCTGCGCTTCGGCGCTTTGCACGGCATCGAGCAGCACATGCGGCGCAATGCGGTCGGGGTCGAAGCGAATCTGGAACGACGCGTTGGCCAGGCACACATCCAGCACGCCTTCGAGCGCCAGGCGTTCCACGGCGCGAGTCACGGCCATGCCTTTAAAAAAGGCCTCCAGCGACATGCTCTCGCTGACCTCGGCAAACAGGTGTTCATCACCGCCGAAGCTATAGCGGATGGGGGATGTCTGGGCCATGTCTGTTCCTCTTGGAAGCATTCTAGAAAGGCAGGCAAACAGTGCGGTGTCGATGTTTTTCGATGTTTTTATTCTGCAGTTCTGACGTCAATGCCCGCCAAGTCCAAGGCCTCGCGGGTGGCCTCTACCAGTTCCAGCGCGCCTGGGGTGTCGCTGTGCAGGCAGATGGAATCGAATTCGATAAACAGGTCTTCGCCTTCAACGGTGCGCACCAACCCGGCCTGGCAAGCGCGCAAAACTCGCGCCGCGACAGTGGCCGGGTCCAGCGCGCGCACGTTGCGGGTAAACACGATGGAGCCGCTCATGTCGTATTCACGGTCGGCGTAAAACTCGCGCACCACCGGTTGCCCCAGCTCTTTGGCGATGCGCCAGATCACCGAGTTGGGCATGCAATACAGCAACAGCGTCGGTTCGATGATTTGCAAGTTTTGCACCAGCAACCGCGCGGCGTCTTCATCGCGGGCCAGGTGCATGTAGAGCGCGCCGTGCGGCTTGATGTGTTGCAGGGCGACGCCTTGCGCACGCGCGATTTCACGCAGCGCGCCGAGTTGGTAGAGGATGTCGTCCACCAGTTCCTGAGGCGGCGCATTCAGGTGCCTGCGGCCAAACCCCACGAGGTCGCGAAACCCCGGATGCGCACCGATGGCCACGCCGAGCTGCTTGGCGCGCTCGACGGTACGGCGCATGGTGCCGGGGTCGCCGGCGTGGAAGCCGGTGGCGATGTTCGCCGAGCTGATATAGGCCATCAGCTCGGCGTCGACGCCATCGCCGATGGTCCAGGGGCCGAAGCTTTCGCCCATGTCTGAATTGAAATCCACTGACTGCATCGAGGTCGCTCCGCCAAAGATGATGCTCGAAAGTAGGCTGGCGCTTGACCCCTTGGGAAGATCTATTATCAGATAGCCCATCTTCTGAAAATCAGATAAAGCTACAGAGAGCGATCCCACGCGGAGCGTGGGAACGAGCAGCGAAGCGCGGGAACGAGCAGCAAAGGCGCGCAGTGCGTGGAGCCATCAGTTGGGAGAGTTGGATGTCATTGACCTTGCGCCAAATTCGCTACTTCGTCGCCACCGCTGAAATCGGGCAGATTTCCCAGGCGGCGATTCACCTGAACATCTCGCAGTCGGCGGTGACCACGGCGATCAAGGAATTGGAGGCCATGCTCGGCGTGCAGTTGTTCGTGCGCTCGGCGCAGGGCATGAACCTGAACGACGCCGGGCGGCATTTTCTCAACCGGGCGTATGTGATCCTGCGCAGCGTCGACGACGCGTTGAACAGCCCGCTGCCGGATTACCGCGCCAGCGGCGTGCTGCGTATTGCTGCCAGTTACACGGTGCTCGGCTATTTTTTGCCGCACCACTTGCAGCGCATGGAACACTGGCACCCGGACGTGAGCATCGAGGTGTTCGAGCAGGAACGCCAGGCCATTGAGCACGGCCTGCTCGACGGCCAGTTCGACATGGCCGTGGTGCTGACCGCCAACCTCACTCACGCGGATATTGTCTCGGAAATCTTGTTCAATTCGGAACGCCGCCTCTGGCTGCCGAGCCATCACCCGTTGTGCGAGCGCGGCGCGGTGAGCCTGGCGGATGTGGCGCAAGAGCCGTACATTTTGCTCACCGTCGATGAAGCCGAACACAGCGCCATGCGCTATTGGGAACAGGCCAGGCAAACGCCCAAGGTGCGGCTGCGCACCAGTTCGGTGGAGGCGGTGCGCAGCATGGTCGCCAATGGCAGCGGCGTGGCGATTCTGTCAGACCTGGTTCACCGGCCTTGGTCGCTGGAAGGCAAACGCATCGAAACCCTGACCGTCACCGACCCGGTCACACCGATGAGCGTCGGCCTGGCCTGGCACCGCGAGCGGGCGTTTACCCCGGCCATGCAGGCGTTTCGGGATTACTTCCACGACGCCTTCCTGGCGCCGCAACAGTTGTCGGCGCGACGTTAGAGCTGCGATTGCAAGGTGGCGGCCAGCCAGTCCATAAACACCCGCACCCGCTGTGGCAGGTGCCGTTGCCCGGCGTACAGCAACGACACGTCCAGCGCTGGCGCCGGGTAGCCCGGTAACACCGCTACCAGCTCGTCGCTGTCGAGTAAGTCACGCATCCCCAACACCGGCACCTGGATAATGCCGAAGCCGCCCAGGCACGCCGATTTGTACGCATCGGTGCTATTGACGGTGACGCGCCCCGCCATCGGCACGCGGTGCACCTTGTTGCCGAGCTGGTATTCAAACCCCGCCGAGCGCGAACCCAACGGGCGCACGTAATGCACCAATTGATGGTTCGCCAGGTCGGCCAGCGTCTCGGGCCGGCCATAACGCTGCACGTATTCGGCGCTGACACAGTTGATCATCGGCATGCTGCACAGCAGCCGCGCCACCACCGACTGGTCCGGTTGCGCGCCGACCCGCAGCACGCAATCAAAACCTTCGGCGAGCAGGTCGACCTGGCGGTCGGTGGTGCTGATCTCCAGCTCGATCAATGGGTGCGCCTGCATAAAGTGCGGCAGGCGCGGCAAGATCAAATCCCGCGCCATCACGTTGGGCATGTCGACGCGAATGCGCCCGTTGAGTTGCGCTTCGTCCTGGCGGAACAGGCCTTCAAGTTCCTCCATGTGCGCCAGCACATCTTTGCTGCGCTCGTACAAAACCCGCCCGTCCTGAGTGGCCTGCACCTTGCGTGTGGTGCGCTGCAACAGCCGCGCGCCGAGCAATTCTTCGAGCGCCTGCACGTGCTCCGACACGGTCGAGCGCGGCAGCCCGAGGCTCTCGCCCGCTTGGGTAAAACTCGACAGCTCAGTGACCCGCACAAAGGTGCGCAGCAGTTCCAGTTTGTTCATGGGATTGTTCGCCTTATCCGGCCAGTGATTCCGATAGCGCCCTGTTTATCACGTTAGGAGCGGACAAATACACTGCGCCCCACCACCACTCACAGGGAAATACACCATGACTCGCAAAATCGCACTGATCACTGGCGCCAGCCGCGGCCTGGGCAAAAGCGCCGCACTGCACCTGGCGGCACACGGCGTCGACATTGTTGGCACTTACCACAGCAAGGCCGACGAAGCGCAGGCGCTGGTGGCGCAGATCGAGCAGTTGGGCGGTCGCGCGGCGATGCTGCAGTTGGACGTGAGCCAAAGCGCAACCTTCGCGGGTTTCGGTGACGACGTTGCCCGCGTGCTCAAGGAGGTTTTCGCACAGGAGCATTTCGACTTTCTGATCAATAACGCCGGTATTGGCATTCACGCAAGCTTCGCCGAAACCACCGAAGCGCAGTTCGATCAGCTGCTGGCGATCCAGTTCAAAGGCCCGTTTTTCTTGACCCAAAAGCTCTTGCCGCTGATCCGCGACGGTGGCCGCATCCTGAATATTTCCAGCGGCCTGGCACGCTTCAGCCTGCCCGGCTACGCCGCCTATGCCGCCATGAAAGGCGCGATGGAAGTGCTGACCCGCTACCAGGCCAAGGAGCTCGGCGCGCGCGGCATCAGCGTTAATATTCTGGCGCCTGGCGCGATTGAAACCGACTTCGGCGGCGGTGCCGTGCGCGACAATGCCAACCTCAACGCCATGGTGGCAACGAACACGGCGTTGGGCCGCGCCGGCTTACCGGACGATATTGGCGGGGCGATTGCCAGCCTGCTCGCCGACGGCAGCCACTGGATTACCGGGCAGCGGATCGAGGCCTCGGGCGGCATGTTTTTGTAAGCGCTTTTCGCGCAATACGTCATAGCCCCAGTGATACACATAGGTGTACGGCAGGAAAAACAGCAGCACACCTATGTCCAGAATAAACGCCTGCATCAGGCTGATGTTCAGCCATGCGGCTATCAATGGCACGCACACCAGGATCAGGCCGCCTTCGAACAACGCGGCGTGCAGCACGCGCGTCCAGCCATTGTTGGCCAGCTGCAGGCGCGCCTTCAGGCGGTCGAACAGGCCGTTGAAAATCACGTTCCAGGCCAATGCCATCAGGCTGATCGCCAGGGTGACCATGCCCATTTCCAGGGCGGGCTTGCGCATGATCCACGCCAACAACGGGGTGCAGATCAGCAACGCCAGCGCCTCAAAACCAATGGCTTGGCAAACGCGTTCAGTAATCGATTTGGTAGGGCTCATGACCCGGCTCCGTGAGTGAAGAGGGTTGCCATCATTACCCGCAGGCTCGATACTTCATAACCAATAACCATCGATCAAGGCGATAGTCATGGCCTCCCACGAAGTGCTGCAGGCGTTTGTGCAGGCCGCGACTCAAGGCTCGTTTTCGGCGGCGGCGCGCAAGCTGGGCAAAAGCCAGTCGACCATCAGTGCGGCGGTGGCCAGCCTGGAGATTGACCTCAACGTGGTGCTGTTTGATCGCAGCAGCCGCAAGCCGACACTCACGCCCGCTGGCCATGTGTTGTTGCAACGGGCCGAGCAGGTGCTGGAGGCCAGCAGCCGGCTTGAACTGACGGCGAGCCAATTGTCACAAGGCCTGGAGCCGAAACTGACCGTTGCGATGTCGGACACTTACCAGTCCGACCGTTTTGAAATCGCGCTTAAAGCCTTTGAGCAACGCTACCCGGACCTTGAGCTGGAATGCCTGATCGCCGAGTGCGAAGACTTGATTGCGCTGGTGCAGAGCGGCCGAGCGCAGGTGGCGTTTATCGAGCAACAGGGCAGCTACCCACCCGACCTCACCGGTTCGCCAGTCGAAGAACGCACGGAAATCGCCCTGTTTGTCGCGCCGCAACACCCGCTGGCCAGCCTGAAAAACCTCACCGCGTACACCTTGCAGCAGCACCGCGAGCTGCGCCTGGCGAGCATCATTAACCCGAACGAAACCCGTGCCAGCGGCCGTGTGTGGTCGGCGCCGAGTTATTTGATGCTGATGGAAATGGCGCAACTGGGCTTCGGCTGGGCGCCGTTGCCACGCTGGCTGGTGGAGCGCTTCGATGGCGGCCGCCTGGTCGAACTCAAGGCGCGCGGTTGGCCGTGCTCGGTAGCGGTCGATGCACTGTGGTCACGGCATCACCCGCCGGGGCCGGCAGGGAGCTGGTTACTCGGCAAAATGCTGGAATAAGGCGTCCGCTGAAAAACACTATCGCCTTGGGCAAACCGGCTAGAATCCGCGCACCTTTGTAGGATTTCGGATGCGCCACCGATGGAAACCCGCCTCGTCCCTTATGAGACGCTGAGCCCTGTGCAAAAGCAGCAGCTCGACGTGCTGCAAGTGCACCCCGAGCAACTGGGGTTTTCCGGCGATATTTATTGCGCGCTGAACAGCTTGTTGGTCAACCCCAGCCCCGGCATCAAGGGCTTCGTCCTGCTCGCCGAGGACATTCCGGTGGCGTTCCTGCTACTCAAACGCCCACCGTGCCTGCCGCATTGGGCCGACGAACAGAGTGCCACGCTGCACGCGTTGCAGGTGGATCGACATCAACAGGGCCGTGGCTTCGGCAAAGCCTGCCTGCAGGCGCTGCCCGAAGCGGCGCGGCAAACGTGGCCGCAGATCCAGGCGCTGGAGTTGTCGGTGGACACCGACAATGTGGCGGCGATGAGCTTGTACCTGAAGGCCGGGTGGGTGGACTGCGGGGAGGCCTATAAGGCGCGGGTTGGGTATGAGCGCCGGCTGACGCTCGCATTGGGGCGAGCGGGCACGCCCGCCCGCGCGCCACAAAACTCCTTGGGCCAGTAAGCAACAACAGCCCACTGGCCAAAAGCAGGTCGCCCAAGCTGTGGCGTTACCTGGCTTCAATCGGCAACCAGACCTCTACCGTCCCGGTGCCCTTCTTCCCGTCAAAATCTGCGCTGTAGCGCTCGAAATCCGCCCCGGCCACCTTGTAGCCCGAGTGCGGCAACCACTCGAACATGATGCGTTCGTAGGTCTGCGCAAGCGCCTGCACCGCGCCGTAGTGCGGGAACACTGCGTAGTGATGCGGCGGGATTTCGATGTATTCGAAGTTGCTCGGCACGTCGCCTTTGGCGGGTACTTCAACCCCGGCCATGTAATCAAATTCGTCATGGTGGGGGTTATGGCACACGCCATACGTCACGCCGCCGACACGCTTTTTGATGTCCTTGATGCAGGTATCAAACAATTCCCACAACTTGGGAATATCACCCACGGTGGCCTTTGAATAACGCCCTTGTACACCGGCAATCACCAAGGCTTTGCCGTCTTCCATGCGCGGCGCTAACGGTTGTTTTGTCTGCTGATCCATCTGAACAGTCTCCTTCTTGTTAGGGCACAAACCCGTACCGAGTATAGGGGCAAGTGCGCGCTGTACTCCAAGCAGAAATTTTGCTGTGCCATCTGGACAACTGGCCATCATCGACCGTATTGTCAGCCCCGCAGGCCACCGCAGTGGCCGACGTCGCTCGGACGGTTCCGGGCGCTTACGTATTCTTGAGGCAACAATGGCTAACCAAGGTTTGCCGCGCCGCTTTGCGCGCATCGATCGACTCCCCCCTTACGTGTTTAATATCACTGCCGAGCTGAAGATGGCTGCGCGTCGGCGCGGCGAAGACATCATCGACTTAAGCATGGGTAACCCTGACGGCCCCACGCCACCGCATATCGTCGAGAAAATGGTCACCGTCGCCCAGCGTGAAGACACGCACGGCTACTCCACGTCCAAGGGTATTCCGCGCCTGCGCCGGGCCATTTCGCGCTGGTACAAGGACCGCTATGCAGTGGACATCGACCCGGAAACCGAAGCCATCGTGACCATCGGTTCCAAGGAAGGCCTGGCGCACTTGATGCTGGCTACCCTGGACCAGGGCGACACGGTTTTGGTGCCGAACCCCAGCTACCCGATTCACATCTACGGTGCGGTGATTGCCGGCGCCCAAGTGCGCTCAGTGCCGCTGGTGCCCGGTGTGGACTTTTTCGACGAGCTGGAACGGGCGATTCGCGGGTCGATTCCCAAACCCAAGATGATGATTCTGGGCTTCCCGTCCAACCCGACCGCGCAGTGCGTGGAGCTGGATTTCTTCGAGCGGGTGATCGCCCTCGCCAAGCAATACGACGTGCTGGTGGTACACGATTTGGCCTACGCCGACATCGTTTACGACGGCTGGAAAGCCCCCTCGATCATGCAAGTGCCCGGCGCCAAGGACATTGCGGTGGAGTTTTTCACCCTGTCCAAGAGCTACAACATGGCTGGCTGGCGCATTGGTTTTATGGTCGGTAACCCGGAGCTGGTCAATGCGCTGGCGCGGATCAAGAGCTACCACGACTACGGCACCTTCACCCCGCTGCAAGTGGCGGCGATTGCCGCGCTGGAAGGCGACCAACAGTGCGTGAAAGACATTGCCGAGCAGTACCGTCAGCGCCGCAACGTGCTGGTAAAAGGCCTGCATGAGTTGGGCTGGATGGTCGAAAATCCAAAGGCATCGATGTACGTGTGGGCAAAAATCCCGGAGGCGTATGCCGCCATGGGCTCGCTGGAATTTGCCAAGAAGTTGCTGTTGGAAGCCAAGGTGTGTGTGTCGCCGGGGATTGGCTTTGGTGAGTATGGCGATGATCATGTGCGCTTTGCGTTGATCGAGAACCAGGACCGGATTCGCCAGGCGGTGCGCGGTATTCGCGGGATGTTCAGGGCAGACGGGTTGATTGCCAAAGCCTGAGCCGATGCAACTGTGGAACTGCATCTTTGATGTAGCGCTGTGGCGCGGCGAGCGGGCTTGGGGTGTTCTTTAGGTTGGGTATATATCCGGTATTGGGTTTATGGCTTGTATCGGTTTCGCTTTTACAGCCAGCCCTTTCAAGGTCTTTTGAGCTTAGCTGCCTTGAGTACCCGATCCGTCGACACGTGAGCATTCGCGGCTTTGCCTTCCAGCCACTCTTTGGG
>NZ_LKBR01000016.1:0-124908 GCF_002723595.1 Pseudomonas sp. ICMP 460
TTGCTCCCACAGTTTGAATGTGTTCACAAACCAAAATGTGGGAGGGGCTTGCTCCCACAGTTTGAATGTGTTCACAAACCAAAATATGGGAGGGGCTTGCTCCCACAGTTTGAATGTGTTCACAAACCAAAATGTGGGAGGGGCTTGCTCCCATAGTTTGAATGTGTTCACAACCCAAAATGTGGGAGGGGGCTTGCTCCCGATGGCTTCAGTGGCCACAGCAAAAATCCCAAAATAAAAAATCACTGGCAAAACCCCATAGGTCTATGCGCCACTAGCGCCATTCCTTAATTGTGCGTAAAGGTCGGCGCCCATCGCTGACCCGTCTGGAGATTCCCGTTATGAGCGAGAGTGTGTTTGCCGATCGCATCGTGCAGAACCTGCTCGACACCGACTTCTACAAGCTGACCATGATGCAGGCGGTGCTGCACAACTACCCGAACGTGGAGGTTGAATGGGAGTTTCGTTGCCGCAACAGTGAGGACCTGCGCCCGTACCTGGCGGAGATCCGCTACCAGATCGAGCGCCTTGCCGAGCTGAGCCTGAGCCCGGACCAACTGAATTTCCTCGAACGCATCAGCTTTATGAAGCCGGATTTTCTGCGCTTCCTCGGGCTGTTTCGCTTCAACCTGCGTTATGTGCAAACCGGCATCGAAAACGGCGAGCTGTTTATCCGCCTGCGCGGGCCGTGGCTGCATGTGATCCTGTTTGAAGTGCCGATGCTGGCCATCGTCAGCGAAGTGCGTAACCGCTACCGCTACCAGACCGTGATCCTTGAACAAGCCCGCGAGCAGTTGTATCGCAAGTTTGACTGGCTGACCGCAAACGCCAGTAGCGATGAGCTCTCTGAGCTGCAAGTGGCCGATTTCGGCACGCGCCGGCGCTTCTCGTACCGGGTGCAGGAAGAGGTGGTGAGCGTGCTCAAGCACGACTTCCCCGGGCGCTTTGTCGGCACCAGCAACGTGCACCTGGCCCGCGAGTTCGATATGAAGCCGCTGGGTACCATGGCGCATGAATGGATCATGGCCCACCAGCAACTTGGCCCGCGCCTGATCGACAGCCAAATCGCCGCCCTCGATTGCTGGGTGCGCGAATACCGCGGCCTGCTGGGCATCGCCCTGACCGATTGCATCACCACCGACGCCTTTTTGGGCGACTTCGATTTGTACTTCGCCAAGCTGTTCGATGGCCTGCGCCACGACTCCGGTGACCCGATACAGTGGGCCGAAAAAGCCATCGCGCACTACCACAAGCTCGGTATCGAGCCGATGAGCAAGACCCTGGTGTTCTCCGACAGCCTGTCGCTGCCCAAGGCCCTGGAGATTTTCCGCGCGCTGCGTGGTCGGATCAATGTGAGCTTCGGCATCGGCACCAACCTGACCTGTGACATTCCAGGTGTTGAACCGATGAGCATCGTGCTTAAAATGACGGCCTGCAATGGCCAGCCGGTGGCGAAAATCTCCGATGAGGCGGGCAAGACCCATTGCACCGACCCGAATTTTGTCGCCTATTTGCGCCACGTTTTTAAAGTACCTGCCCTTTCCAGCAAGGAGTGAATCATGCAAGCCGTACAGCGTGAGATTGCGCAGCAGCTCAAGGTGCAAGCACCGTTCAACGACCAGGCGGACCTTGAGGCAGAGGTTGCTCGCCGCGTGGCATTTATTCAGGACTGCCTGCGTAATTCCGGGCTCAAGACCTTGGTGCTGGGCATCAGCGGCGGCGTCGACTCGCTGACCGCCGGCCTGCTGGCACAACGTGCGATGCAAGAATTGCGCGCCAGTACCGGCGATGAGGCCTACCGCTTTATTGCCGTGCGTTTGCCTTACCAAACCCAGCTCGATGAAATTGATGCCCAGGCGTCGGTGGACTTTATCGAGCCGGACGAGCGCCACACCGTGAACATCGGCCCGGCGGTAAAAGCCCTGGCCAATGAAGTGTCGGCGTTTGAGGGCAAGGCGGCGGTGTCGCGTGATTTCGTGCTGGGCAATACCAAGGCGCGCATGCGCATGGTGGCGCAGTACACCATCGCAGGGGCTGCCGGTGGTTTGGTGGTTGGCACTGACCATGCGGCGGAAGCCGTGATGGGATTTTTCACCAAGTTCGGTGACGGCGCCTGCGACCTGGCGCCGTTGAGCGGGCTGGTGAAAAACCAGGTGCGCTCGATTGCCCGACACTTTGGTGCGCCGGAATCGCTGGTAGAAAAGGTGCCGACAGCGGACCTCGAAGACCTGTCACCGGGCAAGCCCGACGAAGCCTCCCACGGCGTAACCTACGCCGAGATCGATGCCTTCTTGCACGGTCAGCCGGTGCGCGAGGAAGCGTTCAGGATTATTTGTGAGACTTACCGCAAGACCGAGCACAAGCGACTGATGCCGTTCGCCCCCTGAGCTGAGCAGGGTGACGGGTAGATTGCTATCGGGAGCAAGCCCCCTCCCACATTTGACCAGGTTCCCCTGCAGGAATGCGGTCAAAATGTGGGAGCAAGCCCCCCACACACAGGTGGCCCGGTTCCTCTGCAGGAATGCGATCAAAATGTGGGAGCAAGCCCCCTCCCACATTTGGCCCGGTTCTCCTGCAGGAATGCGGTCAAAATGTGGGAGCAAGCCCCCCACACACAGGTGGCCCGGTTCCTCTGCAGGAATGCGATCAAAATGTGGGAGCAAGCCCCCTCCCACATTTGGCCCGGTTCTCCTGCAGGAATGCGGTCAAAATGTGGGAGCAAGCCCCCCACACACAGGTGGCCCGGTTCCTCTGCAGGAATGCGATCAAAATGTGGGAGCAAGCCCCCTCCCACATTTGGCCCGGTTCTCCTGCAGGAATGCGGTCAAAATGTGGGAGCAAGCCCCCCACACACAGGTGGCCCGGTTCCTCTGCAGGAATGCGATCAAAATGTGGGAGCAAGCCCCCTCCCACGTTTGGCCCGGTTCCCCTGCAGGAATGCGGTCAAAATGTGGGAGCAAGCCCCCCACACAGGTGGCCCGGTTCCCCTGCAGGAATGCGGTCAAAATGTGGGAGCGGGCTTGCTCGCGATGAACGATAACGCGGTGTTACTTAACGGTCACCGTGCCCTTCATCATCGAGATATGCCCCGGGAACGAGCAGAAGAACGCGTAATCCGTCCCCGCAACCAGCTTCGACACATCAAAGGTCACGGAATCTTTCTCACCCGCACCAATGATTTTGGTGCGCGCAATGATGCGGCTGTCGCCGTCTTTCAGGTAGCTCTTGTCGATACCCGCAGCCATACCGTCGCTGGCGATGCCAGGCATGTCGGCGGCGGTGCTCAGCACCCAGTTATGGCCCATGACGTTTTTCGGCAAGCTGCCGGAATGAGTCAACTCAACGGTGAAGGTCTTGCAGCTTTTGTCGATTTCAATGGCCTTGGTGTTAAAGGACATTTGGTCGGTGGAGTCGACGGTGACCGTGCACTCTGCGGCAAGCAACTGGCCGCTCGCCAGAGTCAGCAGGGAAACAGCAACGAGTTTGGCAAACATGTGAATCTCCAAGGCAGGGTTTAAAAATAACGTAGTGTGATGAGGTTGCCTCAAGCAGGCTTGAATTCTTATGATCTGTATCAACAGATTGTATACAACTTTAGGCTATCAGACTGATCAACACAATCTACCAGCCAACCTTCGGCGACCCGCTTATGCTCAGCGCGTCACCCACCGGAGCGTCTGCCATGCACCTTAACCAACTGTTCAACGGCCTGCTGGCTGCCTACGCGTGCGGTAAGTGAGGCCCAAGTGCCTTGCTAAGCTGCTACCATAGCGACCCAAGGCAGCTGCGCGCCGCCCACCCTCACCTTCGACCCTAGAGGATCGCCCATGGCCAAACCTAATTACTCCTTCGCCAAACGTCAGAGAGACTTGGCCAAGGAACAGAAGAAAGAGGAAAAACTGCAACGCAAAAAAGCCGCTGTGGATGAAGAAACCGGCGCACTGAACCCGGATGCAGAGGGTGAAGGTGAAGTGGCATCTGACGACACCGAAACACCGAAAACCCCGGCCGAATAATTTGAGGGTTCCCACGCCCTGTGGGAATGCCGCCGCGCACGCTTCGCGTCACGGCGCACAGAAAGGTTCGAAGCCTGCGCATTAGTGACGCAGAGCGTCACAGCAGGCATTCCCACGCAGCGCGTGGGAACGATCCTTGTGTTATTCCAGTGGCATCACCGTTACCCGCACTTCCGGGTCATGGTTGCCGCCTCCCAGAATCACCCCGCGCAAGGGCGAAACATCCGAGAAATCCCGGCCCCAGGCCAGGGTGATGTGTTCGAGTGCCGGCTGCACATTGTTCGTCGGGTCAAAATCCACCCAGCCCGACACCGGGCAATACACCGAGACCCACGCGTGGGACGCATCGGCACCGATCAGCCGTGGCTGGCCGGGCGGTGGCTGGGTCAGCAAGT
Organism: Pseudomonas sp. ICMP 460; assembly: GCF_002723595.1. NCBI lineage: Bacteria > Pseudomonadati > Pseudomonadota > Gammaproteobacteria > Pseudomonadales > Pseudomonadaceae > Pseudomonas > Pseudomonas sp. ICMP 460. The sequence continues at coordinate 4,412 of NZ_LKBR01000016.1, forward strand.
AACCACTGATATAGCGTGCCGCCAGGCCGCGTGAACGCACACATGCGAGCATCAGGTGGGCGAAGTCCTGGCACACGCCGCGTCGGCGCTCCAGCACTTCCACCAGTGGCGTGGCGACTTGGGTGGCTTCGGCATCGAAGGTGAATTCGCTGAAAATTTTCTGCATCAATGCCTGCACGCCCAGCAACAGCGGCGCGCCGGGTGGAAAACAACTTTCGGAAAATTCGACGAAGATTTGTTTCAGGTGCACGTAGGGCGATTCGAAGCGATAGCGGCACGCTTCGATCAGCTCCGCCGAGAGTGGCTGGCTACTGTAGGTGAGGCTGTCGCGCGTCTGGTCCCAAGGCGGTGACTGGCGAAAATCCAGGGCAGGCCGCGCCAGCACTTCGACGGTCAGCCCGGCGTTGACCAACAATTCATCATGCGGCCGCTCGAACGCCAGGCGGGTGATCGGGTTGCCGAACACATCCAGTTCATCACGCCGCGAAGACGGCTGCGGGCTGATCTGCAACTGCTGCGACGTGCACCGCTGCCAGGCGCAGGGCCGCGGCCACAGGTGCGCCAGTTGCTGCGCCAGCGACACCGGGCTGTCGTAGTGGTAATGGGTGTCGTGGAAAATCTGGTAACGCGCACTCATCACAGCGACACCGTTTGCTGGCTGACATCATCCACATGGGCAAAGTGGCGCAACGCCAAGCGATCCGAAACTTGCCCACTCTCATTGGCGACCGCTTGCAGCAGGTCAGCCAGGCCATCCAGCGCGGCACGCACGCTGGGCTCGCCAAACAGCGAGTTCTCCAGGCAGCTCAGATCAAACCGTGCCAAACGCTCCACCAACGGTGCCAGGCCGGTTTCCCGAGGCACGCTAAAATCGTCGTTGAGGCGACGCAGCGTGCGGCTCACCAGTTTCAACTGGAACAGCACCGCGTGCGGGTTCTGTTCATCCAGCAACAACAAGTCGAGCACTGGAATCAACTGCGGCACGGCCAGGTAACGCGAGCGATAGGTGATGCTGCTGTTGCCCAATTCGAGCAACCACTCAAGCCCGGCCTGATCAAACACGGCCACGCCACGCAGGAACGCCGCGAGGCTGCTGCTGAGAAATTGCAGGCGCTCGATACGCCGGCCCATCATCAAAAAGCGCCAGCCTTCGTCGCGGGTCATGTCGTCGAGGGCGAACCCGGACAGCGCAGCCAGGGACATCACCAAGCGGTTGAGAAAATCCAACAGCTCGCCGAAATCGGCGGTTTCGCGTTCCAGTTCCAGGGCCTCGCGCTGCAGCTCGACCAAGGCCTGCCAGTTTTCGCGGGATAACTTGCCGCGTACCTGCGACGCCGCCCACTGCAAACGTTGCAGGTTGGCGCGCAGGCTCGACGGCCAGTCATCCCCCAGCAAAGCGGCGAGCAGGCGCTCGGGTAACGCGCCCTCCTCGGGCAGCAAGCGCAGGTTTTCACCCAGTTCGACAGCGGCCTGCAACGCCAGCGGGTCGTCACCGTCGACATACCGCGCCAGCACGATGCGCAGCCAGCGCGCGCTGTCATCGCAGCGCTCGCAGTAACGGCCAAACCAAAACAGGTTCTCGACCACGCGCGACGGCAGGTACGGGTCGCGGCGCACCAGGTCATGCGCGCCAATCGGCCGCTGCGCGCGCCACTGCTCACCGGCGGCGGCGCGCTCGCCGAGCACCCACGTGTCTTTGCTCGCGCCGCCGCGCTGCATCGACACCACTTCGGCATCCGCCTCGGCCGCCACGCGGGTCAAGCCGCCGGGCAGTACGCGGTAGCCCTGGTCACTGGCCACCGCGTACACCCGCATGCCGATGGCGCGGTGTTGCAAATGGTCATCGACGGTGTGCCACACCGGCGCCTGCGACAATTGCGCCAGCTCTTGGGCGACATACGCATAAGGCCGCGCGCGCATGCGCTCGGCCAGCGCCTGGCGCTGCTCGTGGTTCAAGTCACGGCCGAATACCGGCGTAAAGCTTTGCGACGAAAAGGCCGGTTTGATCAATAACTCCGGCAGCTTTTCCAAGGCCTCGGCAAGCACCGGCGCCTCGCCACACCACCAGGTTGCGATCGACGGCAGAATCAACTCTTCGCCGAACAGGAACTGGTTGATCTTCGGCAAAAAGCCGAGCAACCCGGGGGATTCCAGCACGCCACTGCCCAAGGCATTCGCCACCAGCACATTGCCTTGGCGCACGGCGTCGAGCAGGCCCGGCACGCCGAGGGCAGAGTCGGTGCGCAACTCCAGCGGGTCGCAAAAATCGTCGTCCAGGCGCCGCATGATCGCGTGCACCCGGCGCAAACCGCTCAGGGTTTTGAGGAACACGGTGCTGTCGCGCACGGTCAGGTCGCCGCCTTCGACCAACGGGTAACCGAGCTGGCGCGCGAGGTACAAGTGTTCAAAATAGCTTTCGTTGAAACGCCCCGGGGTGAGCAGCACGATCAGCGGCGTCTGGTCGTCGCCGGGCGCCTGACGGGCGAGGGTTTCCTGCAGCGTGCGGAAGAACCCGGTGAGGTGCTGCACCTGCAAATCGCGGTACAAATCCGGGAACGCGCGCGACACGATGGTGCGGTTTTCCAGCGCATAGCCGGCGCCCGACGGCGCCTGAGTACGGTCGGCGGTGACCCACCAACGGCCATCCGGCGTGCGCGCAAGGTCCACCGCATACAGGTGCAGGAACGCACCGTCAGGCGGCTGAATACCCTGGCATGGCCACAAAAAGTTGTTATGCCCGAACACCAATTCAGCCGGCAGCAAGCCCGCTTTGATCAAGCGCTGCGGGCCATACAGGTCGGCCAATACCGCATTCAGCAGGCGCGCACGCTGGGCGATGCCCGCCGACAGGTGCTGCCACTCTTCAAAGGCCAGCACATGCGGCAGCAAATCCAGCTCCCACGGGCGGTCGGCGCCTTTGGGGTCGGCGTAGACGTTGTAGGTCACGCCGTTTTCCTGGATCTGCCGGGTCAGCAGCGCCTGGCGTTGGGCCAACTGCGCGGGCGTGCTGCGTTGCAGGTGATCAAGCAGGCGCTGCCAATGAGCACGCACCGCGCCGCTGTCGTCCAGCAATTCGTGATAAGTGCCCGCGGTCAGCGGGTATTGGTCGAGCAAGTCGGGCATGGAACGCTCGGCGGGGGCAAAGGGGCTCAGTGTAATTCAAATTCACTGCAATCTAATGTGGGAGAAGGCTTGCCTGCTCCCACATTTTGGATTGTGTTTAGTCATTTTTATTGGGAAAACGCCGCAAATCCAGGGTCATCGGCAATTCATCGTTAATCACCACAGTGGGAACGCTGAGCTTGCCGGGCGTGTGGCCGACACGGAAAAACCGCGCCATGCGCCGACTTTCGGCTTCGTTGGCGTTCACCGGCAAGCTGTCGTAATTGCGCCCGCCCGGATGGGCCACGTGGTATTGGCAGCCGCCCAGCGAGCGTTGCATCCAGGTATCAAGCACATCGAACACCAACGGCGCGTGCACCTCGATCGTCGGCTGCAGGCAGTTCGCCGGTTGCCAGGCGCGGTAACGCACGCCGGCGACAAACTCCCCCACCCGGCCGGTGGCGTGCAGCGGCACCGGGATGCCGTTGCAGGTCAGCAGATAACGCTGCGGCGGCAGCCCGCTGAGTTTCACCTGCAAGCGCTCCAGCGACGAATCCACATAGCGCACCGTGCCGCCCACCGCGCCCTCCTCGCCCAGTACGTGCCAAGGCTCCAGCGCTTGGCGCAGCTCCAGTTCGATACCGCTGACGGCGTAATCGCCGACCTTGGGGAAGCGGAATTCCAAATGCGCGGCAAACCATTCGGCGCGCAGCGGGTAGCCAGCGCCGTTGAGTTCGGTGATCACATCGGCGAAGTCCTGCTCGATAAAGTGCGGCAACAAAAAGCGGTCGTGCAGCTCGGTGCCCCAGCGCGCCAGTTTCGGCGGTGCGTACGGCTCGCGCCAAAAGCGTGCGACCAAGGCGCGCAGCAGCAATTGCTGGGTCAGGCTCATGCGCGCATGCGGCGGCATTTCAAACGCGCGCAGTTCCAGCAGGCCCAAGCGACCGGTCGCACCGTCGGGCGAGTAGAGTTTGTCGACGCAAAATTCGGCGCGGTGCGTGTTGCCCGTCACGTCGATCAGCAAATTGCGCAACAAGCGGTCTACCAACCACGGCGGGCATTCCTCGCCCGGCGCGGGCATTTGCGCGAAGGCGATCTCCAGCTCATACAGCGCGTCGTTACGCGCTTCGTCCACGCGCGGCGCCTGCGACGTGGGGCCGATAAACAGCCCGGAAAACAGGTACGAGAGTGACGGGTGGTTATGCCAGTAGCTGATCAAACTGCGCAGCAGGTCGGGGCGTCGCAAGAACGGCGAGTCCTTGGGTGTGGCGCCGCCCAGCACAAAGTGGTTACCGCCGCCGGTGCCGGTGTGGCGGCCGTCGATCATGAATTTTTCAGTGGTCAGGCGGGTTTGCCGCGCTTCTTCGTAGAGGAATTCGGTGCGTTCCACCAACTCGTCCCACGTGGCGGACGGCTGCACGTTCACCTCGATCACGCCCGGGTCGGGCGTCACCCGGAAGTTGCTCAGGCGCGTGTCGGCGGGCGGCTCGTAGCCTTCCAGCAGCAACGGGCAGTGCAGCTCTTCGGCGGTTGCCTCGATGGCGGCGACCAGTTCGAGGTAATCCTCGACGCGTTCCAGCGGCGGCATAAACACGTACAGGCGCCCTTCGCGAGCTTCGGCGCACAACGCGGTGCGCGTCAGCCAGTCGGCGGACTCGTCCAGCGTTGGCCTGCGCTCATCGCTCGGCGCGGGTTCGCCATGCCTTTGCAGTTGCGCGGTGCCCGGCAGTGGCGGCTGGTCCTGGTTCGGGTCGGTGGGGTGCACAAACGGGTACTCCGCCGCCGTCACCCACGGCTGCGAGGCCAACGGCAGGCGATAGCCCAACGGCGAGTCGCCCGGCACCAGGCGGCAGTGGTTATCGCGCAAGTACCAGCGGCCACTCTGCCAGCGGTCATTGGCGGCGGTGCGCGCCAGCGGCAGCACCTGGCCGATGACTTTATCCAGGCCCTGCGCGAACACTTTGCGCAGGCGTTCGCGCTCCAGTTCATCGCTCAAGCGCGGGTCTTGGGCGCTGACGTTCAGCGGCAGTGCGCCTTCGCGCCACAGGTAGTAAAAGTTGTCTTCGAAGGCCGGAAATACAAAGCGCGCCGGCAGCTTCAAGCGCTCGGCAACGCTGGCCAAAAAGCGCCCGGCCAACTCGCCGTCGGCGCCGTAATCCTGTTGTTCATCAGCGATCAGCGCGCTGTTGTGCCAGATCGGCACGCCGTCGCGGCGCCAGTAGCAGTTCAACGACCAGCGCGGCAATTGCTCGCCGGGGTACCACTTGCCCTGGCCAAAATGCACCAGGCCTTGGGGCGCGTAGTGCTGGCGCATGCGCTGGAACAGCTCGGCGGACAGCCGACGTTTATCCGGCCCCAGCGCGGCCGTGTTCCATTCGGCGCCGTCAGGGTCGTCAATCGAAACGAAGGTCGGCTCGCCGCCCATGGTCAGGCGCACATCATTTTTGAGCAGGTCGCTGTCGATCTGCCGGCCCAAGGCCTGAATCGCCAGCCACTGGTCTTCGGTGTAAGGCTTGGTCACCCGTGGCGCTTCCCAAATGCGCTCAACCGACATTTCGTGGGTAAATTCGCACCCGCACGGCTCCACCAGCCCACTGATCGGTGCGGCAGACGAGGGGTCGGGGCTACACGCCAACGGGATGTGCCCTTCACCGGCGAACAGACCGGACGTGGCGTCCAGGCCGATCCAACCTGCGCCGGGCAAATACACTTCGCACCAGGCGTGCAGGTCGGTGAAGTCCACCTCAGTGCCGGACGGGCCGTCGAGGGCTTTGACGTCGGCGGTCAACTGGATCAGGTAGCCGGACACAAAACGCGCCGCCAACCCCAGGTTGCGCAGCAGCTGCACCAGCAACCACGCCGAATCACGGCAGGAGCCCGAGGCGTTTTCCAGGGTGAATTCCGGGGTTTGCACGCCCGGTTCCATGCGGATCAGGTAGCCAATATCAGCCGCCAAGCGTTGGTTGAGGCCCACCAAAAAGTCCACCGCCGGCAACGGCGTGCGATCAATACCGGCCAGGTAGGCGGCAAACTTCGGCGTCAGCGGCAGGGTTTCGAGGTACGGCGCCAGCTCGCGCTGCTCATCGGCGGCGTAGCTGAACGGGATGTTTTCGGCATAGGGTTCGAGGAAAAAATCGAACGGGTTGAACACCGCCATCTCGGCGACCAGGTCGACCTCAATGCGCAGTTGGTCGGTCTTTTCCGGGAACACCAGACGCGCGAGGTAGTTGCCCTGCGGGTCTTGCTGCCAATTGATGAAGTGCTGCTCGGGCAGCACTTTCAGCGCGTAAGACAGAATGCGCGTGCGGCTATGCGCCGCCGGGCGCAAACGCACGATCTGTGGGCCGAGTTCGACAGCGCGGTCGTAGCGGTAATGCGTAACGTGGTGCAACGCGACATGAATCGACACGGCGGCCTCCTGCGAGCCAGGGCATGAAAACAACGCGCGCAAGACTTATGCCAGAGCGGCGCTCATTGTGCTTTAACGTAGGTCACGCTGCAGTACAGCACCAAAACGGCGCCATGGCTGCGGCAATGGTGCAAGCCTTGCACATATTTGTGGCGCACGTGTGAGGCCGGGTGGCGAATCTACCCAGTCAACCGGCTTTGTGCGCGGCGATTATGGCCTGGCGCAGGTGGCGTACTTCGAGCAGTTTGCGGCGCATTTCGCGGTGGCGTTTGCTGTTGAGCAGTAGCAGCGCCAGCAGCGGAAACAGCAAGGTCACGGCATACACCAGAGGGCTTGCACCCTGCGTGAGGGTGGGCACTACGCCCACAACACACAGCGCCAATAGCGCCACCAGTGGCCTCACCCAGGTCGGATACCCGCGCGCGATCATGAAATTACACTGCACAACGACCAGCGTGAGCGCCAGCCCACCGAAAAACGAATATTTGGCGCTGTCGGCCAACGGGAGGTGTTGAAAGTAACTGTCGAAAAACAACGGCACCGCCGTTGCCAGGGTAAACACCGACGCCAGGATCGCCCCGATGAACACCGGGAAATACATCGCCAGAAAACTGCGAATGCCGGGCAGCTCATTCATTGGGGGTGATCTTCCTTGAAATGCGGTGATTGAACTGACGCCGCGCGAGCAAGCCTCAGGTGGTGCAGCCTTTGCGGTTGTGGCGGCGCCCCGAAAGCCGACCCAATCTCTCAAGCACGATGCAGTCAACTGTGAAAGCCAATCTGCTGTGTACTCCAGACCCGCCGCGCGACAGTGCCTCCCACAGGTTGTGGCAAAGGCAATGCCTGCAAAGCCAAACGCCAGCGCGAGGCTGGCGTTTGGCATGTTCAGGCTACGATCAACGCGGCACCACAGGCTTGCGAGCTGGCTTCTTGCCTTTGCCCTTGGCCGCGTCGGTGCGTTCCTTGGCCGCCTGCTTGTTGCGTACCATTGCGGCGGCCTTGGCTTGCTCGCGTTTGTCCCACGGGTTGCTGCCGTCGCTGCCGCGCGGTGGCAAACCGGTGTGCTGGGTGAGGATTTTGGTGGTGGTTTCCTTGGCGACCTTGTGGCTGCCGGCAGGCGTCGAATTTTTGCGACGCGCGCTCTGGTAGCTGTCGGTGGCTGGCTGGTGCAGCGGAATCAACTGCTCCTTGCCCGGCCCGATCAGGTCGGCGCGACCCATGCGGGTCAAGGCTTCGCGCAGCATCGGCCAGCCTTTCGGGTCGTGGTAGCGCAGGAACGCCTTGTGCAAACGGCGCTGCTCTTCGCTCTTGACGATGGTGACCGCGTCGCTCTTGTAGGTGACCTTGCGCAGCGGGTTCTTGCCCGAGTGGTACATCGCGGTGGCGGTGGCCATCGGCGACGGGTAGAACGCCTGCACCTGGTCGGCGCGGAAGCCGTTGCCCTTGAGCCACAGGGCCAGGTTCATCATGTCTTCATCGGTGGTGCCCGGGTGGGCGGCGATGAAGTACGGGATCAGGTACTGCTCTTTGCCCGCTTCCTTGGTGTACTTCTCGAACATGCGCTTGAACTTGTCATAGCTGCCAATGCCCGGCTTCATCATCTGGTTGAGCGGACCTTCCTCGGTGTGTTCCGGGGCGATCTTGAGGTAACCACCAACGTGGTGGGTGACCAGCTCTTTGACGTATTCCGGCGACTCAACGGCCAAGTCGTAGCGCAGGCCGGAAGCGATCAGAATTTTTTTCACGCCCGGCAATGCACGGGCACTGCGGTACAGCTGGATCAACGACGAATGGTCGGTGTTCAGGTTCGGGCAGATGCCAGGGAACACGCACGACGGCTTGCGGCACGCGGATTCGATTTCCGGGCTCTTGCACGCGATGCGGTACATGTTCGCAGTCGGGCCGCCGAGGTCGGAGATCACGCCGGTGAAGCCTGGCACCTTGTCGCGGATCTCTTCGATCTCGCGAATGATCGATTCTTCGGAACGGTTCTGGATGATGCGACCTTCGTGCTCGGTAATCGAGCAGAAGGTGCAGCCGCCGAAGCAGCCACGCATGATGTTCACCGAGAAGCGAATCATGTCGTAGGCCGGAATCTTTTCCTTGCCGTACACCGGGTGTGGAACACGTGCGTAAGGCATGCCAAACACGTAGTCCATTTCTTCGGTGGTCATCGGGATGGGCGGCGGGTTGAACCACACGTCCACTTCACCGTGCTTCTGCACCAGGGCGCGGGCGTTGCCTGGGTTGGTTTCCAGGTGCAACACGCGGTTGGCGTGGGCATACAGCACCGCGTCGCCACGGACTTTTTCTACCGAAGGCAGGCGGATTACGGTCTTGTCGCGGGTCATGCGCGGGCTGGCCAGGATCTGTACGACCTTGGCTTCTTCCGGGTCATCAACCGGCCCTTTCTCCTGCTCGATCGCGCAGGCCTGGGTGTCTTGCGTATTCACGTACGGGTTGATGATCTTGTCGACCTTGCCCGGGCGGTCGATACGCGTGGAGTCCACTTCGTACCAGCCGGCTGGCGTGTCACGGCGAATGAACGCGGTGCCGCGCACGTCGGTGATGTCTTCGATCTTGTGGCCCCACGACAAGCGCTGGGCGACTTCGACGATGGCCCGCTCGGCGTTGCCGTACAGCAGGATATCGGCGGTGGCGTCGATCAGGATCGAGTTACGCACACGGTCCTGCCAGTAGTCGTAGTGGGCGATGCGGCGCAGCGAGGCTTCGATGCCACCGAGCACGATCGGCACGTTCTTGTAGGCTTCCTTGCAACGCTGGCTGTACACCAGGCTCGCGCGGTCCGGGCGTTTGCCGGCCATGCCGCCTGGGGTGTAGGCGTCGTCGGAACGGATTTTTTTGTCGGCGGTGTAGCGGTTGATCATCGAGTCCATGTTGCCGGCCGCGACGCCAAAGAACAGGTTCGGCTCGCCGAGCTTCATGAAGTCGTCTTTGGACTGCCAGTTCGGCTGGGCAATGATCCCGACGCGAAAGCCCTGCGACTCGAGCAGCCGGCCGATAATTGCCATGCCGAACGAGGGGTGATCCACGTACGCATCACCGGTGACGATGATGATGTCGCAGGAATCCCAGCCAAGCTGATCCATCTCCTCCCTGCTCATCGGCAGGAATGGCGCAGGACCGAAACATTCGGCCCAGTACTTGGGATAGTCAAATAACGGCTTGGCTGTTTGCATGACGGTGACCGGTGTTGAGATGAAAAATCGCGGGCGCGGAATATAGCACAAATTTTGACCAATTCCGACGGTAATGGTCGGCTTTAACGCCGCGCGTTCGACAGGTGGTCTGGCATACCTGTCGCTGCCGCCGCGCGGGGCTATTGCGCTAATACTTTACCGAAAACAGCCTGCGTAGGCTGGGGTGATTAACCCTGACACCGCATGGCCCGATCAATGACCCCACACACATCTGAACTGACCGACTACACGCCGTCGGCATCGCCGCTGTTTCACCACCAGGCCTTGATCAACGAGCAGTTGCCGGCCTGGCTGAGCCAGGCGCCCGCGTCATTGCGCGCCGATTTTCGCAGTAGCCTGATCAGCAGCCATCAAGCCAGACATGACCTCAAGGCGCTATTGGACGAACTGCAAAGCCCCGAGACGTTTGCGCGCCCCTTGCTGCGCAAGACACTGCGCACCTGGTTCTTTGGCTTTATCGAGGACGAGAACGCGATTTTGTCGCGCGAATGGAAAAATCATCACCTACTGGGCCTGATCAAGAACCACGCCAAAACCACCCGCCAAACGCTATTGGAAGCCGCCCTGCAGAACTTCGAGGCGTCGGAAGCGCAGATTGACGGCATGGAAACCGGCACGGCCATTATCAATGTCACCCAGGCTGGCGAGGTGCCCTGTGACATCCTTGCGACCTCGTTCGCCCGCGCCTGTCGTGAGCTGGACTTGGGCAGCCAATACCTGAAACACATCGGTAACGTGCTCGAACCCGCCACGGCTACCGCCACCGGGCGTACTGCCGCGCACGTGCTCAGAATGTTCAGGGCGCAGGCGCAGCACGCCTTTGGCGTCGCGCTGCACAGTGCCTGTATGCGTGAGCAACTGACGCCCCGGCAACATTTGCAATTGCACAGCCTGCAGCGCTCGGGCGCCCACCTTGAAATAACCTGCAGCCACCTGACGCTGAATAACGTGGTGCTGCCCAACGTACTGGTGATCAACGCAGCCAGCATCGGCATCCCGCTGATGCTCTACACGCCCGAAGACCCAAGCAGCGCATTTCGCCAACACACCAGCCTGCAAGAGCTTCAACAAAAACTCGCAGAGCGCCTGCTAACGGCCGATTACCTGGCCTTCTTCAAGCACCTTGTGCCGCTGCAACACCAAGGCAACCTGTTGAGCGCGACCCCGGCTTTGGTAGGCGCGCCCGAGCTGATAACCAACCGTAGAACCTACCCCGCCAGGCTGGACGCAGAGGTCAGCCTGACCGCGATTAAGGCAGACCTGTTCCAGGCGATTGCGCGCCAGCGAATTACTCAGATCAAAAATGACGCGCGCTGCGTGGCCGTACCCACGGCTGACGCGAACCTGATGAGCCGCCAGAAACGCCTGCAGGCGTACATAGACCTGGGCAAGTCCGCGCTGTTTTTCGCCGCCTCATTTATCCCGATAGTGGGAGAAGTCCTGCTGGTAGTCACCGCAGCCCAAGTACTCAACACCGTGTATGAAGGTTTGGCGGCCTGGAGTCGCGGCGACAGCGATCAAGCCCTCAATGACTTGCTCGACGTGTTGGACACCGCCGCGCAGGCGGTAGCCACTGCCGGCGCCATCCGCGCAGTCGGCTTCGGCGCCAGGCTGGTGAAAGTTCGGGTGCGCGGCAAAGGCTGGCGTTTATGGAACCCGGACCTTGCGCCGTACCGCCATTCCGACCCATTGCCCAGCCACTGGGTGGCCGACAGCCAGGGGATTTACACGCATGCGCAACGGCATTATCTAAAGCTTGATGATCACCCGCATGCGGTGCAACGCGCCCCCGATGGCAAGCAATGGGAACTGTCACACCCACGCGTAAAAGACGCTTATTGCCCGCCACTCCTGAGCAATGGCGTCGGCAGTTGGCGCCAAACACATGAAGCCCCTGAGGGCTGGGACGCGCTTAAACTGATCAAGCGTCTCGGGCCGGACGCGGCCACTGTCACCCAACCGCAGGTGGAACCGATCCTGCTGCTCGGTGGCGTGGACCAGGCCGGCCTGCGCGAAGTCCACCAGGAGATGCTGCGCCCTCCGCCGTTGCTGCGTGACACGCTCAAGCACTTCAACCTGGAGCAGGAACTCAATGACTTCAACCTGGAGCGCGCCGAAGGTACTTCGGTAACCGCCCAATCGCCGCTGATTCAGTTCCACCTGCTCACCTCGCTCCCCGAATGGCCCGCCAACCATGTGTTGAAGATTATCGACGAGCATCAACACGTGGTGATGAACCACGGTGCAGGCACCGTTGAAATCAAGATCAGTGAAGCGCGATTCAGAAAGGGTGAGCTGTTGCATGCCCTCGAAGAACAGATGCCACCGGCTACCTTCAACACACTGCTGCCCGATGGGTATGCCGACTATTTCACCAAGGTCGAAAATCTCGCCCTGCGTTTGGAAAAACAGGCGCAACAACACAAACAACAGCTGCTTTGCCTGCTCACCGCGCCCGGCGAAAAAGCCGTCACGCCCACCGAAATGCGCATTCGTGCGCTGATGCCGCAGCTTTCCAAAAGCCATCTTGAGGAAATGGAGGCCTGCCTGTCGCCAACAGAACAGCAAAGCCTGCATCGAGACAACCGTTTGGCGCCGTTGCCGCGCTGGGAGGCGGAGCAATACGCGGCGGCGGCCCGCGAATCACGTGCCCAGTCAGGGGTTTTCCTCGATTCGATGAGCGATCGGGAAAGCGTGCAACTGACGCTGTACAGCATCGAACGTCTGCCCGGCTGGCCGGGTTCACGCAGGGTCGAGGTGTACGACGGCAGCCGTGAAGGCGAGCTGCTGGGCCGCATCGGTCCCGCAGACGCGCGGGTTCAACAGACGTTGTTACGTCAGGGCGAGCTGTACACGCGCGTGAATGCCAGAGGGCAACCCTGGGGCTCGCTCAACGATCTGCCGGGCGCCCTGGAACAAACGCTTTCCGCCGCCGAACGCGCTGCGCTGCTTGAACAGTCAGGCGCCAACGCCCTCAAACAGGCCATTCAACACATCAGCGTATCGCACGCGGCCAGCCCTCCGGCCATTCGGGCCAGGGTCTTGCGGCGCGCAGTGTCGAACGCTGCCGGCCTGCCACTCGACCCGTTGTCAGCCGAAGCGGGCACGCCGGCAGGCCTGATACTGCGCGAAGACGCCATCTATCAAGCGCCTGCGCTGCCTGATGGCCGCTATCGGTACTACGTAGAGGACAACGCGAACTACTACCCCATCAAACTCGGTGCCTTGGGATGGCAATTGATCGACGCACGCAGCCCCTTCAGGCCCTATAAGCCTTACTTGCGCAGATCAGCGTCAGGACGCTGGGAAATTGATCAAACCAAAGGCCCGCTGCCAGGAGGCATGCAATCGTCGCAAGTGCCGCTGCTGGTCCATATGGAATCGAGTGACGAGTTCGAGTCGGCGCAGTCTTCCAGCGACTACGATTCCGCGGATGAGGGCACTGTGACCGCGCTGTTCACCGCGCAGGAACTCAGCAACATGCGCGCCCAGCGCAGCTATCAATACAGCCAGAACTATCGACGCATGTTTGATCGCGCCAACAATGGCCGGTATCCGTTGCGCGACCTGAAGGGCCGTGCGATGCGCATCAAAAGCCTGCAGACCCGCAGTAAATCCCTCACCACCAATGCAACCTTCAGCAGTGACGGGGTGAAACCCTATATTCAGTGGGAAGGCTTTGAGCGTGTTGCGCGGCTCTATGAGGACAAACTCGAAGTCACCCCATTCAACGCGGCCCATCAAAAACGCCCCGAGGAATCTGTGCTGATCGGCCAAGCGACCGTCATCAGCAGAAAGCCGATTAAACAAGGCGAGGCGCTCGGTGTTTATGGTGGAGAGTTGATCCCCAACCCGATAGCGGCTTATCGAAAGGACCCTTACCTGTTGGACATCCAGCCAATGTCTTCAAGGCCTGGCAACGACCTGCCAAGCCTTTCGGGGGACAACGTACTGTCGAGGATAAATACGATTTTCGAATACGAAGGCGGGCAACCCGTCAGGCAAGCTTCAACCGGGTACAACGTTGAAGTCGCGCGCTTTGAGGTAGAAACCCAAGTCGACAGCGAACCTCGGAAGCTCGCGGCGCTGTCAGCGTTTTTTGCCAGTGAGGACATTCCTGCCGGGGCCGAGTTGCGCTGGAACTACCAGTACAACGACGCCACGATCAACGCTTTGTTTGGACCGCTGCGCTGAAACCTATTCGTCGTCGAAGTTGTAACTGCCCGGCGCAAGGTTTTCAAAACGCGTGTATTTGCCGATAAACGCCAGGCGCGTCGTACCGATCGGGCCGTTACGCTGCTTGCCGATGATGATCTCGGCGATGCCCTTGTGTTCGGTTTCCGGGTGATACACCTCGTCCCGGTACACGAACATGATGACGTCGGCATCCTGCTCGATCGCTCCGGATTCACGCAAGTCGGAGTTGATCGGGCGTTTGTTCGGCCGTTGCTCCAGGGAGCGGTTGAGCTGGGACAGCGCCACCACCGGGCAATTGAATTCCTTGGCGAGCGCCTTCAACGACCGCGAGATCTCGGAAATCTCGTTGGTACGGTTGTCGCCGCCGGAGCCCGGAATCTGCATCAATTGCAGGTAGTCGATCATGATCAGGCCAACATCGCCGTGTTCACGCACCAGGCGACGGGTACGCGCGCGCATTTCCGAAGGGCTGATACCGGCAGTGTCATCGATAAACAGCTTACGGTCGTTGAGCAGGTTGACCGCCGAGGTCAGGCGCGGCCAATCGTCGTCTTCCAGGCGACCGGCACGCACTTTGGTCTGGTCGATACGCCCGAGCGACGAGAGCATCCGCATGATCAGCGATTCACCTGGCATCTCGAGCGAATAAACCAGTACGGCTTTTTCGCTGCGCAGTACGGCGTTTTCCACCAGGTTCATGGCGAAGGTGGTTTTACCCATCGACGGACGACCCGCCACAATGATCAAGTCGGACGGCTGCAGGCCACTGGTCATGCCATCGAGGTCGGTGTAACCGGTCGACAAGCCGGTAATCGCGTTGTCGGTGTTGAACAGCGTATCGATGCGGTCGATGGCCTTGGTCAGCAAGTCGTTGACGCTGACCGGGCCGCCGGTCTTAGGGCGCGCTTCGGCGATCTGAAAGATCTGCCGCTCGGCTTCATCGAGGATTTCTTCGGCCGTACGCCCTTCCGGGTTGAAAGCGCTGTCGGCGATTTCAGTGGCGATACCGATCAGCTGGCGCAACGTCGCCCGCGCACGCACGATCTGCGCATAGGCTTTGATGTTGGCGACCGACGGGGTGTTTTTCGCCAGTTCGCCGAGGTAACCGAGACCGCCGACTTGCGAGGTTTGACCTTCCTTGTCCAATTGCTCGGCCAGGGTCACAACGTCGATCGGCGAGTTCAAGTCGGCCAGCTTGGCGATGGCGCGGAAAATCAGGCGGTGGTCATGGCGATAGAAGTCACCGTCCGAGACTTGATCCAGCACGCGTTCCCAGGCGTTGTTGTCCAGCATCAAACCACCGAGCACGGCCTGTTCGGCCTCGATGGAATGCGGCGGCACCTTCAGGGCAGCGGTTTGCAGATCGTATTGCTCAGGAGCTGAAATATCGTTCATGGCCACTTGGAATTAGGGGAGTGTAGAAAAACAAAAGGCACGACCTGTAAACAGGATCGTGCCCGATGTTAACCGCCTGGCACACGAGGTGCCAGTCAGTTAGGTGCGACTTAAGCTGCTACCACTACAACGCGTACGGTGGCTTCAACTTCGGCGTGCAGGTGCACGGCTACGTCGAATTCGCCTACGTTGCGGATGGTGCCGTTCGGCAGACGAACTTCGCTTTTCGCCACTTCAACGCCGGAGGCGGTCAGTGCGTCAGCGATGTCGTGGGTGCCGATCGAACCGAACAGCTTGCCTTCGTCACCGGCGGTGGCAGTGATAGTCACTTCCAGCTCAGCCAGTTGGGCAGCGCGAGTTTCGGCCGAAGCTTTTTTGTCTGCTGCTGCTTTTTCCAGCTCGGCACGACGCTCTTCAAACGCAGCCAGGTTGGCAGCGGTTGCAGCGGTTGCTTTGCCGTATGGCAGCAGGTAGTTACGACCGTAGCCGGCCTTAACGTTCACTTTGTCGCCCAGGTTGCCCAGGTTGGCGACTTTTTCCAGAAGGATCAGTTGCATGTGAAAATCCTCTAACTTTTAACCTTCACCGTTCGCGTTATCGGCGTCTTTCGACGCGAGACGACCGCGAAAATCAATCAGGCTGTCGACAATGGCCAAGACCACGAGTAACGGATAGATCAGCTGCATGAACAGCAACAGCGTTACGTACAACCCCACCAGCCAGAACCTGGCCAGGCGCTTTCGCGCAACCAGCCCATGAATCAGGGCCGCCCCGGCAAACACCAGCGGTACGCTGCAAATCGGCGCCAACAAGGCCATCTGTGGGCCGAAGTTCGGCCCGACAACCATGCACGCCAGCAGCAACATCGCCAGCCCCGCGGGAATTCTGATACTGCGAAACTCGCGACCAAAACCACCCGGGTTGTACAACAACGCCTGCCAATAACGCCCAAGAATCAGGCTCAGCACGCTGACGATCTGCAACAACGCCGCTATCAGGCCGGTCAGGACCGGTGCAATCAGTGACGCAAACCGCGCTCGCTCATCTACCGACAATTGCTGGTAGAGATCCCCGAGAGCCCGCGGCAGGATCTTGATGATCTCCTGCGCCAGCGCCTCGATTTGCGGGTGGAAAGCCGCGCCAAGCATCACTGAATACACCAACCCCAATGCCACGCTGACCAGCAGCGTGCGGACCCAGGACTCACTTGCGCGTAAAACCAACGCAAGGCTCGATGACCCCAGCAGTACCAGAAGTACGCGTGGATCACCAAATTGCAGCCACCAGATCAAGGCCGGCAACAATCCCAGGGCAAGAACGCCAAGGGCATCCTTCAAACCGCGCCGCAGTAGCACAAGGCAACCTGCAGCAGCACCCAACCAATAAAGCAGCGGCAATGCCGCACATCCAGCCACTACCAGAGTGGCCTGCACGCGACCGCGCATGATGAACTCAGCTAAGGCGCGCATGCATTCAATCCCTTACTACGTATCGACTGCCCGGTCTCAGCGGCCGTGGCTGTCGGTGTAGGCCAGCAGGGCCAGGAAGCGGGCGCGCTTGATAGCGGTGGCCAGCTGACGCTGATAACGTGCTTTAGTACCGGTGATACGGCTTGGAACGATTTTGCCGGTCTCGGATACGTAGGCTTTCAGAGTGTTGAGATCTTTGTAATCGATCTCTTTCACGTCTTCAGCGGTGAAGCGGCAGAATTTACGACGACGGAAGAAACGTGCCATTTGATAGGCTCCTTAAAAGGTCCGTGGATTACTCGTCAGCGTTATCGCTGTTGTCGCTGTCATCACTATCAGCGCTTTCGGCGCCTTCGTGCTCAGGACGGTCGCGACGCTCACGGCGCTCACTGCGGTTTTCTTCAGCCTTGAGCATCTCGGATTGGCCGGTAACGGCTTCTTCGCGACGGATGACCAGGTTACGGATCACTGCATCGTTGTAGCGGAAGTTGTCTTCCAGCTCGGCCAAGGCCTTGCCAGTGCATTCAACGTTCAGCATCACGTAGTGAGCCTTGTGAACATTGTTGATTGCGTAGGCCAGTTGACGACGGCCCCAATCTTCCAGACGGTGGATTTTGCCGCCGTCTTCTTCGATCAGCTTGGTGTAACGCTCTACCATGCCGCCGACTTGCTCGCTTTGATCCGGGTGGACCAAAAAGATGATTTCGTAATGACGCATGAATGCTCCTTACGGGTTGTAGCCTGCCGCTCAAAAACGGTCAGACAAGGAGTGAATGACACTTATGGACCTTGCCACAGGGAGGCACGTAAATGCCTGCCAGGGAGGCAAGGGGCGCAATTGTAGAGAAGGGGGAGAAACGGCGCAAGGTGATTGGTGATTATTTGAACAACGCACAATCAAGGCAAACACAAAGCAAATGTGGGAGCTGGCTTGCCTGCGATGACAAGGGCACAGGCAACATCTCTGCTGACTGACACACCGTCATCGCGGGCAAGCCCGGCTCCCACAGGGTCTTGCGTCGCTCTCAAGCCTTATTTCTTGGCTTTGGCTTTGGCCTTGACGCCGCGCTGGCGCTGGGCTTCAAACAGGCACACGCCGGTGGCAACCGAGACGTTCAGGCTGCTGACGCTGCCGGCCATCGGCAGGTTCACCAGGTAGTCGCAATGCTCGCGGGTCAGGCGGCGCATGCCCTTGCCTTCAGCACCCATGATCAGAATGGTCGGGCCGGTGAGGTCCTGGTCATAGATACTGACCTCTGCCTCGCCCGCCGTACCCACCACCCACAGGCCGCGCTGCTGGAGTTTCTCCAGGGTGCGCGCCAGGTTGGTGACCGCCACCAACGGAATCACTTCCGCCGCGCCGCAGGCAACTTTACGCACGACCGGCGTCAAGGTAGCCGACTTGTCTTTGGGCACAATTACCGCCAATGCGCCGGCAGCGTCTGCCGAACGCAGGCAGGCGCCGAGGTTGTGCGGGTCGGTCACGCCGTCCAGCACCAGCAACAGCGGCGCGCCTTCGGTACGGTCGAGCAGCTCGTCGAGCATCGCTTCGCCCCACACCTGGCTCGGGCTCACGTCCGCCACCACGCCCTGGTGAACGCCTTCGACCCACACGTCCATTTCACGGCGCTCGGCCTGGCCGATGGCGACTTTGTTTTGGTTCGCCAGCTCGACCAGCGCTTGTACACGCGGCTCGCTGCGGCCTTCGGCCAACCACACTTGCTTGACGCGTTTAGGGTGGTGACGCAGCAGGGCTTCTACGGCGTGCACGCCGTAGATTTTTTCCAGACTCATGACTTGGCCTTAGGTTTGCGCGACCCGCCGCTTTTAGCGGGGGCCGAACCCGCTTTTGGCGGGCCTTTACGGTGTTTACTCGGCTTGCTCGACGGCTTTTCCGCGCCCTGGGACTTTCCCCCAGACGCCGCTTTACCACCGCTTTTGGCTTCGCTGAGCAACTGTTGCTTCAACTCGCGGCTTTTGCGCAGCTCGGCGTTTTTCGCCGCGGCGTCGCTTGGGCGGTAGGCTTCAGGGGCCTTGTCCTTGGCAGACGAACGACGACCGGCCTTGGCTGGCGCAGGCTCAGCGGCGGCTTTCGCAGGGGCGCCCTTGCCTTTGCTGGCTGGCGCGGTCGGTTCGCTGCCACGCTTTTTACGGCTACCCGGCGCTTCGGCGGGTTTGTCAGGCATACCGAAATCGATCTTGCGCTCGTCGAGATCGACGCGCATGACCTGCACTTCCACGGTGTCGCCCAAACGGAAGCTGCGACCGGTGCGCTCGCCCGCCAGGCGGTGATGCACAGGGTCGAAGTGGTAGTAGTCACCCGGCAAGGCGGTGACGTGCACCAGGCCCTCGACGTAGATGTCCGTCAGCTCGACGAACAGACCAAAACCGGTCACGGCGGTAATCACACCCGGGAACGACTCGCCCACGCGGTCCTTCATGAACTCGCACTTGAGCCAGTTCACCACGTCACGCGTGGCTTCGTCGGCACGGCGCTCGCTCATCGAGCACTGCTCGCCCAGCTGTTCCAGGGCCGCTTCGTCGTACGGATAGATCCGCGCCTTCGGAATGGTCATGGCACCGGCGCGCTTGACGTGCGGGGTGTTCTGCTTGGAGTGGATCACGCTGCGGATAGCCCGGTGCGTGAGCAGGTCGGGATAACGGCGGATCGGCGACGTGAAGTGCGTGTACGCCTCGTAATTCAGGCCGAAGTGGCCCTGGTTGTCAGCGCTGTACACCGCTTGGCTGAGGGAGCGCAGCATGACGGTCTGGATCACATGGAAATCCGGACGGTCCTTGATGCCGGCCAGCAGTGCCTGGTAATCCTTCGGCGTTGGGCCGTCCTTGCCTTTGTGCAGGGACAGGCCGAGCTCGCCAAGGAACGCGCGGAGTTTTTCAAGACGCTCCGGCGGCGGGCCGTCGTGCACCCGGTAAAGCGCAGGAATTTCGTGCTTTTTGAGGAATTCAGCGGTGGCCACGTTGGCCGCCAGCATGCATTCCTCGATCAACTTGTGCGCATCGTTGCGGGTGGTCGGGGTGATGGCGGCGATCTTGCGCTCGGAACCGAAGACAATTCGGGTTTCCTGAGTTTCAAAATCAATCGCGCCACGCACATGACGAGCGCCCAACAACACTTTGTACAAGGCGTAAAGCTGCTTGAGATGCGGCACGACGCCTGCGTATTCAGTGCGCAGGGCCTTGGCTTCGCTGGTCTTCGGCGTTTCCAGGATGGTGCTGACCTTGTTGTAGGTCAGGCGCGCCTGGGAGTGGATCACCGCCTCGTAGAACTGGTAATCGGTCATTTCGCCGGTTTTCGAGATGGTCATCTCGCACACCATGGCCAAACGGTCGACTTTCGGGTTCAGGGAGCACAGGCCGTTGGACAGTTGCTCTGGCAACATCGGAATCACGCGCTCAGGGAAGTACACGGAGTTGCCGCGCACCTGAGCTTCGTTGTCCAGCGCCGAGCCGATCTTCACGTAGCTGGAAACGTCGGCAATCGCCACGTACAACTTCCAGCCACCGGAGAACAGGCGCAGCTTGCCAGGCCTGGCTTCGCAATAAACCGCATCGTCGAAGTCGCGAGCGTCTTCGCCGTCGATGGTGACGAACGGCAGGTCGCGCAGGTCGATGCGTTTTTCTTTGTCTTTGTCTTCAACTTCCGGCTTGAGCTTGGCGGCTTCTTTCAGCACAGCCTCGGGCCAGACGTGAGGAATATCGTAGGTGCGCAGCGCCACGTCGATTTCCATGCCCGGCGCCATGTAGTTGCCGACCACTTCCACAATATCGCCCTGCGGCTGGAAGCGCGCAGTGGGCCAGTGGGTGATTTTCACCTCGACGAACTGGCCGACCTTGGCGGCGCCATTACGGCCCGGGGTAATCAGCACTTCTTGCTGGACCTTCGGGTTATCCGGCACCACAAAGCCGATACCGCCTTCTTCGAAGTAACGGCCGACGATGGACTCGTGGGCACGCGACACCACTTCGACGATCACGCCTTCGCGGCGACCGCGACGGTCGAGGCCGGAAACACGCGCCAGCGCACGGTCGCCATCGAACACCAGGCGCATTTGCGCGGGGCTCATGAACAGGTCGTCGCTGCCGTCGTCCGGGATCAGGAAGCCGAAGCCATCACGGTGGCCGGCAATGCGACCGAGGATCAGGTCTAGCTTGTCCACCGGCGCGTAGGTGCCGCGACGGGTATAGATCAGTTGAGCGTCGCGCTCCATGGCACGCAAACGGCGGCGCAGG
The DNA here is from genome assembly GCF_002723595.1 of Pseudomonas sp. ICMP 460. Classification (NCBI taxonomy): domain Bacteria; kingdom Pseudomonadati; phylum Pseudomonadota; class Gammaproteobacteria; order Pseudomonadales; family Pseudomonadaceae; genus Pseudomonas; species Pseudomonas sp. ICMP 460. Next base: position 25,456 of record NZ_LKBR01000016.1, read on the forward strand.
GCTTCGAGCTGGTCTTCGGTGGTCAGACCGAATTCTTCAACCAACTGCTCGCGGCTAGCAGGCGAACCTCGATCGGCGAGATGCGCCAGGATCAGTTCGCGGCTAGGAATAGGGTTTTCGTATTTTTCCGCTTCACGAGCGGCCTCGGGATCGAGGGACTGCCAATCGGCCATTAGAGAGTTTTCACCTTGTCTATATGCGGGTTAGTTTGGCATACGCGTATTGAAACGGGAAATTTCAGGTAGGAACAAGCGTTTTAAAGGCTTTTACTACCCTCGAAAAACAGCATGCACGACCATTGGCGGAATTTTCCAGGCTTTTTTCATAGCAGGGGTTTACAGCGAAAACTACGCTGCGTATAGTGCGCGCCATCGACGACGGCAACGTTGTTGATGCTGCCCAGGTGGTGAAATTGGTAGACACGCCAGCTTCAGGTGCTGGTGATCGCAAGGTCGTGGAAGTTCGAGTCTTCTCCTGGGCACCAAATTCAGATCAAACCCGCGAAAGCGGGTTTTTTCGTTTCAGCCCTTTGATTTTTAACAATAATCTTGATTTATATTTTTGAATCAGGGGTTTACAGATCAAAAAGCCCTCCGTATAGTTCGCCCCATCAACAGCGCAAGCGTTGCTGATAATGCCCAGGTGGTGAAATTGGTAGACACGCCAGCTTCAGGTGCTGGTGATCGCAAGGTCGTGGAAGTTCGAGTCTTCTCCTGGGCACCAAATTCAGATCAAACCCGCGAAAGCGGGTTTTTTCATGTCTGGGGTTTGAAAATCTCCCCCCAGAACACAACAACACTAGGCGCGGAACTGCCCCAGGCTCGCTTTCAACTGCGCCGCCAAGCCATCCAGCACTTTGCCGCTGGCCGTGGTTTCTACCACCGCTTGCGCTGCTCGCTCAGCCTGCGCATGAATCACCTCTACCCGACCACGCACCGCATGCGCACCCTGCGCCTGATGCTCAGCCGCGCGCGTCGCCAAGCCAATCGCGGCGTGCACCTGCTCCACCGAAGCCTGCACCGTCTGCTGCAAGCGCACGCTGTCACGCAGCACCAGCAAACCTTCGTTGGCCTGACGGCCAGCCTTGCCGATGGTTTCCACCGCCTCACGCGCGCCTTGTTGCAACGCCACGATATGCGCCTGAATGTCACCGGTGGAGCTTTGAGTTTTGCTCGCCAGCGCACGCACCTCGTCCGCCACCACCGCAAAGCCGCGCCCGGTTTCGCCGGCACGCGCCGCTTCGATAGCCGCATTGAGCGCCAACAGGTTGGTCTGCTCGGCGATGCCGTGAATCACCGTCAACACCACTTCGATCTGCTGACTTTGCTGCGCCAGCCGCTCAATAACCTGCGAGCCAGCCTGCACCTGCCCGGCCAAGGCCTCGATCAAACTGCCGACCTCTGCCGAGGTGCGCGAGTTTTCATCGGTGGCCTGGCGAATATCCACCACTTGGCGCAACGCCGCTTGCATGGCGTGGCTTTCGGCCTGCGCCTCATCGGCCATTTGCGACAATGCGCGCAAGCTCTCGGCCACCTCGTCACGCTGCAAACCGGCCGCCGCATCGGCGCCGGCATTGCGCAAGGTCATGGCGCCGATTTCGACGCCGGTGCGCTGGGCCACATCGCCCGCCTCGCGCACGATGGGCTGTAACTTATCGACAAAACGATTGACCGCAGAGGCCATGTCGCCAATCTCATCCTTGCTGCTGATCTGCACGCGCTTGGTGAGGTCGCCCTCACCCGCCGCCAGGTCATCCATGGCCGCAATCAACAACTTCAAGCGGTTGACCACGCGGCGCCCCAAGACGATGGCGATCAGCAACAGCACGCCGAAGCCCACCAGCGCGAGCCCCATGCCGATACGCCAGCGCAGCGTGCCGGCGGCGTCCTGTACGGTGCTGGTGGTGTTGGCGGTCATCTGAGTGGCGGTGGCTTGCGCCGACTGCAAGCGAGCGCCCATGGCCGCTGCGCTGTCCGCCGCCGCCCCCTTGAGGCTGTCACCCACCAACTGGTCACTGCTGGCGATCAGTGCGGCGAACCGCTTGTCCAGCGCCGCCAGGTCGGTCTCTACCGACGCCGTCGAGACGCCCATGATGACTTTGCCGATTTCCACGCCGTTAGGGCTGATCGGCGACTCGACGTAGTACACCGCAGGATCGTTCTTGGCGGCACTCAAGACTTTGTCCAACGCGCGCTCGCCCTGGCCTTTCTCCAGCAGTGCCAGGTTGATCGGGTTGTCGCGGTTCAGGTAGCGCGTCAGGTGTTCCCCTGCGGCGTCGTCATACACCACGAACAACACGTTAGGGTTGCGCTGGGCGCGCCGGGCAAACTCCGACAAGGTTGGCACATCGTTGTCCCACATGGCGCGCGGCGCCACCGAGGCAAGCAGTAGCGCCATATCGTTAGCGGAGTCTTTCAGGTCTTTTTCCAGGGTCGCACGCAATTGCTTCTGCTCGTCCTGCAAGCGCGAAGACAAACCGGTGGTGAGACGCTGGCGGGTGCTGGAAGACAAGCTGTCCAGGCTTGAGGTCACTTCTTTGCCGGCCTGGGCCAGCTCGCCCGAGAGTTTTTGGCTGTCGATGCCCAAGCGAGTGCCCAAATCAGCTTCCAGCGCAGTCACCGTGCTCCGCGCAAGAGCGACGGCGACCAGCACTTGCACCAAAAGAGCGATACCTAGGGTAACGAACACCGGCCGCAACAGCCGGCTTTGTAACAACGAAAGAACGGCAGACACTGGGAATCCCTCCACCACGGGTGCCATTAATTTGATAGCACCGCGAAAGAGATAACCACAGCAAGGGTCGTGCCGTTTAAACCGCGCAAACGACAAAGGGCTCCCGAAGGAGCCCTTTGCTTTTTACATCAACAGCTTGTTAGCCAAACGGGTGACGCAGAACGATGGTCTCGTTGCGGTCCGGGCCAGTCGAAATAATGTCGATCGGTGCACCAATCAGCGCTTCAACACGCTTGATGTAGGCACGGGCGTTGGCCGGCAGCTCTTCCAGGGTTTTCGCGCCCACGGTCGACTCGGTCCAGCCCGGCACTTCTTCGTACACCGGCTGCAGACCCAGATAGCTGTCTGCATCAGTCGGCGCTACATCGTTACCCTCTGCGTCTTTGTAGCCGACACAGATGTTGATGGTTTCCAGACCGTCGAGTACGTCCAGCTTGGTCAGGCAAATGCCCGAGATGCTGTTCACATCGATAGCGCGACGCAGGATAACTGCATCGAACCAGCCGCAACGACGTGCACGGCCGGTGGTTGCGCCAAACTCGTGACCTTGTTTGGCAAGGTGCGCACCGACGTCGTCGAACAGCTCAGTCGGGAATGGACCCGAACCCACACGCGTGGTGTAAGCCTTGGTGATGCCCAGGATGTAATCCAGGAACATCGGGCCAACCCCGGAGCCGGTAGCAACGCCGCCCGCGGTGGTGTTAGAGCTGGTCACGTACGGGTAGGTGCCGTGGTCGATGTCGAGCAACGAACCCTGGGCGCCTTCGAACATGATGTCTTTGCCGGCGCGACGCAGGTCGTGAAGCTCGGCAGTCACGTCCAGCATCAGCGGCTTGAGCAGCTCGGCGTATTCTTTGCACTCGGCCAGCGTTTTGTCGTAGTCGATGGCCGGCTCTTTGTAGTAACCCACCAGCATGAAGTTGTGGTAATCCACCAGTTCACGCAGCTTGTCGGCAAAGCGCGGCATGTTGAGCAGGTCGCCAACACGCAGGCCACGACGAGCGACCTTGTCTTCATAGGCCGGGCCGATGCCGCGACCGGTCGTACCGATCTTCAGCTCGCCACGCGCTTTTTCACGGGCTTGGTCCAGCGCAACGTGATAGGACAGGATCAGCGGGCAAGACGGGCTGATACGCAGGCGCTCGCGCACCGGCACGCCTTTCTCTTCCAGCTTGGTGATCTCACGCAGCAGGGCGTCCGGTGCAACCACCACGCCGTTGCCGATCAGGCACTGCACGCCTTCGCGCAGTACGCCCGACGGGATCAGGTGCAAAACGGTTTTTTCGCCATCGATGACCAGCGTGTGGCCAGCGTTGTGGCCACCTTGGTAGCGCACTACGGCGGCAGCATGTTCGGTCAGCAGATCAACGATCTTGCCTTTGCCCTCATCACCCCATTGGGTGCCCAGGACTACGACATTCTTACCCATAACACTTGTCCTCATTCGCGCAAACTTGGTGCCGGCGATGGCCGGCAGGAAAACTCAAGAAGCCAGTGGCGATACTTGCCAAAGCCCGTTCTGCAGAATCAATTGCCGGTCGCAGTCCGCTTCACGGGCGGCGCCCAATGGCTGCCCAGGCAAAGCCTGGACAACACGCTGACCCTCACTGCGCAACTGGCAAACCTGCTGCCAGAGTGCTGCGTCCGTACTGTCGGGCATCCAGATGCCACCAGACGGCAGCTCGACCTCAGCACGCCCCAGGGTCACCAGGGTTTTCAAATCGGTAGAAAAGCCAGTCGCTGGCCGCGCGCGACCGAAGTCGGCGCCGATGTCGTCGTAACGACCGCCCTGCGCAATGGCCTGGCCAACACCCGGCACAAACACGGCGAACACCACACCGGTGTGGTAGTGGTAGCCGCGCAACTCGCCCAGGTCAAAATACAGCGGCAACTGCGGGAAGCGCGCCGACAACCGCTCGGCAATCGCCAGCACGTCGTCCAGCGCCGCCAACACGGGCGCCGGTGCGTTGGCCAGGCGCTCACGCGCAGCCACCAGCACTTCACGGCCGCCACACAGGTCAACCAGTGCGCGCAGCATGCCGGCGAGGTCAGCCGGCACAGCTTCGGTGAGCGCGATCACTTCATCGATAGCCTTGCGTTGCAGGGCATCGAACAATTGTTGCTCCGCTTCACCGGACAACCCGGCGGCACGCGCCAGGCCACGGTAAATACCGACGTGGCCGAGGTCCATGTGTACATCCGGCACATCAGCCAGTTGCAGCATCGCCAGCATCAGGCTGATCACTTCAACGTCGCTGCTCGGGCTGGCATCACCGTACAGCTCGGCGCCCAACTGGATCGGGCTACGGGAAGACGACAAGGCACGCGGCTGCGCGTGCAGCACACTGCCGGCGTAGCACAGGCGGCTCGGGCCTTCGCGGCGCAGGGTGTGCGCATCGATGCGCGCCACTTGCGGCGTGATGTCGGCACGAAAACCCATTTGCCGGCCCGATTGCGGGTCGATGACTTTGAAGGTGCGCAGATCCAGGTCCTGGCCCGCGCCGGTCAGCAGCGATTCCAGGTACTCGATATGCGGGGTCACGACAAACTCGTACCCCCAGCTCTGGAACAGATCCAACACCTGGCGACGCGCTACTTCAATGCGCGCAGCTTCCGGTGGCAGTACTTCTTCGATGCCATCTGGCAGCAGCCAGCGGTCTACCGTTGCCATTACGCCATTCCCCTATGATCCGGGCAGCCAACCCTCGGCCGAGCCCTGAGTGAAGCAGAAAATACCCGGCCCCCGCATAAACAACGCGCAAGAACGACGTGACGAATGGCCTGCATGCGGCCTCGTCGGGCACTTTCCTCGAAAAAACTGTGGCGTCTGCGCAGCCCACAACAATCAAACATGCAGACGCAAAAAAGCCGGGAATTTCCCGGCTGCCGCATCATACACCCGTTTTCTGAAAGGATCACCCCGCCAGACGTTTTAGCCGCCAGGCGGGAGTGAGCCTACAGAATCACAGGGCTGTTACTTGGACTTTTCCAGGTAGCGGAAGAAATCGCTGCTTGGGTCCAGCACCATGACGTCGGTTTTGTTCGCAAAGCTTTCACGGTAAGCGCGCAGGCTGCGGTAGAACGCGTAGAACTCCTGGTCCTGGCCATAAGCCTTGGAGTAGATCGACGCGGCCTGAGCATCACCATCACCGCGGGCCTCTTCAGACTCGCGATAAGCTTCGGCCAGCAGTACACGGCGCTGACGATCGGCATCCGCACGGATACCTTCAGCCAGCTCGTTACCTTTGGCGCGATGCTCACGGGCTTCACGCTCACGCTCGGTGCTCATACGTTCGAACACGCTGCGGTTAACTTCCTTGGGCAGGTCGATGGCCTTGACCCGGACATCGACAACTTCGATACCCAGTTCTTTTTCGGCCATGCTGTTCAACGAACGCGTGATGTCAGCCATCAACGCATCACGTTCACCCGAGACCACCTCGTGCAGGGTGCGCTTACCAAACTGGTCACGCAGGCCCGATTCCAGACGGCGCGACAAACGCTCGTCGGCAATTTGCTTGAGGCCGGATGTCGCGGTGTAGAAACGCTCGGCATCCTTGACGCGCCACTTGGCGTAGGCATCAACCATTACGGCTTTCTTTTCCAGGGTCAGGAAGCGTTGTGTCGGTGCATCCAGGGTCATCAGGCGGCCGTCAAACTTGCGCACCTGGTTCACGTAGGGGACTTTCACATGCAAGCCAGGCTGGACATCCGCCTGCACCACACGACCGAATTGCAGCAACACCGCGCGCTCGGTCTGAGACACGATGTAGAAGCAGTTCCAGGCAGCGATGACCACGACAACCCCTACAATCAGGGCGGTCAGCGATTTATTGTTCATCAACGACTCTCCCTGGTACGTGTTTGCTGTTGCAACAAGTCAGCGGCCGCACGGGCGCTCGCTTCATTGGCAGCAGCGGTCGAACCGTTGGACGGTGCGCTGGTGCTGCTACGACCGCCTTCGATCATCTTGTCCAGCGGCAGGTAAAGCAGGTTGTTCTGCCCACCTTTGCTGCCGGTCACGAGCACCTTGCTGGTGTTGCTGAAAACTTCCTGCATGGTGTCGAGGTACAGACGCTCACGCGTGACTTCCGGGGCCTTGCGGTACTCGGCAACCAGTTTGGTGAAGCGGTCCGCTTCACCCTTGGCGCGCGAAACCACTTCGTCGCGGTAACCGTTGGCATCTTCAAGGATGCGCTGGGCCTGACCACGGGCTTCCGGCACGACGCCGTTGGCGTAGGTTTCAGCCTGGTTGCGCGAACGCTGCTCGTCTTCACGGGCGCGAATCACGTCATCAAAGGCTTCCTGCACTTCGCGCGGTGCCGCTGCGCTCTGTACGTTCACCTGGGTGACGGTGATACCGGTGCGATAGGTATCGAGGAACCGTTGCAGGCGCTCCTTGATCTCGCTGGCCATCAATTCACGGCCTTCGGTCAGCACCTGGTCCATGGCGGTGGAACCCACCACATGGCGCAGGGCGCTTTCGGTTGCGTGTTGCAGGCTGATTTCCGGCTGGTCAACGTTCAGCACGAAGTCCTGCAGGTTGGTGATCTTGTACTGCACGGTCAGCGGCACTTCGACGATGTTCTCGTCTTCGGTCAGCATCTGGCCCTGCTTGGTGTAGGCACGCTCACGCGTGACGTTCTCCATGTACTTTTTGTCGATCGGCGGGAAATAGATGTTCAGGCCCGGGCCGACGGTCTCGTAGTACTTGCCGAAGCGCAGCACCACAGCTTGCTCCTGCTCGTCGACCACGTAGACGGCGCTGTACAGCCACACGGCCGCGAGCACGACAAGGCCCAGGCCCAGCAGGCCATAGCCGCCGCCCTTGCTGGTGCGACCACCGTCGTCACCACCGCGTTTTTTACCGCCACCGAACAACCCATTCAGGCTTTCCTGCAGCTTTCGGAAGGCCTCGTCGAGATCTGGTGGCCCCTTGCGGTCGCCATTATTGCGGCGTTTACCACCCCAAGGATCCTGATTATTCGAGTTGCCACCCGGCTCATTCCAAGCCATAGCGCTCTCCATCTGATAAAGCAAAGACGCACCCACGGCGCGCCGACCAATGCTACAGAATGCCTGCTACTGCGGCACAACCGCTTTCGGAGGCTTTTATTGCAAAGTGTGTTGTTCGATAAACTCCGTCGGCACCTCGCCTTCACGACTAACCAGCCGATTCAGCTCTGCGCGCGGCAATCGAACGGCCAGCAAGCTGACACCTTCTTCGTCGTGTTCTTCTTTCTGTACCGCGCCCAGCTCGAAAAACTGTGCACGCAGTCGAGCAAAACGCTGAGGCAAGCGCAAGGTGCCGACGAACAAATCACCCCCGAGCAACTCGGCAATCGCTTGTTCGAGCAAATCCAGGCCAGCGCCATCGCGCGCCGACACCCAAACCCGCTGGGGCTTGCCATCTTCGTCGCGCTGAATTTGCGGCTCAACGCCCTCAAGCAAATCGAGTTTGTTATAGACCTCAAGGATCGGCAAGTCTTGGGCGCCAATCTCGCCCAGCACCACCATTACCTGTTCGATCTGCAACATGCGATCCGGCTCAGCCGCATCGATCACGTGCAACAGCAGGTCGGAGTTGCTCGACTCTTCGAGCGTAGACCTGAATGCCTCGACCAGCTTGTGCGGCAAGTGACGAATGAACCCCACGGTGTCGGCCAACACGATCGGCCCCAAGTCGTCCAGTTCGAGACGGCGCAAGGTCGGGTCGAGGGTGGCGAACAGTTGGTCGGCGGCGTAGACGTCGGATTTGGTTACGTTGTTGAACAGGGTCGATTTGCCGGCGTTGGTGTAGCCCACCAGGGAAACCGTAGGAATATCGGCACGCATACGCCCGCGACGCGACTGCTCGCGCTGGCTGCGTACTTTTTCGAGGCGGCCCTTGATCTGTCGCAGACGAACCCGCAGCAAGCGCCGGTCGGTTTCCAACTGGGTTTCACCCGGGCCACGCATGCCGATACCACCACCTTGACGCTCAAGGTGAGTCCAGCCACGCACCAGCCGCGTGCTCATGTGGTCAAGCTGGGCCAGTTCAACCTGGAGCTTGCCTTCATGGGTACGGGCGCGTTGGGCGAAAATATCGAGAATCAGACCCGTGCGGTCGATCACGCGGCACTCGAACACACGTTCGAGGTTACGTTCCTGACTGGGCGTGAGGATGTGATTGAAGATCACCAGATCGGCCTTTTCGGCATGCACCAGGTCGCGCAGTTCCTCGACCTTGCCGCTGCCAATCAGGAATTTGGCGGTTGGCCGATGACGCGGTACGTTAAAAAACGCAACGGTCTCGGCGCCGGCCGAATTTGCCAACTCCTGAAACTCCTGCGGATCTTCGCGCGCCTCAGGGTCCTGTCCATCCAAGTGAACGAGGATTACTCGCTCACCACCACCGTGGCGCTCAAAGAACAAAGGAGACTCCTATCAGGCGTTACCTGGCTCAGCGTCCACTTGCTCGCCATCAGCTGCGCTAGGCAGACGAATTGGACGAACAGGAACGACTGTCGAGATAGCATGCTTGTAAACCATCTGGCTGACGGTGTTTTTCAGCAGGATCACGAACTGGTCGAACGACTCGATCGTGCCTTGCAGCTTGATACCGTTGACCAGATAGATGGAAACCCCAACTTTCTCTTTACGTAAAGTATTCAAGTAAGGGTCTTGTAGCGAATGCCCTTTTGACATGTGCCGCACTCCTTTAAGGATCAATAATAAAATTCGGAAAATAGATAGCTTATGGCCGCCACACCCCCAAGGATAGACGGCAATTGCAAGGACTCAGCTCAATATGGAGACCGTGCCCAAGTATTTCAAGGCGCGTGACAGATTGTCGCTGTCCAGGCTGTCCAACCAGTGCAAATCGCTCCAGCTGCGCAACCAGGTGAACTGGCGTTTCGCCAATTGGCGCGTGGCAATGATGCCGCGCTCCTGCATGTCGGTTGACGTCAGCTTGCCATCCAGATGATCCCAGACTTGGCGGTAGCCTACAGCACGTATCGAAGGCAACCCTGAATGCAGGTCACCTCTGGAACGCAGTGCTACGACCTCGTCGACGAACCCCTGTTCCAACATAATTGTGAATCTTTGTGCAATTCGTTCATGCAGCACCTGGCGATTTGCCGGAGCGATGGCCAGATTCGCCACAGTATAGGGTAATTGTGACTGACCAGAAGCGCCTGCTTCAGCACTTTGCGCAGTTTGTTTCAGCCGATGTTCAGTCATGGTCTGCCCGCTGACCCGCCAGACTTCCAGGGCGCGAGTAAGGCGCTGGGGGTCGTTGGGGTGAATGCGCGCAGCGGAAACCGGGTCGACCGCCGCCAACTGGTCGTGCAGGGCTTGCCAGCCAAGGCGTGCAGCCTCGTCCTCAAGCTCGGCACGCACGCAGGCGTCGGCGGGCGGCATGTCGGCCAGCCCTTCCTGCAAAGCCTTGTAGTAGAGCATTGTGCCGCCGACCAGCAGCGGAATATTACCCCGCGCGGTGATCGCGGCCATCGCGGCCAGCGCGTCGCGACGAAAATCGGCAGCCGAGTAGCTTTGCGACGGGTCGATGATGTCGATCAACTGGTGCGGGTACTCGGCCAGCAGCGCTTTTGACGGCTTGGCCGTGCCAATGTCCATGTCCCGGTAAACCAGGGCAGAGTCGACGCTGATCAGTTCACACGGCAGCACCTTGCTCAGCTCGATGGCGAGGTCGGTCTTGCCGGCGGCCGTGGGGCCCATCAGGAAAATCGCGGGGGGCAAGGCACTCATCAACGGCCGCGCAAGAACAGTTTGTCCAGATCGTCCAGGCCCATTTGGGTCCAGGTCGGTCGGCCGTGGTTGCATTGCCCGCTGCGCTCGGTGTTTTCCATGTCGCGCAGCAGGCCGTTCATTTCCGGCAAGGCCAGGCGGCGGTTGGCGCGAATGGCGCCGTGGCAGGCCATGGTGCCGAGCAGTTCGTTGATGTGCGCCTGAATGCGGTCACTGGTGCCGTATTCCATCAGGTCTGCCAGCACGTCAGCGACCAACCGGTTGGCTTCGGCCTGCTTGAGCAGCGCGGGAATCTGGCGAATCGCCAGAGTTTCCGGGCCGAGGCGTTGTAATTCAAAGCCGAGCTTCTGGAACACGCTGTGGTGTTCTTCGGCGCAATCGGCCTCACGCTGGCTGACGGCCAGGGATTCCGGCACCAGCAGCGGCTGGCCGCTGAGGCCTTCGCTGGCCATGGCGATCTTCAGGCGCTCGTACATGATCCGCTCGTGAGCGGCGTGCATGTCCACCAACACCAGACCATGGGCGTTTTCCGCGAGGATATAGATACCCTTGAGCTGCGCCAGCGCATAACCCAGCGGCGGAATGTCCCCGCCGCCTTCCGGCAATGCAACAGCGCCCGCCTCGGCACCTGGCAACGGCGCAAAAAACTCGCGATAGGCCGCCTGGGCCTCGGCCACCTGCACCGCCGACTGTGGGCGCGGCGTGTATTGGTACTGATAACCCGCACCCGCGCCCGCGCCAGGCGCCGTATACGCAGGCTGCGGCTGCGGCGATTGCAGCAAGTTGGCCGCCAGGCTCATTTCGCCCTGAGGGCCGAACTCGCCGGCCTCGGGACCCGACGGGCGTACCACTGCGGTCACAATCGGTGCGGATAACTGGTCATCCGGACGCACATCGCCCAAGGCGCGGTGCAGGGTGCCATAGAGGAAGTCGTGCACCATGCGCCCGTCACGGAAACGCACTTCGTGCTTGGTCGGGTGCACGTTGACGTCGACCACCGACGGGTCGACCTCAAAGAACAGCACAAACGTCGGGTGCCGCCCGTTGAACAGCACATCCCGATACGCTTGGCGCACCGCGTGGGCCACCAGCTTGTCGCGTACCGCGCGGCCATTTACAAAGAAATATTGCAGGTCCGCCTGGCTACGCGAGAAGGTCGGCAAGCCCACCCAACCCCACAAGTGCAGGCCATTGCGCTCGATTTCAATCGGCAGCGCCTGCTCCAGAAACCCCGCGCCGCAGATCGCCGACACACGTCGCGCACGGGCCGCATCGTCATGGGCCTCGTGCAGGCTGAGGATGGTTTTGCCGTTGTGGCGCAAGTGGAATGCCACGTCAAAACGCGCCAGGGCCAGGCGTTTGATGACTTCTTGCAGGTGATCGAATTCGGTTTTTTCGGCCTTGAGAAATTTGCGCCGCGCCGGCGTGTTGAAGAACAGGTCGCGCACCTCAACCGAGGTACCCACCGGGTGCGCCGCCGGCTGGACGCGTGGCGCCATATCGCGGCCTTCGGTCTCAACTTGCCAGGCCTGCTCGGCGTCACGCGTGCGTGAGGTCAATGTCAGGCGGGCCACGGAGCTGATCGAGGCCAGCGCCTCACCGCGAAAGCCGAGGCTCATGACCCGCTCCAGGTCTTCGAGGTCGCGAATTTTGCTGGTAGCGTGACGCGCGAGGGCCAGCGGCAGGTCATCGGAAGAGATGCCACTGCCGTCATCGCGCACCCGCAGCAGCTTGACGCCGCCCTGCTCCACGTCGACATCGATGCGCTTGGCGCCGGAGTCGATGCTGTTCTCCAGCAGCTCCTTGATCACCGATGCCGGGCGCTCAACCACCTCGCCCGCAGCAATCTGGTTCGCCAGGCGCGGGCTGAGCAGTTCGATGCGCGAGCCGCTGTTGAGGACTGATTCACTCATTACTGCGCCGCCAGTTCTGTGCCGGGGATGGTCAGCACCTGACCCACTTTCAACTCGTCGGTTTTCAGGTTATTGGCGTTGCGCAAAGTCGCAGCCGACACTTGAAAACGCACGGCCAGCATGGCCAGGGTATCGCCGGGCTGCACACGATGATCACGCGGGCCCTGAACAATTTTGCCGGAGTCGCGCAGCCAGGCGATATAGCTGCCCGGCGGCGGGTTTTGCTGGAAGAACTGCCGAATACCCGCGCTGATCGAGCGCGCCAGTGCCTGTTGGTGGCTGGCGCTGGCAAGTTTCGAGGCTTCGTTGGAATTGGAGATAAACCCGGTTTCCACCAGGATCGACGGAATGTCCGGCGACTTCAGCACCATGAACCCGGCCTGCTCCACACGTTGTTTGTGCAAGGACGTGACCCGACCGATGTTGCTCAGCACCTTCTGGCCGACGTTCAGGCTGGAGGTCAGCGAAGCGGTCATCGACAGATCAAGCAGCACGCCTGCGAGCATTTTGTCTTTGTCATCAAGGGACACGTTGCCGGTGCCGCCGATCAAGTCGGAACGGTTTTCACTGTCGGCCAGCCAACGTGCAGTCTCCGAGGTGGCGCCACGGTCTGACAGGGCGAACACCGAGGCGCCAAAGGCGGCGGCCGAAGGTGCAGCGTCGGCGTGGATCGACACAAACAGGTCGGCGCCCTTTTTACGCGCGATTTCGGTACGGCCGCGCAGCGGAATGAAGTAGTCGCCGGTACGCGTCAGCTCGGCGCGATAGCCCTTCATGCCATTGACCTGACGCTGCAGTTCACGGGCGATGGCCAATACCACGTCTTTTTCATGCTGGCCGCGCGAACCGGATGCGCCGGGGTCTTCACCGCCGTGGCCGGCGTCGATCACCACAATAACGTCGCGCTTGCCCGCAGGCGCAGGCGGCGGCGGTGGCAATTTGACTTGCGGCTGCGACGGGTTGACCGGCACCGCCGGTACGGTCGCAACCGCAGGCGTTGGCGCAGGCGGCGGCGCGGCATCGGCGGCGTTGTCGAACAAGTCGACCACCAGCCGGTTACCGTATTGGGCGTTCGGCGCCAACACAAAACTTTTCGGGGTCACGGCCTTTTTCAGGTCGATAACCACGCGCAGGTCGGTCGGCGTACGCTGGGCCGAGCGCATTGAGGTAATCGGCGTATTCGCGGTGGACACTTTCAGCGGCGCACCCAAGGTCGCGCCATTGATGTCGATCACCAGGCGATCCGGCGCCGTGAGGGTAAAGACGCTGTGCTGGACCGGGCCAGACAGGTCAAACACCAGTCGCGTGTTATCCGGCGCTCGCCACAGGCGAACACTTTTCACCTGTGAAGCAGCCAGAGCATTGAAAGTCATTGCCGCAAGCAATACCCCTACGACAGCAACCATCGCGCGAAAGCGCATACCTAACCCCACCAATTATTTAAATTCCAATGCCAAAGCGGCGCACCACGACTGCCCGCGCGCGCTTTGGGGCAACAACTTCAGCTGACGTCCGTGAGCATGCGGCGTAATGGTAATGGTCAGGTCCGGCTTTGGCAAAAAGCCTGTGCCTTTATCTGGCCATTCGATCAGGCACAACGCTTCTTCGTCGAAGTAATCACGAATGCCCATGTACTCCAACTCTTCCGGGTCTACCAGCCGATAAAGGTCAAAGTGGAAGGCGCGCACCGCACCTGTCTCGTAGGGTTCGACCAGGGTGAACGTCGGGCTTTTTACCGCGCCCGTGTGGCCCAACCCGCGAATAATGCCGCGCGACAGCGTGGTTTTGCCCGCGCCCAAGTCACCTTCAAGAAAGATCAGGCCCGCGCCGCCCGTCACTTGGGCGATACGATGACCGAACGCGACCATGGCGTCTTCGTCGGGCAAAAAAAGGCTTACTTCAGACACGGCGACTGTTCCTCAAGCAATTGACGAATGGCAGGTATCAGGTCGCTGGCGGCCAGGCCCCGACCGAAGGTGCCTTGGCGATCCCCCGCCGTCGCGTGCAACCACACCGCCAGGCAGCTGGCTTCATAAGCCGGCATGCCCTGCGCCAACAGCGCGCCGACCAAACCGGCCAACACATCACCCAGCCCTGCCGTGGCCATCGCTGGATGGCCTTGGTCACACCGCGAAACACTCCCGTGTGGGCTGGCAATCAAACTGCCAGCACCCTTGAGAATAGCCACTGCATTGAATTTTTGGCTCAACGCGCGCGCGGCTTTCAGGCGATCGGCCTGAACCTCGGCCGTAGTAATGCCGAGCAAACGCGCCGCCTCGCCAGGGTGCGGCGTGATCACCGAGTTGGCTGGCAGGGTGAAACTGCCCGTCGCCAACTGGTTCAAGGCGTCCGCGTCCCACACTTGCGGCAGCTTGGCATTCGCGGCAACGGACAACAGGCTTTTGCCCCAGGCGGCAGCACCGAGGCCGGGGCCGATCACGATGACCGAGATTTTTTCGAGCAAGCCCATCACCTGGTTGGCTGAGCTGATACCCACGCTCATGACCTCCGGCAAGCGCGTCAGCGCGGCCGGCACGTGCTCCGGGCGGGTCGCCAGCGAGACCATGCCCGCGCCACTGCGCAAGGCGCTTTCTGCACTGAGCAGCGCAGCGCCACCCACGCCACGGTCGCCGCCAATGACCAGCAAGTGGCCGAACTGGCCCTTATGGGCGTCTGGGGAACGTGCAGCCAGTTGCGGCAAATGGCCGTGCAACAGCGGCTGAACGTCGGATATTGCGTGTTTTGTCTGCGGCATGCGTCTTCAAGCTCCGATGTCTGGCAGAATTATACCTATCTAACCTGCGGTTTCCCTTGTCTCATGCCTGCCATTACCCACGACCTGCCCGCCCTCGCCCAATCGATCAAAGACTGGGGCCGCGAGCTGGGCTTTCAACAAGTCGGCATCAGCGGCCTGGACCTGGCTGAGCATGAACAACACCTGCAACGCTGGCTCGACGCGGGCTACCACGGCCAGATGGAATACATGGGCGCGCATGGCAGCAAACGCTCGCACCCCGATGAACTGGTGCCCGGCACGTTGCGCGTGGTCTCGCTGCGCATGGATTATCTGCCAGGCGACACCCAAATGGCGCAACTGCTGGCAAAGCCAGAAAAAGCCTACGTATCGCGCTACGCCTTGGGCCGCGACTACCACAAGCTGATCCGCAAGCGTGTGCAACAACTGGCCGAACGCATTCAGGCGCAGATCGGCCCGTTTGGCTTTCGCGCGTTTGTCGACAGCGCGCCGGTGCTGGAAAAAGCCATCGCCGAACAAGCTGGCCTTGGCTGGATCGGTAAAAACACCCTGGTGCTCAATCGCAAAGCCGGCAGTTATTTTTTCCTCAGCGAGCTGTTTGTTGATTTACCGCTGCCGGTAGACCCACCTCACACCACCGAGCATTGCGGCCGCTGCACCGCGTGCCTGGACATCTGCCCCACCAATGCCTTCGTCGGCCCTTACGTGCTGGACGCCCGACGCTGCATTTCCTACCTGACCATCGAACTCAAGACGGCAATACCCGAAGACTTGCGCCCGCTGATCGGCAACCGCGTGTTCGGCTGCGATGACTGTCAGATCGTTTGCCCGTGGAATCGTTTCGCGCGCGCAACCACCGAGAGCGATTTCAAGCCACGGCATAACCTCGACAACGCCGAACTGGCCGAATTGTTTATGTGGGACGAGGAAAAATTTCTCGGCAATACCGAAGGCTCGCCGCTGCGCCGCGCCGGTTATGAGCGCTGGCTGCGCAACTTGGCGGTGGGCCTGGGCAATGCGCCGTCGAGCATTCCGGTACTGGAAGCCCTGAAAGCGCGCCGCGAATACCCATCAGAGCTGGTGCGCGAACACGTGGAGTGGGCGCTGCGCCAACACGCTGCGCGCTAGTGCACGTCATCGTTGTAGACGAACTTGGGCATTTCCCAGTGAAACCGGATCGCCAGCAGGCGCAGTAGAAAACCGCTGAACAGCGTCAGCAGAATCGATTGCTCGCTCGGCAGCTCCAGGTAAAGGCAGAGCATGTAGAACCACGCGGCGAGGAACGAGACGCTGGCGTACAGCTCGCGGCGGAAGATCAGCGGAATGTCGTTACAGAAAATATCGCGCAAGATGCCGCCAAATACGCCAGTGATCACCCCGCTGACCACCGCCACCAGCATGCCGTGGCCCATCTCCAGGGCGGTCATGCAGCCGATCAGGGTGAAGGCGACCAACCCCACGGCGTCCAACGCCAGAAACAGCGAACGCAGATGGCGCATCAGCGGCGCGATAAAAATCGTCACGAGTGCGGCGATGGAGGTCAGCACCAGGTATTCCGGGTGCTTCACCCACGTCAGCGGGTAATGCCCGAGCAGTACATCGCGCCCCGAGCCGCCGCCCAACGCCGTCACGCAGGCGATCAACACCACACCAAACCAATCCATGCCGCGCCGCCCGGCAGACAGCGCACCGGTCATGGCTTCGGCGGTGATGGCGATGAGGTAGAGCATCAGCAGCATGATGGCGATCCTTGCGATTAGGCCGGCAGTCTAATCATTTGGCGATGGCACCAAAAGGGGGCGCCTGGCGAAAGACCGAGTCGCGCGCATCGCAGGCAAGCCAGCTCCCACAGTTGAATGGGTTCACACATCAACGTGTGGGAGCTGGCTTGCCTGCGATAGCGTCAGAACAGACGCCGAGCCTTCAAGCCTTGATGAAGTGCTTGCGGTAATGCTGCAGCTCGGCGATGGATTCGCGAATATCGTCCAGCGCCAGGTGTGTGCTGCCTTTATGGAAGCTGTCTTTGACTTCCGGCGCCCAGCGCGCGGCCAGCTCTTTAAGCGTCGACACGTCGAGGTTGCGGTAGTGGAAGTAACTTTCCAGCGCTTTCATGTGGGTATAAAGGAAGCGCCGGTCCTGGCAGATGCTGTTGCCGCAGATCGGCGACTTGCCCTTGGGCACCCACTGTTCCAGGAAGGCGATGGTCTCTGCTTCAGCTTCGGCCATGCTCACGCGGCTGTCGCGCACGCGCTGGGTCAGGCCGGAGTTGCCGTGGGTGCGGGTGTTCCACTCGTCCATGGTGGCGAGCACGGCGTCGCTGTGGTGAATGGCGATCACCGGGCCTTCAGCCAAGGTGTTGAGGTTGCTGTCGGTGACAATCGTGGCCATCTCGATGATGACGTCGGTGTCGGGGTTCAGACCGGTCATTTCCAGATCGATCCAAATCAGGTTCTGTGGGTTTTGCATGGCTTGATTCTCTTGGCACCTTGGCGTAGCTGCGCAGTTTAGCAGGCAGGGGCGTGCTAGACTCGCGACCGTTTTACCTAACCTTTGCATTATCGACACGGAACACCAATGGCCAAACGCCAGCTCAATCGTCGCCAAAACTGGCGCATCGAAAAGATTCAAGGTGAACGCGCCGCGCGCGCCGCCAAACGTGAATCCTCCGCCGTAGAAGCGCTCGAGGGCGGCGACCTCGGCCCTGAACAAACCGGCCTGGTGATCGCGCACTTTGGTGTGCAGGTCGAAGTCGAGGCGCTGGAAGGCGAACTGGCAGGCTCGGTCTCGCGTTGCCACTTGCGCGCCAACCTGCCTGCGCTGGTCACCGGCGACAAAGTGGTGTGGCGTGCCGGCAACCAGGGTATCGGCGTAATCGTCGCCCAGTTGCCGCGCACCACCGAACTGCGCCGCCCCGACAGCCGTGGCCAGCTCAAGCCGGTGGCGGCCAACGTCGACATGATCGTAATCGTGTTCGCACCGCTGCCCGAGCCGCATGCCAACCTGATCGACCGCTATCTGGTCGCAGCCGAGCACGCCGGCATTCGCCCGCTGTTGCTGCTGAACAAATATGACCTGATCGACGAACAGAACGCCCCGGCGTTGAATGCGTTGCTGGCGGTGTACCGCACGCTGGGTTACCCGGTGCTGGAAGTGTCGGCGCATCACGGCAATGGCATGGAACAACTGCAACAGCAGTTGGACGGGCGCATCAGCGTGTTTGTCGGCCAGTCGGGCGTGGGCAAGTCATCGCTGGTCAACAGCCTGCTGCCGGAAGTCGACACCCGCGTAGGCCCGCTGTCGGAGCTGTCCGGCCAGGGCACCCACACCACCACCACCGCGCGGTTGTTCCACTTCCCAGGCGGCGGTGAACTGATCGACTCCCCGGGCATTCGTGAATTCGGCCTCGGCCATGTCAGCCGCAGCGATGTGGAAGCGGGCTTTATCGAATTCAACGATCTGATCGGCACTTGCCGCTTCCGCGACTGCAAACACGACCGCGAGCCGGGTTGTGCGCTGCTCAAGGCGCTGGAAGATGGCCGTGTGCAGCAACAGCGGATGAACAGCTATCGCTCGATTATTGCGAGCTTGCCTGAGAGCAGTTATTAAACATTGCGATAGTCGCCCCGGCCCTGGTGCCGGGGAACTCCGCATGGCCATTCGTCCTACATGACGATTACCCTGCCTATAAAGCATTTTCTGTAGGACATAAAACTCAACTAACGAGAGAAACTTCTCTTTATTTTAGTCACGGTTTTATTAGGCGTTTCTTCCCTTACATTTCGCACTCTTGGTGCCATCAAACGATGCCGCACAGGTTCTGCGCGAAATGACTTAGCAAAGGGAACGCCATGCAAACTTATCATCTATTTATCAGCCACTCCTGGAACTACTCAGACGCCCACGACAAACTGATAACCTTGCTGACCGCTCACCCGACATTCAATTTTAAGAATTTTTCTGTGCCCCCGCACAACCCTATCATCGGTGCACGCACGGACAAGGAGCTTGAAGCCGCTATCGAAAACAAGATTCGACCCTGTTCAGCAGTGTTGATTATGGCGGGGATGTATTCCGCTTACAGCAAGTGGATCAACAAGGAAATCGCAATAGCCCAGCGCATGGGCAAGATTATTATCGCGATCAAACCGTTTGGCGCTGAGCGTATTTCTACCGTCGTTCGCGAAGCAGCCACCGCTGAGTGTGCATGGAACACTAATAGTATCGTCAGTGCCATTCGCCTGCACACGGACGCCTAAACCATGCGCAAAGGACTGTTTATAGGCATCAACAACTACCGCCATGTCTCAGCCCTCTCAGGCTGTAATAATGACGCGATCGCGATGGCCTCTCTATTGGAGCGCCACGCGAGCGGCAGGCCGAACTTCAGCAACAAAGTTCTGACTTCTGCGGAAAGCAATCTCACCCTTGCGACAATGAAACAGCAGATCAAAAGTTTGTTTTCCGACGACTGCGAGATTGCACTTCTTTATTTTGCCGGGCATGGCCAGTTCGATACAAGTATCGATGAAGGTCTATTAATCCCTCAAGATTTCGAACCGGGTGGCGAAGGGATTCGTATCAGCGATATTTTGAACTGGGCATCTGAGGCCTCACGGATAAAAAACAAAATTATCATTCTCGACTGCTGCCAGGCAGGTGCCGCCGGTGCCATGCGAGGCCTGCGCGCCGGCACTAGCGTACTCGGTGAGGGCGTTACCATTCTCACTGCTTGCAAGCAACAACAGTCGGCGCTGGAAACTGGCGACCATGGCGTCTTTACCGGCCTGTTACTTCAGGCACTGCACGGCGGAGCAGCAAACGTTCTAGGCAAGGTCACGCCGGGCAGCGTTTATTCGTTCGTAGACAACGCACTCGGAGCCTGGGAACAGCGCCCCGTCTTCAAGACCAATGTCTCGCAGTTTGTTCCGTTACGTGAAGTCGCCCCGCTGATAGCGGAAGAGACGCTCCGCAAACTCAAGGATTGGTTCTCAGACGCCAGTCACGTATTCCCCCTTGATCCCAGCTACGAACCCACCAGCGATGAGTTCGACCCTGACAATGGGGAAATTTTTTCGCAACTACAAAAGTGCAATCGCCACAGCCTGATCGAGCCTGTCGACGCCGAGCATATGTATTACGCAGCTATCAATTCGACCGGCTGCCGCCTCACAGCCCTGGGCGCCTACTACCGCGAACTCGCCATCAAAGGACACTTCTGATGCCAGTATTCATCAGCTACCGTCACACCGACCGTGCGCAAGCCATCGCCATTAATGCACAATTATCACGGGCCAATATCAAGACTTATCTTGATGTACTCGATGCTGAGTCACATACCACCGACGACATTACCAACGTCATCACTCGACGCATTACCGAGTGCACTCATCTTCTGGCGGTAGTGTCTGAACACACCGCGCGATCCTGGTGGGTGCCGTTTGAAATTGGTGAGGCTACGATCAGCAATCGACGAATTTGCTCTTTCAAGACCGGCGCCAGTGAACTGCCTCTGTACTTGGATAAATGGCCTAAGCTAACCAGTGAGAACGACGTTAATTTTTTTATCGAGGCCTATCGCGAAGAGGCAACTACCAAGCGCTCAGTGATATTGGACTCGGTCAACGAATCCACGCGCAGCGTCTATAAGCAGAACGCCGAACTCTTTCACAGCCAGCTCAAAAGTCGAGTTCGTCGCGGATACTAATAACACCCACCTGCAAAAAGGCCGCGATGATCGCGGCCTTTTTGCAGGTGGCTTACGGCTTCGGCGCGGGCGCCGTGGGGTCTTTCACGCCGCCATCATCAAACAGGTTGAGTTTCTGCCGCAGCTCGTGGGCTGGCAGCGGCTCCTGGCCTGGCGGGATGGCGTTGGGGTCGACTGGCACTTCGCCTGGCGCACCGCTGCCTTGGGCGGCTGGCGGGGCGGCGCCTTGGTCGCCTTCTATCGCGTGCTGAGCCTTTTTTGTCAGCACAACAATATCGATGCGACGGTTGATCGGGTTGAACGGCTCTTTGGGATCAAACAGCTGCGAAGAGGCAAAACCGACCACGCGGGCTACTTGCGGGTCCGGATAGCTACCCGCTACCAGCGCACGCCGGGCGGCGTTGGCGCGGTTGGCCGAGAGTTCCCAGTTACCGAAGTCGCCCTGGCCGGCATATGGCTTGGCGTCGGTGTGGCCGCTGATGCTGATTTTGTTAGGCACCGCTTTGATGGTGTCGGCCATGGCCAGCAGGATGTCTTCAAAGTACGGCTTCAGGCGCGCGCTGCCGGAGTCGAACATCGGCCGGTTAGCGGCGTCGGTGATCTGAATGCGCAAGCCTTCCGGGGTGATTTCGAAGGAAATCTGGTCCTTGAACTTCAGCAGCTGCGGATTTTCCTCAACCTTGGTCTGCAATTCCTTCAGCAGCAACTCCAGACGTTCCTGCTCGACTTGCTCGGCCATGGCCTCGACAGTGTCGCGCTCGACCGGGATTTTCTTCTGCGGTGAGTCGGTCTCGACCTGCGGGTTGATGGTGCGCTCAGGCGCCAGCTGCGGCGAGCCACCGAGGTCGATCACAAAGGGCGTGCCGCTTTCCGAGAAGCCAATCGGGTCTTTGAAGTAACCGGCGATGGCGATCTTTTGTTCAGGCGTGGCGGTAGACATCAGCCACAGCACCAGGAAGAACGCCATCATTGCCGTCGCAAAGTCGGCGAAGGCGATTTTCCAGGCACCGCCATGGTGCCCCGCAGCGAAGCGCTTGACGCGCTTGATGATTATCGGCTGGTTGTTTTCCATGGTTTAGCGACCGCGAACCGCTTGTTCCAGTTCGGCAAAGCTTGGGCGATGCTTGGGGTACAAAACCTTGCGACCAAACTCTACCGCCAGCGAGGGCGGCACGCCGGACGCCGAAGCGACGAGGCTGGCTTTGATCGACTCATACAGGTTGATTTCTTCCTTGGCGTCATGCGCCAGGGAGGTGGCCAATGGGCCGAAGAAGCCATAGGCCGCGAGAATACCGAAGAACGTACCCACCAGGGCCGCACCGACGTGCATGCCGATTGCGGCCTGATCGCCCTCCCCCAAGGAGGCCATGGTGACCACGATACCGAGTACCGCCGCAACAATACCGAAACCCGGCATGCCGTCGGCAACACCGGTGACCGCATGCGAGGGGTGCTCCAGCTCTTCCTTCAAGCTGAACAACTCCATGTCGAACAGGCCTTCCAGCTCGTGCGGGGCCATGTTGCCGGACGACATGATGCGCAGGTAGTCACAGATGTAGGCGGTCATGCGCTCGTCTTTGAGCACTGCCGGGTATTTGGTGAAAATCGGGCTGGCAGCGGCGTCTTCGATGTCGCCTTCAATGGCCATCATGCCTTCGCGGCGGCTCTTGTTGAGGATCTCGTAGACCAGGCTCAACACTTCCAGATAGAAGGTGTGGGAGAAGCGCGAGCCGAACATGCTCAGCGACTTCTTGATCACGTGCATGGTCATGTAGCCGGGGTTGGCCTGCAAGAATGCGCCAAACGCGGCACCGCCGATAATCAGCACCTCGAAAGGCTGGATCAGCGCTGCAATTTTACCGTGGGACAGAACATAGCCACCAAGCACACTTGCGATGACGACGATGATGCCGATAATTTTAGCCATAGGGGATGAGTACTTGCGCCGTCGGGTTCATGGACATATTTGGAAGAACTGAAAACTCTTGTTCTACTTATCGGCAAAACTGCGCCAGACTATAGCCCGTTAAGGCGAAAAGCCAGTTCGGCCCGTAACGGGCGTGTTGACCGCAAGTGATGATCGCGCCCCAATCATGGCTATTGAAACGACAGTCCCAACTGCAAAACCCACCACAATCGCCGCTTGGATCAAGCGCCTGGACGACGTGCTGCTGCCCGTTCCCCAAGCCAGCCACGAGCGCGTGTGCAAAGCCATTCGCGATAGCCGAAGCTCCTTACGCGACATCGCCGAGCTGATGCAAAACAGCCCGGCGCTGGTGCTCAGCGTGATGCGCGAGGCCAACAGCCACACCCACGGCAGCTTGGCAGACCCTGCGGAAAACCTCGAAGTGGCGCTTAACCGGCTTGGCCTCAAACGCGCCGAGGAATTACTCGCGCGCCTGCCGTCGGTGCCGGAAAAAGACATCCCCGTGGCCTTGCGCCAACTGCTGCTGATAAGCCAGCACGCCTCCCAGCAAGCCAGCGGTTTGTTCGCCAGCCGCCTGGCGCGTTTGTGGCAAGACATTCATTGGGGCAGCCTGCTGTTTTTGTCACCGCTGTGGCCGATGGCTGTCGCCTACCCCAAGCTCCTGGAAGAATGGGAACTGCGGGTCATCCATAAAGGTGAGTCAGCGCGCAAGGTCGAGCTGGAGTTGTTCGGCGTGCGCCTGCTCGACTTGTGCATCGGCCTGACCGAAAGCTGGCACCTGCCGATTTGGGTCTCCCAGGGCTACAACCTGCTGCTGAGCGAGCAGCGCTTGCTGGTCAAGGCGCTGCACATCGCCCGTGAAGATGACGCGCTGCGCCACCAACAGTTGCTCGACGCCGAACCCAACCTGCGCCGCTGGCTGAACCAGCCGGCGAATACCGTACTGCTGGCCAACGGCCTGGCGATGTCGGCGCAAGAATCTTGGGCCTGCCCGCACACCGAGCGCTGGCAATACCTCACCGCGCTGTACCTGCAACAGCCGCTGAGTGAAGTGCAGCAACAGGTTCACCAGCAAGCGGTGACCAGCGCGCGCACCACGCTGATGCCTGACCTTTGGCACCCGGCGTTGTCGCTGATCTGGCCGTGGCATGTGCAGAAGGTGCATCGCGGCCTGTTGCCGGCAGCCCCGCCGACTGCCGAAGCTCTCGCCGTGTGGCGCAAACGCTGCACCGAGTTGCTGGTGGAGCCGAGCCGCTTTGCCAACGCGATGCACCTGACGACGTGCGCCAAAGAAGCCTTGGTCGCCAGTGGCATGCAGCGGGTGTTGCTGTTCATGGCGGACCGCGCCTTGAGCACCTTGCGTGTGCATCAAGCGGATGGCTTGCCCAAGGCCGCCGCCAACTTGAGCCTGGACGTGGTCAACAGCACGCTGTTGCAGCGTTTACTCGAAAAGCCCGCGCAAGTGCGCCTGAACCCCGACAACCATGCACAGTTCGCGGCACTGTTGCCGCCAACCCTGCGCCGCCTGTTTACCGGCGAACACCTGCTGCTGCGCTCGTTGAGCTGTAACGGCCGCGTGGTGATGCTGATGGTGGCCGACCAGGGCGGTGGGCCGTTCTCGGAAACCACCGTGCAAGCCTTCGGCAAAACCGCCCAATGCATCGAAAAGGCCCTGCACTGCTTTACCAACCGCAGCGCCTGATGCTTGCGTTACAATCGCCGCTCTTAATCGCCAACCTTTGTGCCCAGGAGACCTCACATGCCTGACTTCTCTGGCTTGCCGCTGGTGATCGAACCCAGCGACCTGCTCGGCCGCCTTGATGCCGAACACTTGATTCTGGTAGACCTCACCAGTGCTGCCCGCTACGCCGAAGGGCACCTCCCCGGCGCGCATTTCGTTGACCCCAAGCGCACCCAATTGGGCCAGCCGCCAGCACCCGGCCTGCTGCCCAACAAGGCTGATCTTGAAAAACTCTTCGGCGAGCTGGGCCACACGCCCGACGCCACCTACGTGGTGTACGACGACGAAGGCGGCGGCTGGGCCGGGCGTTTTATCTGGTTGCTCGACGTGATCGGCCACCAGAAATACCACTACCTTGACGGCGGCCTGCTGGCGTGGATCGACGAAAAACACCCGCTGTCCAGCGAAGTACCCGCAGCCGCCGCTGGCCCGGTCAGCCTCACGCTGCACGACGGCCCCACAGCCACCCGCGAATACCTGAAAAGCCGACTGGGCGCTGCCGACCTGGGCATCTGGGACGCACGCGGCCCGCTGGAATACTCGGGTGAAAAGGTGCTCGCGGCCAAGGGCGGCCACATCCCCGGCGCGGTCAACTTCGAATGGACCGCCGGCATGGACAAGGCGCGCAGCCTGCGCATCCGCCGCGACATGCCGCAGATCCTCGAAGGCCTCGGGCTGACCAAAGACAAAGAAATCATCACCCACTGCCAGACTCACCACCGCTCTGGCTTCACCTACCTGGTGGCCAAGGCGCTCGGTTATCCGCGAGTCAAAGGTTATGCCGGTTCCTGGGGCGAATGGGGCAACCACCCCGACACCCCCGTTGAGATTTAAGGTTTAAGGACACTTAATGAAAAAGCAGTTGTTTATCCTCAGCCAATACTTGCTGCCGCACCACTTGCTGTCGCGCCTGGCCGGCTGCATTGCCGAGTGCCGCGTGAGCTGGTTCAAAAACGCCTTCACCCAGTGGTTCGCCAAGCGCTACCAAGTGGACATGTCCCAGGCCCTGGTGGAAGACGTGACCGCTTACGAGCACTTCAACGCCTTCTTCACCCGCGCCTTGAAAGACGGCGTACGCCCGCTGGACCCAACGCCGGGCGCGGTACTCAGCCCAGCCGATGGCGCGGTCAGCCAGCTTGGCCCGATCGAGCATGGCCGTGTGTTCCAGGCCAAAGGCCACAGCTTCAGCGTGCTGGAACTGCTGGGCGGCGATGCGGCGGTGGCTGCACCGTTCATGGGCGGCGATTTCGCCACCATCTACTTGTCGCCCAAAGACTATCACCGTGTGCACATGCCACTGGCCGGGACCCTGCGTGAGATGGTTTACGTACCGGGGCGGATTTTTTCGGTGAACCAGACCACCGCCGAAAACGTGCCGGAGCTGTTTGCACGTAACGAGCGCGTTGTCTGCCTGTTCGACACCGAACGCGGCCCGATGGCGGTGGTGTTGGTCGGTGCGATGATCGTTGCGTCGATTGAAACCGTATGGGCTGGTTTGGTGACGCCGCCGAAGCGCGAGCTGAAAACCTTCCGCTATGACGAAGCTGCACGTGCGCCGATTCACCTGGAAAAAGGTGCTGAATTGGGTCGCTTCAAGCTGGGTTCGACTGCGATTGTGCTGTTCGGGCCAGGCCAGGTTACGTGGTCGCAAGCGCTTGTGGCAGGTACGCCGGTGCAGATGGGCCAGGGTATCGCTGCACCTAAAGCCTGACGCAAATCAGCTGTGGGGGTGGGATTGGGTTTTGAGTGTATATCCGGTATTGAGTTTATGGCTTATATCGGTTCCGCTCTTACAGCGGGTCACTTTTGAAAAGCGCAAAAGTAACCAAAACGCTCTTGCCCCACCACTCGGCACCTCGCTTAGGCTCGGTGTGCCCTCCCTCCGATATTACGGAGCGGGCCGCCGCGATGGGCCATCCTTGGCCCAGCGCGGCTAAACCGGCGTCCTGCCGGTTTACCCGCTCCGTAATATCTGCGTTCGGCCATCGTGGTTTAACGGGGCGCCTTAGATCAAGATCACAAGCAGGCGGCCTGAAAGCCGACCCAATCTCACATGCTGAATGCGGTCAACTGTGGGAGATTCTTTGGCTGAAAAAGCGGGACGCAGAGCGTCCTGAGCGGCATTACCACGCAGAGCGTGGGAACGATCATCCCTCAAGCAGAACCCGGTCAACTGTGGGAGGGGGGCTTGCTCCCGATAGCAGTGTGTCAGATAAATATTTTTCAACTGACACACTGCTATCGGGAGCAAGCCCCCTCCCACAAAAAGCAAAAAAAAAGCAGATCTGCCGTGGATGCAAGACCCGCCTTTGATCTGCTTCTGATCTGCTTCAACCACTCAGGTCGGCTTTCAGGCCGCCGTGCTCTTGCTCTTGATCTTGATCTGAGAAGCGCCCCGTTAACCACGATGGCCGCACGCAGGCTTGAATCCGTGGGTAACCCGGCAGGACGCCGGGTTAGCCGCGCTGGGCCAAGGATGGCCCATCGCGGCGGCCCACGGATTCAAGCCTGTGTGCGGGCATGCCGAGCCTAAGCGAGGCACCGAGTGGTGGGGCGAGAGCGTTTTGGTTACTTTTGCGCTCTATCAAAAGTGACTCGCTGTAAGAGCGAAACCGATATAAGCCATAAACTCAATACCGGATATGCACGAAAACCCAAAGAACACCCCAAGCCCGTTTCCCGCGCCACAGCGCCACATCAAAGATGCCGTGGCCCCTGCTTCCGTTAGAACGGACTACGACTGACCATCGCGGTCACGCAAACCCAGCAAATACAACACCCCATCCAGCCCCAGCGTCGAAATCGCCTGTTTGGCCGACTGCCGCACCAGCGGCTTGGCGCGGAACGCCACACCCAACCCGGCAATCGCCAGCATCGGCAAATCATTCGCGCCGTCGCCGACCGCAATGGTCTGCTCCAACTGCAAACCTTCCTTGTGGGCCAGCTCTCTCAGCAGATCAGCCTTGCGCTGCGCGTCGACAATAGGCTCGACCGCCACACCCGTCACCTTGCCATCCACCACTTCCAGCTCGTTGGCGAACACATAGTCGATACCCAACTTCACCTGCAATTGCTTGGCAAAGTAGGTGAAACCACCCGACAGAATCGCGGTTTTGTAACCGAGGCGCTTGAGTTCGGCAAACAGCGTTTCAGCGCCTTCGGTCAGGCGCAGCGACGCCCCGATCGAATCCAGCACACTCACATCCAGGCCTTTGAGCAGCGCCAGGCGCTCCTTGAAGCTCGCACGAAAATCCAGCTCACCGGCCATGGCGCGCTCGGTAATCGCGGAAACCTGCTCGCCCACACCGGCGGCCTTGGCCAGTTCGTCGATGACTTCAGCCTCGATCAGCGTGGAGTCCATATCGAACACGGCCAGGCGACGATTGCGCCGGAACAGCGAGTCTTCCTGGAAGGCAATGTCCACATTCAGCGCGTGCGCCACGCTGAGGAACTCGGCGCGCAGGGCCTGCGGATCAGCCGGTTCGCCGCGCACCGAGAACTCGATGCAGCCCTTGCCCGTGTCGGACGGCGCGTCCAATGGCATGCGACCCGACAGACGGTCGATATGCTCGATATTCAAACCGTACTGCGCGGTGATCGAGCTGACGCGCTGCAATTGTTCGGCAGTAACCTTGCGCGTCAGCAGCGTGACGATGTGGCGTTTTTCGCCCTCACTGGCCACCCAGTGTTGGTAGTCGTCTTCGGACACTTGGGTAAAACGCACCTGTTGATCGAGCTTGTGCGCCGTAAACAGGATGCCTTCGCGCACCGACGACGCCTGCTCGATGCTCGGTATTTCAACCAACAGTGCGAATGACAGGGTGTCGTGGATCACCGCCTGGCCGATGTCGAGAATGTTCACACCACCCTGGGCCAGAACACCGGTAATGGCTGCGGTGAGACCCGGGCGGTCTTCACCGGTGATGTTTATCAGGACAATTTCGCGCAAGACGCACCCCCAGGCTGGAAAAAAACCGCATTCTACCCACTTTCAGTGACCATCGGGCACAGCCAGCGCTTTGCCGGTTCTAGGCCTGTCGCTATACTGCGCGTCAACTTCACGGACCAAGAGCCGAGCGCAAGTGAACCGGCCCACGCCAGTAAAAACCGATAACTTCTTCCTGCTGATCTTCCGGGCACTGCGCCACCGCCGTGTACCGATCGCATTACGCATCGCCAGCCATAACGTGATCCTGGTCGCCCTGGCCCTGGTGATCTACGCCTGCGTGATGGGTTTGCAGTTCAAACAGGCCATGCACGAGCAAGCCGACGCCCTAGGCGAGAGCTTGACGACTCAAACCGCCACGTCGGCGACCGAGTTGCTGGTGTCCAACGACATCCTCAGCCTCAACGTGCTGCTCAACAACCTGACCAAGAACCCGCTGGTGGCCCATGCCGCTATCTACAGCGTGGACAACCGGATCATGGCCGAAGCCGGGCAACGCCCGAAAAACGGCCTGTTGGGTGAAGCCGAAGGCCTGTATCAGAGCAACATTACCTTTCAGGATGTGAAGGCGGGGCAACTGCGCATCAGCCTCGACATGCAGCAATTCCAGCAGCCGATGACCATCAGCCTGCAAAGCATGGGTATTCTGAGCGCGATTCTGTTGGCGTTGGCCTTGGCGCTGAGCTTGCGCCTGGGCCGGCATATTTCGACGCCGCTGATGCAACTGCGCATCTGGCTGCGCGACATAGACGAACACACCCCGGCCACTGACCGTCAGGATGAAATCGGCGATCTCGCCCGCCAGTTGCACACAAGCTTCGCCCCGGAACCGGTGGTGCCCGAGGTTGAACCTGAGCCTGAGTACGACGACACCGATTACGACGACGAACCTGAGTTTGAAGTGCGCGACCTGCGTGACCCGGGCGTTGACGAAAGCACCCCGGTAGCGGGCCTCAAGCCTGCGACACGTCAGGCGATCAAGGCCGAAGAAGACGAAGTGGAC
Organism: Pseudomonas sp. ICMP 460; assembly: GCF_002723595.1. Classification (NCBI taxonomy): domain Bacteria; kingdom Pseudomonadati; phylum Pseudomonadota; class Gammaproteobacteria; order Pseudomonadales; family Pseudomonadaceae; genus Pseudomonas; species Pseudomonas sp. ICMP 460. Next base: position 54,930 of record NZ_LKBR01000016.1, read on the forward strand.
GACGAAGACCCCTTCTCCGATTTGCGCGACACCTCGACCGCCACCCCTGCCGTCACGCCCAAGCCTGTGCCGGTAAAAAACACCGAGCCTCAGCACAGCGCCGTATTGGCGGTGCAACTGGGCGCTCAGGACCAACTGCGCCGCCTGCCCCGCGCGCGCCTGACGGAGTTGCTGGAACGCTATCGCGACTGCCTCGACCAGGCTGCTTCGCTGTACCAGAGCGAACTGCACACCCTGAACGATGGCAGCACGCTGATGCTGTTCCACAGCGAAGACAGCGGCGAAGACTACCTGACCAACGCTATTTGCTGCGGCGAACTGCTGCGCGCGTTGGGCCACGCGCTGCAAATCGAAGTGGCTGACAGCGGTATCACGCTGCAACTACAGCTGGGTTTAACCGTGGGTGATGATCTGTTTGGCATGAGCCAGATTGATCTGCTGCTGACCGAGATCGCACAGGATGCACTGGCCTTGTCGCAACACAGCCGCAACCTGTTGCTGGTGGAGCGCAAGATCAGTGAAGACACGCTGATCCGCCAACGCGCGCGCATCCGCCCGATAGCCAGCCCCGAAGGCGCGAGCTGTGTGGAACGGTTGATGGAACCGTACCCGTCGATGCTGGAGCGGCAACTGGCGCGCATGCACGAAACCCGCACCAAGCCCTGAGAAACACCGCCAAGCCCACTGCGCAGTAGGCTTGTGTGCGGGAGCCCGCTTGTATGGGAGTTGGCTTGTGTGGGAGCGGGCTTATGTGGGAGTTGGCTTGTGTGGGAGCGGGCTTGTGTGGGGGCGGGCTTGCTCGCGAAGGCATTGTGTCAGTCGCCAGATGTATCGACTGATACAGCGCATTCGCGAGCAAGCCCGCTCCCACATGACCCAACCACTCAGGAATGATGCACACCTAATCTGCCGCGCAGCTCAAACCCCGAACAAACAAAAAGGCCCGCTTACTCAGCGGGCCTTTTGTTTGTCTGCGATCAGGTCAGAACCTGAACACTTCCATGTCCGTGCGAATCGGCGATGCCATCGGCATCTTGGGCTTCTCCGGTGTTGCCGGTTTGGCCTGAGCCGGGGCTTGCTTGCGCGGCGCCTCGGCGATGGGCGGCTGGTTGGCCAGTGGCTTGAGCGCCACCGACAACTGCTCCGCCAAGTGCTGCAATAACACGCCCTGGGCCTGAACCTGAGAGGCGGTGGTGCCGGTGTGTTCTTCCTGCAAGTGCACGATGCGGTTATCGCGCACTTGGCCACGACGGTCGATCAAGCGCCACTGCGCATCAAGGATCGCCGGCTGCGAAGTACCCGAGTCGAGCCGGGTAATGGTCAGCAGCACCTGCACGTCCGGGGTAAAGCCCATTGGCGCGGGCGCAAGCACCACACGCTGGCTGTCGAGATGACCCGCAACCTGGCGCAACATCAGCTGGTTGATATCGGACGATAAACTGCCCGCCCAACGACCATCGGTGGAACCTTGCAGGCTGCCGTCGTTCTGACGTTGCAGCAGGGTTTCGCGTTGCAGGTAATCCGCCACGACTACCGGCCCCAATAATACGGCCATGCCAGCGGTTTGCGCTGGCTGAGCTGGACTTCCGCTGTCCAGCTGGTACAGCGACACCGGCTGGTGCGTGCTGCAACCCGCCAACCCCAAAAGGCCAGCGAGCATCAAAAATAGAGGAAGGCGTGGAGCAGTCATCATCCCATCCAGGTGGCTGCCACAAGGCGAACCACAATGTAATACTAAAAATAACCTAAATACGCTCGGCCACGCCGGCGCTGGAAAGGCCATATCATCCGTGAATATGCGCCATGACTCCAGCGCCAAAGCGTCGATCTACGCGTTAAATCGTAGATCAAGGGCTCCAGGGGGCGTTCTCAGTGAATTTGCGCCCTGGCGGGCAAACTCACTGGGAACGCTGCTTCACACCCTAAACCGGCGTTTCAACCAACAAAGCATCCACTCGCTGAAAACCTCGCGGCAGTTTGTTACCGCGGCGGCCACGCTCACCCTTGTAATGCTCAAGGTCGTCAGGGCGCAGCGACAGCGTGCGTTTGCCGGCCTGTAGCACCAGCGTCGAGCCTTCAGGGATCACGGCAATGTCGGTCACGTACTCTTCACGACTGGCCACCCGCTCGCCAGGTATCCCGATAATCTTGTTGCCCTTGCCTTTGCCCAACTGCGGCAAGTCGCTGATCTTGAACACCAGCAAACGCCCCTCAGTGGTCACCGACGCCAGCCAATTGCTCTCGCGGTCGTCCACCGTCCGCGGCAGAATCACCTTGGCGTTGTTGGGCAAGCTCAACAGGGCCTTGCCCGCCTTGTTCTTGGCCTGCAGGTCTTCACCCTTGACCACAAAACCGTAACCGGCGTCGGACGCGATCACGTACAGCGAATCATCGTCCGGCAACAGCACGCACTCAAAATTCGCCCCCGGTGGCGGCGTGAGTCGCCCGGTCAGCGGCTCGCCCTGCCCGCGCGCGGATGGCAAGGTGTGAGCGGGTACAGAGTAACTACGCCCGGTAGAGTCGATAAACACCGCAAACTGGTTGGAACGCCCGGCCGCAGAGGTCTTGAAGCCGTCACCGGCTTTGTACGAGAGGCCGGTGGCGTCGATATCATGCCCTTTGGCCGAACGAACCCAACCCTTTTCCGACAGAACGACGGTAATTTTCTCGTTAGGCAGCAGCTCGGTTTCTGTCAGAGCCTTCGCTTCAGCGCGCTCGACGATAGGCGAACGACGGTCATCACCGTAGGTTTCGGCGTCTTTGATCAACTCGGTACGCACCAGCTTCTTCAGCTTGGTTTCGCTACCCAGCAGGGCTTGCAGCTTGGCTTGCTCTTTGAGCAGTGCGTCTTGCTCGTCACGCAACTTCATCTCTTCAAGCCGCGCCAACTGACGCAAGCGGGTATCGAGGATGTAGTCCGCCTGGATCTCGCTCAGCTCGAAACGCGCGATCAACTCGGCTTTCGGGTGCTCGGCGGTCCGAATGATGTGGATCACTTCGTCGAGGTTGAGGTATGCAATCAGCAAACCGTCCAACAGGTGCAGGCGACGCTCAACCTTGTCCAGGCGAAACTGCAAGCGGCGACGCACGGTCTGCACGCGAAATTCCAGCCACTCGACCAGCAACGCCCGCAGGTTCTTCAACTGCGGCTTGCCATCCAGGCCGATGATGTTGACGTTGACGCGGTAGCTGGATTCCAGCTCGGTGCTGGCAAACAAGTGCTGCATCAGCACTTCATGATCGACCCGGTTGTTGGTCGGGATGATCACGATGCGGCACGGGTTCTCGTGGTCGGACTCGTCACGCAGGTCGGCGACCTGCGGCAATTTCGACGGCTTGGCCTGCATCAGCGCGGCAATTTGTTCCAGCACTTTGGCGCCGGACACTTGGTGCGGCAGCGCGGTGACAATAATGTCGCCATCTTCGATGTGGTACACGGCACGCATGCGCACCGAGCCTTTACCGGTCTGGTAGATTTTCAGCAGGTCGGCGCGCGGCGTGATGATTTCCGCTTCGGTCGGGTAGTCCGGCCCCTGAATGTGTTCGCAGAGCTGCTCAACCGTGGCCTTTGGCTCGTCCAGCAAGCGCACGCACGCGGCGGCGACTTCGCGCAGGTTGTGCGGCGGCACGTCGGTGGCCATGCCGACCGCGATGCCGGTGGTGCCATTGAGCAGGATATTCGGCAAACGTGCGGGCAATACCAGCGGTTCGTCGAGGGTGCCGTCGAAGTTTGGCCCCCAATTCGCAGTGCCCTGGCCCAATTCACTGAGCAGCACTTCTGAATAACGCGACAGGCGCGCCTCGGTGTAACGCATGGCGGCGAAAGACTTGGGATCATCCGGCGCACCCCAGTTGCCCTGGCCGTCGACCAGCGTGTAGCGGTAGCTGAACGGCTGCGCCATCAGCACCATCGCTTCATAGCAGGCCGAGTCGCCGTGGGGGTGGAACTTGCCGAGTACGTCACCGACGGTACGCGCCGACTTCTTGTGCTTGGAATCGGCGTCCAGGCCCAACTCACTCATGGCATAGATGATGCGCCGTTGTACCGGCTTCAGGCCGTCGCCGATATGCGGCAAGGCACGGTCCATGATCACGTACATGGAGTAGTTGAGGTAGGCATTTTCGGTGAAGTCAGCCAGCGATCGGCGTTCTACGCCATCTAAGCTGTCTGCAAGGATGTCACTCATGCGGGCCTCATCATTGTGTGGTCTGGCGCAGTAGCAAAGTGCCGCTGCGCTGGGTAAATTCAAGTTGTTTCAATGCACTCATGCCGAGCAATACCTGCTCGCCGCCCAACCCCGGCGCCACCAGGGCACGCACGTCCTGCAGGACGATAGCGCCCAACTGCACGCTGCCCAGCTGGGTACGAAAGCCCTGGCTACGGCCATTGGCGGTACTCAAGGTGACCGGCATGCCGCGTTTAAGCCCCAGACGATCAGCCAGCTCGGCCGGCACCGCCACGTCGGTGGCGCCGGTATCGAGCATGAACTCCACCGGCTGGCCGTTGATCTGGCCGCTGGCGACAAAATGCCCTTGGCCGTTGCCAAGCAGTTTTACTTCGATGTAACCCTCGTGTTGCTCCGAGGCCACCAGCGCGTTGGGGTTTTCCTGACGCGCTTCCCACTGCCCAAAAAACCGTGTCGCCAAGAACAAACCGGCGCCCCACGCCACGAACATCAATACACGGCCGGCACGCTTGCCGGGCGGTTGTGGGCTCATGGCTTGGCGCTCCAACCACCCGCAGGGGCGGCGAAACGATAGACCACGGGGCGTTTTTCACCGTCGGCGCGCGCGCCAAAATTATTGTCGATGCCCAGCCAGGCGCCGTCTGCGTCCACCACCAAGGCTTCGGCCAGGCCATAAGGCTGTGAATAGCGCCGGTTCGGCGCCAGGGTCTCGTCGGCAAACGACCAGCACAGCTCGACTTTGGCCGTGCGCGCATCACGCCGGCAAATCTGGAACGCATTACGCTCCAGGGTAAACAGCTTGCCGTTGAACAGCGCCAGGTCGGCAAAGTCTTTGGACACCGCCTTGGCATGGGTGAACTGCGCTGGCTGCACTTCCTGGCCGGCCTCGCTCAGCAGTACACACGGCCCGTCGCAATCCCATACGCTTTGCGCACGCTTGATAGAGATCAAGCCGCGCCGCTCACGCTCGGCCGCCAGCCACATCTGATTACCTTCGGGGTTCACCGCCAAGCCTTCAAACAACGCATTGAAGTGCAGCAACATGCCACTGGCACGGGCTTCACGCACCATGCTCGGGGCAATTCTCAGCCATTGCGGCGCACCGCTCACGGGCACTTGCAGCACTGCGGCATGCGCCTCGCTGACAATGTAACGGTTACCGGCGGCATCACAGGTGACGCCTTCAAAATCCAGGTCGCCACCGCGAATGAACGACGCGGCCTTGGTGCGCGAACGCAGGCCCCACGGCAGGCCGGACTCGGGCACGGGCGGCACCTCGATTTTCAACGCCTCGGCCTTCCAGGTCGGCGCACTGTTATCAAGACGGTAAATCTGGTCGTCATCGCGGTCCGAAACCGTCCACAGCGCGTCGCCGCACATCGCCAGGCCCGACAGGTTACCGCCGCGCATACCGTCCACCGGGTGTTCGGACACCAACTTCAGCTCAGCCAAGGGTGCGGCAACCACGTTGGTGGCCACCCACCCGCTCATCATCAGGATCGCCAAGGCGAAACCTGTGCGCATCAGCCGAGTACCTCGGCCAGGTTGCCTTTCGACTCCAGCCACGACTTGCGATCCGGTGCGCGTTTTTTCGCCAGCAGCATGTCCATCATTTCCGACGTGGCGGCGTAGTCTTCAAGGGTCAACTGCACCAGACGGCGGGTGTTCGGGTCCATGGTGGTTTCGCGCAGTTGTGGCGGGTTCATCTCACCCAAGCCTTTAAATCGCGTGACCTGCGGCTTGCCGCGTTTCTTTTCGGCCACCAGCCGGTCAAGGATGCCGTCGCGCTCAGCATCGTCGAGGGCGTAGTAAATCTCTTTGCCTTGGTCGATGCGGTACAGCGGCGGCATGGCGACGTAAACGTGACCGGCATCCACCAGCGGGCGGAAGTGCTGCACGAACAGCGCACACAACAAGGTTGCGATGTGCAGGCCGTCGGAGTCGGCGTCGGCGAGGATGCAGATTTTGCCGTAGCGCAGCTGGGCAATATCCGCCGAACCCGGATCGACACCGATGGCCACGGCGATGTTGTGCACTTCCTGGCTGGCCAGCACTTCGCTGCCGTCGACTTCCCAGGTGTTGAGGATCTTGCCGCGCAACGGCAGGATCGCCTGGAATTCCTTGTCCCGCGCTTGTTTGGCGGAACCACCGGCGGAGTCACCTTCGACCAAAAACAGCTCGGAGCGCATCGGGTCTTGCCCGGCGCAATCGGCCAGCTTGCCCGGCAACGCAGGCCCTTGAGTGATACGCTTGCGCTCGACCTTCTTGCTGGCCTTCAAACGACGGCCGGCGTTGTTGATCGCCAGCTCCGCCAGCGCCAGGCCCAATTCCGGGTGTTCGTTGAGCCACAGGCTGAAAGCATCCTTGACCACACCGGAGACAAACGCCGACGCCTCGCGGGACGACAGACGCTCCTTGGTCTGGCCGGAAAATTGCGGTTCCTGCATCTTCATCGACAGCACGAACGCGATGCGCTCCCACACGTCTTCCGGCGCCAGCTTCACGCCGCGCGGCAACAGGCTGCGGTATTCGCAGAACTCGCGCATGGCGTCGAGCAAACCCTGGCGCAACCCGTTGACGTGGGTGCCGCCCTGGGCGGTGGGGATCAGGTTGACGTAGCTTTCCTGCACGCTGTCGCCACCTTCCGGCAACCACAGCAACGCCCAGTCGACGGCTTCTTTATTACCCGCCAGGCTGCCGCAGAACGGCTCGTTGGGCAGGCGTTCGAAGTCGCTGACCGAGTCTTCCAGGTAGGAGCGCAGGCCGTCTTCGTAATGCCACTCGACCTTCTCATTGGTGCCTTTGTCTTCAAAGGTCACCAGCAGGCCCGGGCACAACACAGCCTTGGCCTTGAGCACGTGCTTGAGGCGGCTGATGGAAAATTTAGGCGAATCGAAGTACTTCGGGTCTGGCGCAAAGTACACGCTGGTGCCGGTGTTGCGTTTGCCAACGGTGCCGATCACTTGCAGCTCGGTGGCTTTATAGCCATCGGCAAAGGTCATCTCGTACTCGTTGCCGTCGCGCTTGACCTTGACCCGCACGTGGTTCGACAAGGCGTTGACCACGGAAATACCCACACCGTGCAGGCCACCCGAGAACTGGTAGTTCTTGTTGGAGAACTTGCCGCCGGCATGCAGCTTGGTGAGGATCAGCTCGACGCCCGACACACCCTCTTCCGGGTGAATGTCCACCGGCATGCCGCGACCATCGTCGGACACTTCCAGGGAATGGTCAGCGTGAAGAATCACATGCACTGACTTGGCATGCCCGGCCAACGCTTCGTCGACGCTGTTGTCGATGACTTCCTGGGCAAGGTGATTCGGCCGACTGGTGTCGGTGTACATGCCGGGGCGTTTGCGCACCGGGTCGAGGCCCGAGAGGACTTCGATGGCGTCGGCGTTATAAGAGCTAGCGCTGGGAGTGGCCATGGGGTCTCGTCGTGAGTCGTTCGATTAAAAAGTAACCTGCGGTTTCCAGCATGCGTATTACAGCGCTGCGAAATCGAAGGATTGATACTGATCTGCGCCAATCCCGGCAAAGCTCAACAGCGCCGGCAATTGCAGGGCGAACCCTTGGTAACCATGGTCGCCACCCGCCTGGATACGCAGCGCACAGGCCCGGTAATACTGTTGGGCGAGGCGATAATCCAGTGTTTCATCGCCTGTCTGCAACCACACCTGATAACGCTCGGCGTCTTGCGGGGCCGGCACTTCCAGCTCGGCCAGGGCCGTCACGTGGTCGTAAGTCAGTTCCCAGGTGTCGCCGGTGTAGAGGTTCTTCTGCGGGCCAAGGTGACCGTCGAACATCCGATGGGGGCTGACCGCAGGGTTGACCAGCAGCGCCTTGAGGCCATGGCGTTCGGCAAGGTGGGTTGCATAGTAGCCGCCGAGTGAGCTGCCGACCAGCAGCGGCCGACCGAGCTGCGCAATGGCGTCCTCCAATTGGGCAATTGCCTGACGGGGATGGTGATGCAAGGCTGGCACGCGCAGTTGGTCAGCCAGGCCGAGCGTGTCCATCAAGGCGCTCAACTGGCTGGCCTTGTTGGATGCGGGGGCGCTGTTGAAACCGTGGATATACAAGATCGAAGCAGACATGCCGGGGCCTCCGTGCTTGCGCCAAAAAGAGGCGCAGTTTACAGGGATAGGCGCCTTGTGTGAGTGCCCTATCGTCTAGTCACCGTAGAGCGAGGTGCCTATCGGTTTTCAGGTAACGGCCGTCACCCGCCGCAATCTCCCGGGCAAAATGAGATCAAATGTGGGAGCGGGCTTGCTCGCGATGCAGTCACCTCGGTGTGCCTGATGGTCCTAGGTGCCTATATCGCGAGCAAGCCCGCTCCCACAATTTAGTAGCCGTTACTGCCGTAATCCACGGTGAAGGCAAACCCCTCAACGCGCTCCACGCCCGTCTCAAGCCGCCCATCGGCATGCAACCGCAGCCACCGATACCCCGGCGCCTGCTCGCTGACGTTAAAGTCCTCACTGCCCGGCGCAAACTGGATGCACGTAGACGGCGACGCCATCAACCGCACCCCATTGCGCTCAAGGTCAACCTCCTGATGCACATGCCCCCAAAGCACTGCCTTCACCTGCGGAAACCGGTCAAGCACCGCAAACAAAGCCTCAGGATTACGCAACCCGATAGGCTCCATCCAGGCACAACCAATCGACACCGGGTGATGGTGAAAACACACCAAATGATGCCGGCTCGGCGCCTCGCTCAAGGCCTGCGCGAGCAATTGCAACTGCTGGTCTTGCAAATAACCCGGCACCGAGCCCGGCACCGCCGAGTCCAGCAGCGTGACGCGCCAGTTACCCACATCGACCACCGGCTCGAGCAAATCACTCTGCACCGCCGCGTGGGCCATGACCTGCGGCTCATCGTGGTTGCCGGGGATCCAGCGCGCCGGCGCGGAGATGACCGCGGTCATCTCGCGAAACAACTGGTAAGAGGCCAACGTACCGTCCTGGGACAAGTCACCCGTGGCCAGCACCAAATCGATCTGCGGCTGCTGCTCGCGCACCCGCTCAATCACGCGCTGCAAGCTTTCGCGGGTATTCATGCCCAGCAGCGTGCCGTCGGCCTCGGCAAACAGGTGGCTGTCAGTCAGTTGCACCAGCAGCGCCGGCGCATCGGGGTTCAAGGTGGATACGCTCGGCAAGGCGCTCTCCCAAGGCAATCACAGGAAATGGACGTTTAGCGCGATTATGCTGGGGCAGGACACAAAGAGGAAACCCAGGAAGCAGACGCCGTTCACATCTACCGCACGACTTCGAACTCATGGCCCAAGGCCAGACAGTGGCTCAACCATTCCCCAAGGAACACATTAAGCTGTGCTTTCTCATCGGGCTGGTGCATGAACACGTTGGGGTAAGGATAGATGCTGCGAAAGCGCCGCGCATGTTCGGCGCTGATAACTTCGGCCATTCGCGCATCGTGGTACACCTGCACTTCAAGCTGCGGCACCGGCAGCCACGGCAGGCTATGTTCCTGGCGCGCAAGCAGGGTGGTGGTGTACGGGCAATTCACAATGACCTCAAGGGCCAGCACGCCGAGCATCTGGTCGCCATGGGTCACGGCAATGCGCCGCGCCTCGGGGGCGTGGCGCATGTCGGGGAGCAAGCGCATCAGCCGCGCATAATTGGCCTCGCAGGCGGCTTGCAACCCGATCAGGTCGACTCGATAACGTTCGCGTGCCTTTACTGCCATAACCCCCTCACTTCCGCGCGATTAAGCGCAAGCCATTGCAGGGCGATGATGCTGGCTGCGTTGGAAATTTTACCGTCACGCACCGCCTGCAGGGCATCTTCGAATGCCCAGGGGGTGACCCGGATGTCTTCTGCCTCTTCTTCCAGCCCATGCACGCCACCCGCACCTGCGCTGTCGCAACGGCCCAGGTACAAGTGCACAAATTCGGTACTGCCACCGGGTGAAGGAAAATACTTGGTAATCGGCCACAGGGCGGAAAACGTCAGCCCAGCTTCCTCCTCGGCTTCGCGGTGTGCAACCTCCTCCGGCTCTTCATCTTTATCGATCAGGCCCGCGACCATTTCCACCAGCCAGGGATTTTTGGTGCGGCCCATGGCGCCGACACGGAACTGTTCGATCAGCACCACTTCATCGCGCTGCGGGTCGTAAGGCAGCACGCACACTGCGTCATGGCGAACAAACACTTCACGGTTGATCACGCGGCTCATGCCACCATCGAACTTCTCATGGCGCAGTTGCACGCGATCAAGCTTGTAGAAGCCCTGGTAGGCATTGTCGCGCTGAACAATTTCGATTTTGTTCGGCGTCGATTTGGCAACGTCAGTCATATGCTTCCTCGTTAGGCGCGTGCAATTCGCGCCATCCTAACGCGCTCCTGCCGGTTGGTGCAGCCCCTTTCCAGTTGCCGGGATAGACGGCGGGCGTCAAACTCACTCTAATCAGCTTAGTGGCGAACTGACGGCCTTGTTGGCAGTCGAAGCGCTACTCTTTTAGCTTTCCATCGATTTCCGAAGGACGCACATGCAGCTTTTAAAAGTCGCCTCCGTGGCCTGTATTGCCCTGACTCTGGGTGCTTGCCAGAGCCTGTTTCAACCCAGCTACCTCAAGCCGCTGGACACCAAAGCAGCCGCCTCGGAGCAGATCAAGCCTGGCTGCGACAGCCCTGATTGCCCGCTGGTGAACATTGATACCGTGCACTTCCCGGCCGAGCCGCAACTCGACAGCCTGGTGGAACAACGCCTGCTGCAGATGGCCCGCACCACGCCCGGCGCCAGCATGCCGCCGACCTTGAATGCCTACCGCGACAAATTCCTGCGCGAGTCGCCCGACCGCCACAGCATGTACTTGCAGGCCAAGGTACGTGAGCAGCATGACGGACTGGTGATCGTTGAAGTGTCCAGCTATCTGGACACGGGCGCAGCGCACGGCGAGCCCGGCCGTGGTTTCATCAACTATTCGCGCTTGCTGCACAAAGAGCTGAGCCTGACCGACATGCTGTTGCCGGGCCAGGAACAGGCGTTCTGGAATACCGCGAAAGTCGCCCACAACAGTTGGCTGATCAACTCGCAGATGGACCGCGACCCGCAATTCGTGAAGACCTGGCCGTTCCAGAAAACCCCGAACATTGCCTTGACCAGCAGCGGCGTGGTGCTCAAGTACAACGTAGCGACCATCGCCCCTTACGCATTGGGGTTGATCGAAATGACCATCCCCTATGCGCGCCTCACCGGCGTACTCAAGCCTGAGCTGATGCCCGCCCGCCACTGACGGCCCGGTTCAGCACCAGCTGCAACAACCCTGCCAGCACCAACGCCGGCAGGGTTGCGCCAAAATCCGGGTACAGGTTGGCGAGCAGGTGATACGTGGCGATGCCACCCAGCCAGGCGACTAATGCCGGCCAGCGCAGGTTGGCGACGGCACCCTGGCCACGGCGGCGCAGAATAAAGTGATCGACCAGCACCACGCCGAACAGCGGCGCGAACACCGAGCCGATCAGCAGCAGGAAGTTCTGGTACTGCGCCAAGGGCGCGAGGCAGGCGATCAGGGTGCAGATCACGCCGATGGCCAACGCCAGGTGCTCGACTTTCAAGCGCAGTAACATACCGCTGGAGACCGCCGCCGAGTGAATATCGGCAAAAGCGTTTTCTGACTCGTCCAACAAAATCAGCAACAGCGGAATGCCCAAGCCGGCGCCAGCCAGCGCCAGCAACAATGCATTCACCTCACCGCTTGGCGCAAACGCCAGGGTGTAGGCCACGCCCAGGCTCATCAGCCAGAAGTTACCGATAAAAAAGCCCAAGGCCGTGCCGCCGAACACGCTTTTTGCACGCTTGCCGAAACGCGAGTAATCGGCAATCAGCGGCAGCCACGACAACGGCATTGCGATGGCAATATCAAAACCCACGGCGAACGGCAGCGAACCGTCACCGGGCTTAGCCCACAGCGCGGCCAAGTCAGCCTTGGCGAACAGGTTCCAGGTCAGCCACACGCACGCCGCGAGCAGCAGCCAAATCCCCCACTTGCGCAGGACTTGGCGTACGAAGGTCAACGGGCCGCTGACGGCGAGCAAGGTCGCCAGGCCACCAAAAAACAGCGTCCAAACCAGTGGGCTGGCCAGCAGGCTACCCTCGCTGAACGCGCGCGCGCCCAACAAACTGGCAGCGTCGCGCATCACGATGATTTCGAACGAGCCCCAGCCGATCAGTTGCAGCAGGTTGAGCAACGCCGGCAGGCTCGCGCCCTTGGTGCCGAGGCTGAGTTTGAGCGCGGCCATGGCAGACAAGCCAGTGTCGCTGCCGATTACGCCGACGGCGGCCAGCAACAGCACGCCGACCAGCGTGCCGAGGAAAATTGCCAGCAATGCGCCGGAGAGCCCCAGCCCCGGCGCAAGCAGCGCGCCGGTTTGCAGAACCATCAGGCCGATGCCGAGGGAGAACCACAGGGAGAACAGGTCGCGGCCGCCGAACACGCGTTTGTCGCTCGGCACCGCGATGTCGGGTGAGTAGGTACTCGGTTGAATGCTCAAGGGTGTTATCTCTGAGGGGCCGATCATTCCCACGCTCTGCGTGGGAATGCCGCTTTGGACGCTCTGCGTCCGCCTTTGTGACGCCCAGCGTCACGGGATGCATTCCCACACGAAGCGTGGGAACGATCGTCGGTGTCAGACCTTCTTGTACAACTGGCTGCCTTCCTGCTTGAACCGCTCCGCCTGCTCCGCCAAGCCCTTGGCCACGTCCACATCCACCGCTTCAATACGCTGGTTGGCGGCGTACTCGCGCACCTCCTGGGTAATTTTCATCGAGCAGAACTTCGGCCCGCACATTGAGCAAAAATGCGCGACCTTGGCCGAATCCTTCGGCAGCGTTTCATCGTGGTAGGAACGCGCGGTGTCCGGGTCCAGGCCGAGGTTGAACTGGTCTTGCCAGCGGAACTCGAAGCGCGCCTTGCTCAACGCGTTGTCGCGAATCTGTGCGCCTGGATGCCCTTTGGCCAAGTCCGCTGCGTGCGCGGCAATCTTGTAGGTGATGATGCCGGTCTTCACGTCATCCTTGTTCGGCAGGCCCAAGTGTTCCTTCGGCGTGACGTAGCACAGCATGGCGCAACCGAACCAGCCGATCATCGCCGCACCGATACCCGAGGTGATGTGGTCGTAACCCGGCGCAATGTCGGTGGTCAGCGGGCCGAGGGTGTAGAACGGCGCCTCGTCGCAGCATTCAAGCTGCTTGTCCATGTTCTCTTTGATCAACTGCATCGGCACGTGGCCCGGGCCTTCGATCATGGTTTGTACGTCGTGCTTCCAGGCGATCTTGGTCAGTTCGCCAAGGGTTTCCAGCTCGCCGAATTGCGCGGCGTCGTTGGCGTCGGCAATCGAGCCGGGGCGCAGGCCGTCACCGAGGGAGAAGCTGACGTCATAGGCCTTCATGATTTCGCAAATTTCGTCGAAATGCGTGTAGGTGAAGTTCTCTTTGTGGTGCGCCAGGCACCACTTGGCCATGATCGAACCGCCACGCGAGACGATGCCGGTGACACGCTTGGCGGTCAGCGGCACATAGCGCAGCAGCACGCCGGCGTGGATAGTGAAGTAGTCGACGCCCTGCTCGGCCTGTTCGATCAAGGTGTCGCGGAACAGCTCCCAGGTCAGGTCTTCGGCGGCGCCGCCGACTTTTTCCAGGGCCTGGTAGATCGGCACTGTACCGATCGGCACCGGCGAGTTGCGGATGATCCACTCGCGGGTTTCATGGATGTGCTTGCCGGTGGACAAGTCCATCACCGTGTCCGAACCCCAGCGGATGCCCCACGTCAGTTTCGCCACTTCTTCTTCGATGGAAGAACCCAGCGCGCTGTTGCCGATGTTGCCGTTGATCTTCACCAGGAAGTTACGGCCGATGATCATCGGTTCCAGTTCGGTGTGGTTGATATTGGCCGGGATAATCGCACGGCCACGGGCGATTTCTTCGCGCACAAATTCCGGGGTGATGATTTTCGGCACGCTGGCGCCGAAGCTGTAGCCAGCGTGTTGCTGCTCAAGCAGGCCGCTGGCGCGCGCTTCTTCGAGCTTCATGTTTTCGCGGATGGCGACGTATTCCATCTCGGCAGTGATGATGCCTTTACGCGCGTAGTGCATCTGGGTGACGTTGGCGCCCGCCTTGGCGCGACGCGGGTTTTTCACGTGGGCAAAACGCAGCGCGGTCAGTTCGGCATCGCTGAGGCGCTGTTGGCCGAAGTGCGAGCTCAAGCCTGACAGGCGCTCGGTGTCGCCACGCGATTCGATCCACGGCGAACGCACATCGCCGAGGCCTTTGCGCACGTCGATGATGACGTTGGGGTCGGTGTACGGCCCGGAGGTGTCGTAGACCACCACCGGCGCGTTGATTTCACCGCCAAACTCGGTGGGTGTCACGTCCAGACTGACTTCGCGCATCGGCACGCGAATGTCCGGGCGAGTGCCCTGCACGTAGATTTTTTGCGAGCGGGTAAACGGCTGCACAGAACCTGAGTCGACCTTGGCGGACTCACTCAAGTGCACGGTATTTTTTGATTTTTGGCTTTTTAATTCGGTGCTCATCACGGGCTCTCCAACTATCCAGGCGGTGGATTTTTGTCGGAGCGAACCTGTGACGGACGGAGGCACTGAAACCAGTGCTGTGCAAGGCACGAGGGTTGTTCGATTGTCGAACAACATCCCGGACGAAGCACAAGAGGACTCGCCGGGTGACGAGAAATCTTGTTCCCTACGCAGGCGCTAACCTGATCAGGTTCAACGGGATCCGGTATTTACCGATCTCAGCCTTCCAACAAGGCACCCCGACAAGAACACGACCAGTCTAGACCATGGCGTGGGCAAATTGCCAACAGCGGTGTATTCAGCGTGATGAATGGCGCGATTACGGGATTGTTGCGCAGCGCAAGCGCCACTACACTCGGGCGTTGCAGCGATGCGTGACGCAACCCGTTGCCAAGCTTGGCCTTGGGCGATAAATTACAGCCATAATATTCATACTAGGGATCGCCTCATGCTGCGCAAACTCTCACTGGCTCTCGCCGTGTCTTGTGCGACCAATGGAATGGTCTGGGCAGCCGAAGCGCCCTTGTCCGCCAACACCGACCTGGTCAGCGTTTACCAGGAAGCGGCGAACAACAATGCCGACCTGGCGGCCGCCCGTGCCCAATACGGCGCGCAGAAAGAAGTGGTGCCCCAGGCCCGCGCAGGTTTGCTGCCGAACCTGTCGGCCGGCGCCGACAGCAATAACGTGCGCACACAACTTGACCAACCGGCAGCTACCGTCAACCGTGACGCGCACTCCTGGCGGGCGACCTTGAGCCAGCCGCTGTTTCGCGCCGATCGCTGGTTCCAGTTGCAAGCCGCCGAAGCCGTCAACGAACAAGCTTCGCTGCAGCTTTCGGCCACCGAACAGAACCTGATCCTGCAAAGCGCCGAGAGCTACTTCGCGGTGTTGCGCGCCCAAGACAACCTGGCCTCGACCAAGGCCGAAGAAAACGCATTCAAGCGCCAACTCGACCAGTCCAATGAACGCTTTGATGTGGGGCTATCGGACAAGACCGACGTGCTGCAATCTCAAGCCAGCTACGACACTGCGCGCGCCAACCGCATCGTCGCGCAACGCCAGGTAGATGACGCCTTCGAAGCACTGATCACACTGACCAACCGCCAGTACAACGCGATTCAAGGCATCGTGCATACGCTGCCGGTGCTGCCACCGACGCCGAATGACGCCAAAGCCTGGGTCGAAACCGCCGGGCGCCAAAACCTCAACCTGCTGGCCAGCAACTACGCGGTCACCGCCGCCGAAGAAACCCTGCGCCAGCGCAAGGCCGGCCACTTGCCGACCCTCGACGCCGTGGCGCAGTACGAAAAAGGCGACAACGACGCGCTCGGTTTCGCCAACCCAAACCAGTTGCCCGTGCCCTACGGTGGCGACGTGTCGCAGCGCACCATCGGCCTGCGCCTGAACATCCCGATTTACAGCGGTGGCCTTACCAGTTCGCAAGTGCGCGAATCGTATTCCCGCCTCGACCAGAGCGAGCAGCAACGCGAAGGCCTGCGCCGCCAAGTGGTCGAAAACACGCGCAACCTGCACCGCGCGGTGAACACCGACGTAGAGCAGGTACAGGCGCGCCGCCAGTCGATCATCTCAAACCAGAGCGCGGTGGAAGCCACGGAAATCGGTTATCAGGTGGGCACACGCAACATCGTCGACGTGCTGGATGCGCAGCGCCAGCTTTACTCGTCGGTGCGCAACTACAACAACAGCCGCTATGACTACATCCTCGACAACCTGCGTTTGAAGCAGGCTGCGGGCACGCTAAACCCAGGCGATTTGCAGGACCTGACGCGCTACCTCAAAGCGGACTACAACCCGGACAAAGACTTTTTGCCACCGGACCTGGCCAAGGCTGCCGCCGAACAACTCAAAGCGCGGCCCGGCAACTAGGCTTTTGCGTAACCGCTGAAACGGGCTCCATCCTGACAGCAGAAGCAGGCTCACCCGCTCAAATGCAGTCAAATGCAGTCAAATGCAGTCAAATGTGGGAGCGGGCTTGCTCGCGATTGCAGTGTGTCAGATAAATATTTTTCAACTGACACACTGCTATCGGGAGCAAGCCCCCTCCCACAAAAAGCAGAAAAAGCAGAAAAAGCAGAACAAGCAGAACAAGCAGAACAAGCAGAACAAGCAAAAAAAGCAGACCTACCGCGTATGCAAAACCCGCCCTTGATCTGCTTCAACCACTCAGGTCGGCTTTCAGGCCGCCGTGCTCTTGCTTTTGATCTTTGTGATCTTGATCTTAGAAGCGCCCCGTTAAACCACGATGGCCGCACGCAGGCTTGAATCCGTGGGTAACCCGGCAGGACGCCGGGTTAGCCGCGCTGGGCCAAGGATGGCCCATCGCGGCGGCCCACGGATTCAAGCCTGTGTGCGGGCATGCCGAGCNCCGAGTGGTGGGGCGAGAGCGTTTTGGTTACTTTTGCGCTCTATCAAAAGTGACTCGCTGTAAGAGCGAAACCGATATAAGCCGTAACCCCAATACCGGATATATACCCAACCTGAACAACACCCCCAAGCCCGCTTGCCGCGCGACAGCGCTACATCAAAGATGCCCAACCACTCAGGCTCAGTGGCTTATCAGTCGGTCCAACCCATCCAGCAAGCGCTTCAAGGCGCCCTGATTAGCCTGCATCACCACCCGCCCAGCCTGCGCCATCTTGCGCGCATCCTGCGGCAATTCGAACAACTGCCGCACAGCCTCAGCCAACCCCTCTGCGTCATCCACTTCTCGCAAAGCCCCCGCGTCGCGCATCATCGCGCTGATGTCGAGAAAGTTGAACACATGCGGCCCCATGATCACCGGCTTGGCCAACGCCGCCGGCTCCAGCGGATTATGCCCCCCCGTAGGCACCAGGCTGCCGCCAACAAAGGCACTGTCAGCCAACGCATAAAGAAACAGCAGCTCGCCCATCGTGTCGCCAAGCAGCACCGACGTTTGTGCAGTCACCGGCTCGCCGCTGGAACGGCGCACGGTGGCAAAGCCCTGTTGCTCGCACAACTCAAACATTGCGCCGAAACGCTCCTGATGACGCGGCACCAGAATCAACAGCGCGTCGGGATAACTGGCGAGCAACTGGCGATGGGCAGCCAACACCACTTCATCTTCACCTTCATGCGTACTGGCAGCGATCCATACCGGGCGCTCGCTGGCGCCCCATTGCGCGCGCAGAGCGCTGGCGCGCAGCGGCAGCTCGGGGTCGATGGTCAGGTCGAATTTGATCGAGCCGGTGACTTCGACGCTTTCAGGGCGCGCGCCCAAGCTCAGAAAACGCTGCGCTTCGGTGGGTGTCTGCACCGCAAACAGGCTCATTTGCGCGAGCATCGGCGCCGTCAGCTTGGCGAAACGTGCGTAGCCTTTGGCCGAACGCGCCGACAGCCGCGCATTCGCCAAGGCCACCGGAATACCGCGCTGGGCACAGGCGTTGATATGGTTGGGCCACAACTCGGTTTCCATGATCACCGCCAGTGTGGGCTGCACGCGGTCCAAAAAGCGCTTCGCGGCGCAGGGCAAGTCATAAGGCAAATAGCAGTGTTGAATGCGCGGCTCATTGGCGAACAGCGCCTGAATGCGCTCGGAACCGGTGGGCGTCATACAGGTGACGGTAATCGGCAGCGTCGGATGGCGTGCAAGCAAGCCGCGAATCATCGGCGCAGCCGCAATGCTTTCGCCCACCGACACTGCGTGCACCCAGATACCGCCTGGTTGCATCACCGGAAGGCCCAAGGAAAACCGCTCGCTGACGCGCTTGGCATACGCCGGCGCCTTGCGCGCGCGCAACCACAGACGTAAAGCCACCAACGGCAGCGCCAGGTAAAACAGACAGCTGTAGAGAGTTCTATTCATGGCGGCGGAGTTTATCGGCTTTTTCAGTCAATCGCCCGCAAGCACTCGGCAAATCGTTCGGCGAGGAAGCGTGCAGCGGGGCCGAGGTGCTCGTCGCGGCGCCAAACCAGTTCGACCACCAGGGCCGGCGGGGTCCATTCGCTGTCCAGTTCAACCATTTGGTGTTGATACGTCGGGTACTGCACGATGTGCCGGGGCAACCACGCCCAGCCGAGGCCGCTCATCAGCCATTCGGCCAATACGTAAAAACTGTCGGCGCGCCACACCAGTGGGCTGGCGGCTTCGCTGCCGGGGTAAACACTGGTTTGGGTCGACATCAACAGTTGGCGAAACTGCGCCAGGCGCTGGCAGTCCACATATGGCTCCTTAGCCAGCGGGTGATTCACGCCGCACACGGTGACCATCTCCACGCTGCCGACGACCCGGCGCTCAAGCGCTTCGGGGATCTGGTCGTGATAGAACAACAGGCCCAAATCCGCCTTGCGCTCCACCAGCTTGCGCGCCACATCGCCCTGCGCCGCGCTGGACAGTTGCACTTCCAGATGCGGGTATTTCCCGGCCAACGCCTCAAGGCTGTCGAGCACCGGCTGGAACAACATGGCTTCGTCCTGGGCCAGCCGCAGGCAGGCTTCCTCGCCACGTGTAAGGGACAGCGCGCGGCCATTCAGCCGCTCACATTGGCGCAACACCTCGCGTGCTTCTTCGAGCAACACGCTGCCGGCTTCGGTCAATCTCGGCTGGCGGCCACTGCTTCGCTCAAACAAGCTCAGCCCAAGGTCGGCTTCGAGCAGGGCAATCGCGTTGCTCACCGCCGATTGCGCCTTGCGCTGGTCACGCGCCACGGCGGAAAAAGAACGCTGCTCGGCGACGCTGACAAACACGCGCATCTGCTCCAGGTTCCACTGCACGCTCATGGCTCAACCCATCTTTAATTCGGATAGGTAATGACTTTACCCCATCTATTGAAGGGTTAAAATGGTCGCCTTATTCAAACAGGCTGCGCACCGAGGATTACCCCATGAATGTCGCCTACCTCTACCTGGCCGTTGCCATTTGCTCGGAAGTCATCGCGACCGTGTCCATGAAAGCCATCAAGGGCTGGAGCACGCCCATCCCGCTGGCGCTGGTAATTGTCGGCTACGGCGTGGCCTTCTGGATGCTCACGCTCGTGGTGCGCACTGTGCCGGTAGGCGTGGCTTACGCGGTGTGGGCCGGGATGGGCATTGTGATGGTGAGTATTGCGGCGCTGTTTATCTATGGGCAGAAGCTTGATACCCCGGCAATCATGGGCATGGGCTTGATCGTGCTGGGTGTGGTGGTGATTCAGTTGTTCTCGAAAACCGCCGGGCACTGATCACCGCTCAACAGCCTGTATACTGCGCCTCTTGTCTTGAACACTGAGGTCGCCCATGCCATCCGTTATTTCCACCGACGTTCTGATTGTCGGCGCCGGGGTTGCCGGCCTCTGGCTGAATGCGCGCCTGCGCCGCGAGGGGTTTTCCACGGTGTTGGTGGAAAGCGCCACGCTGGGTGGCGGGCAAAGCGTGAAGTCTCAGGGGATTATTCACGGCGGCGCAAAATACGCCCTGCACGGCGCCCTCACCGGCGCGTCCGAAGCGATTGCCGACATGCCGCGCCGCTGGCGTGAAGCCCTTGCGGGTGACGGCGAGCTGGATCTTTCCAGCGTGCGCGTGTTGTCCCAAGCGCATTACTTGTGGTCCCCCGGCACGTTGGCGGGCAACCTCACGAGCTTTTTCGCCAGCAAAGCCGTGCGCGGCCGCGTCGATCAGGTCAAGGGCGATGAACTGCCTCCGGCCCTGCAAGACCGCCGTTTCAAGGGCAAGGTGTATCGCCTGGCAGAGCTGGTGGTTGACGTGCCAAGCTTGATCGAACGCCTGGCCCAACTGGCGGGCGACGGCTTGCTGGCCGGGCAGCACATCGAACCGCTGCTGGAAGGCGACACACTGGTCGGCTTGAAGGTTGATGGCCGCGACATTCGCGCCCAGCGCATCGTGTTGAGTGCCGGTGGCGGCACGGCGGACTTGCTCGGCGCACTCGGCCTCAGCCAACCGGCCATGCAAAAACGGGCGCTGCATATGATCATCGCCAAAGGCCCCGGCCTCAAGCCGCTGTACGCGCACTGCCTGGGCGGCGGCACCAAGCCGCGCATCACCGTGACCACTCACCCGGCGGCCGATGGCAATTGGGTGTGGTACCTGGGCGGCGATATTGCCGAGGCAGATGGCGTGGCGCGCACGCCGCAAGAACAGATCGCCACCGCGCAAAAAGAGCTGGCGCAACTGCTGCCCTGGATCGACATGAGCCAAACCCAATGGGCCACCCTGCGGGTCGACCGCGCCGAGCCGCTGCAATCGGGCCTCAGCCGCCCCGACAACGCATTCCTCGCCGAACAAGGCCGCTTGCTGGTGGGCTGGCCGACCAAGCTGGCGCTGGCGCCGGACTTCGCTGACCGGGTACTCAATGCCCTGCAGCGCGACGGCATCCGCCCAAGCGCTGGCGACGCCCTGCCCGACCTGCCTAAACCTGCCATCGGCCAACCTGCATGGGAGCAACTCTTGCCATGAGCCTGCCAACGTTGCACGACTTGCATCGCCCTCTGGGCAGCACCGGCCTGCTGGTTTCGCCACTGGGCCTGGGCACCGTCAAGCTGGGCCGCGACCAAGGGGTGAAATACCCCAACGGTTTCCAGATTCCGAATGATGATGAAGCGCGGATGTTGCTGCGCCAGGCGCACCAGCTGGGCATCAACCTGATCGACACCGCCCCCGCCTACGGCCGTAGCGAAGAACGCCTGGGGCCGTTGTTGCGCGGCCAGCGCAACGACTGGGTGATCGTCAGCAAGGTCGGTGAGGAGTTTGCCGACGGCGTGTCGCATCACGACTTCAGCGCGGCGCATACCCGCCTGTCGATTGAGCGCAGCTTGAAACGACTTGAAACGGATTTTATCGACCTGGTGCTGGTGCATTCGGATGGCAACGACCTGCATATTCTCAACGAGTGCGAGGTTTACCCAACCCTGGAGGCGCTGAAAAAAGAGGGCAAGATCCGTGGTTTCGGCTTCTCCGGCAAAACCGTCGAGGGCGGCATAAAAGCCCTGGAACTGGGCGACTGCGCGATGGTTACCTACAATCTGAACGAACAGGCCGAGAAAGCCGTGATTGATTACGCGGCCGCTCACGGTAAAGGCATCCTGGTGAAAAAGGCGCTGGCCAGCGGCCACGTTTGTCTTGCGCCGGGAATGGATCCAATTCAATCGAGTTTCATGTTGTTGTTTGCGCAAACGGGCGTCGCCAGTGCTATTGTCGGGACCATTAATCCGCTGCACCTGGCCCATAACGTGGCGACCGCTGCCAAGGTCATTCGTCAACTCTGATGCCGCCGACGCGGCCGACCCCGTCGCAAGAAGGAGCCGACATGCCGCGAACGCTCATTAGAAAAAACCCCAGCAACTTCAAAACACTGCCGCTGCACGTCGAAGCCACGCCCGAGGGCTTGAGTTACCAGAGCGTGGGCATGCCGCTCAACTTTGCCCAGACCCTGCAACGGCGCAAGCCGGTGGAGGTGGCAGACCCCGAACGGTTTGCGCTGGAACTGGCGAACCTCGGCGTCTCGGTGCGCCTGACCCTGCACTGGCAAAACAAGGATTACTGGGTGCTGGTGCGCCAACGCCGCCAGGACCGTGGCGATGTGGTGCTCAAGCTGATCTCCGGCTACGTGCCTGCGCATGAGCTGAACCTGCCGCTGCACACCGCCATCCAGGAAATTGCCGAAGAGTGCCTGCTGGAGACGCCCGAAGGCTGGCTTGGCGGGCGCTTTAACGACACCTGGCTGCCAGCGCCCTATTCTGCTGCCCTGCATTACCGCGAAGCCCTGCCGTTTCGCCTCAGCCCGTTGTCTGGCGCGGCACGCCCGGTGCGCTGCGCGACCACGCAATTGATCGAGCGCCCACGGGCGTACGTGCACTTGCCGACGGCGTCGTTGCAATTGATCTATGACTTGCGCCTGGAAGTGCCCAAGGAAGCTAAATCCCTGAGCCTGTTTCATGTCGATGAACGGCTTGAAGGTGACCAATTGGTAGCGCGCCTGGACCGCCAGCGCCCAGACCTGTACCTGATGCCACTCAAAGACGGCCAACCCATCGCCGAGCTGTACACCGTCAAGAAGGACCAGCTGTATCCGGCCAGCACCCGCGGTTTATACCTGGCCGAAAGCTTCGCCCAGCAGGAAGGCTGGCTGGTACGTGATGAGCGTATTCGCTGGAAGGACTGGCTGCGGCAGCAAGGCCTGGCACAACCCGAGAAAGAGTCGAAACTTACGCGCCTGACCGGCAAGGCCAAGCAGATGTTGAGCAAGATCGTGCCGAAGAAAAAAGCCAGCCGCTAGGCGCTGCCAGGCTGTGTAGCGCCTGACACTCCGCCATCGGGAGCAAGCCCCCTCCCACATTTAGCTGAGTTCCAACTCGGGAATGCAGTCAAATGTGGGAGGGGGCTTGCTCCCGATGCAGGCACCCGGATATTTCAGACAGAGTCAGCTCAACCATGCAGCAACCGCTGCAGGCCAACGTTCAAAGGGGTCGGTTCGGGCAGCGTGAAGCTCGCCAACAGCCGTTGGTTGTTCGCCCGCGAATGCCGAATGTCGCCCAAACGTGCCGGCCCGTAAGTGATGGTCGGCAATGTGCCAACCACTTCTTCCAACGCCTGCAGTACTTGCTTGAGTGTGGTGGTGCGGTTCCAGCCCACGTTGATCGCACCCTGCGGCGCGTCTTCGGCTTCGATGGCCTGCACCAACACGTCCACCAGGTCTTCGACGTACATGAAATCGCGGGTTTGCTCGCCATCGCCAAACACGGCAATCGGCACACCGTGCTGCACGCGCTCGCTGAAGATACTGATCACACCGGAATAAGGCGATGACGGGTCCTGGCGCGGCCCAAAAATGTTGAAGAAGCGGAAAATCACCGGCTCCAGGCCATGCTGGCGGCGGTAAAAATCGAAGTAATGCTCGCCGGCCAGCTTGTCCGAGGCGTAAGGCGTCAACGGCGCTTTGGTGGTCTCCTCATCAATCGATGCGCCTTCGCCATTGTTGCCATACACCGCTGCACTGGAAGCAAACACCACGCGTTTGACGCCCGCCTTGCGCATGGCTTCGCAGACATTCAAGGTGCCGACAAAATTGCTCTGATGAGTGCTGACGGGGTCATCCACCGACGCTTGTACCGAAGCCACTGCGGCCAAATGCACGACGGCCGTGGCGCCAACGGCGGTTTGCGCCACCAGCTCGGCATTCGCTACATCACCTTCAACCAACTGCACGCGCGGGTTGCCCATCGGCAAATTGCTGCGCTTGCCGGTGGACAGGTTATCCAGCACCCGCACACCGTAGCCCTTGGCGAGCAAGGCATCGACCAGGTGCGAGCCGATAAAACCGGCGCCGCCGGTGATCAGAACCCACTTATCAGCTTCACTCATTGTTGCGAATCTTCTCGACGATGGCGGTGGTCGAGCTGTTCTCAACCAAGCCCAGCACTTTGACCTTGCCGCCGTAAGCACTGACGATGTCTGCCCCCACGACCTGGTCGACAGAGTAGTCACCGCCTTTGACCAGCACGTCCGGCTTGACCTGGGCCAGCAGGCTTTCCGGGGTGCCTTCCGAGAAGCTGATCACCCAGTCCACCGCGCCCAAACCGGCCAATACGGCCATGCGCCGGTCAACACTGTTGATCGGACGGCCTGGGCCTTTCAAGCGACTGACCGAGGCATCGTCATTGACCGCGACGATCAGGCGATCGCCTTGGGCGCGAGCCTGTTCCAGGTAAGTCACGTGACCGGCATGCAGAATGTCGAAGCAGCCGTTGGTGAACACGATGCTTTCGTTGTGGGCACGGGCATCGTCAATCGCCAGCAGCAGTTGCTCGCTGGTCAGCACGCCACGCTCTGAACCTTCGGAACGCTGGATAGCCCGGCGCAATTCAGGTGCGCTGATCGCAGCAGTACCCAATTTGCCTACCACAATGCCCGCCGCCAGGTTGGCCAGGGCCACGGCGTGGGGCAATTCTTCACCGGCCGCGATGGACGCGGCCAGGGTGGAGATAACGGTGTCACCGGCGCCGGTGACGTCGAACACTTCACGCGCACGCGCCGGCAGGTGCATCGCCGGTTGGCCTGGGCGCAGCAAGGTCATGCCGTGTTCACCACGGGTTACCAGCAACGCACCGAGGTCGAGGTCGGCCATCAGCGTGGCGCCCTTGCTCACCAGTTCGTGTTCATCGGCGCAACCGCCGACGATGGCTTCGAACTCGCTGAGGTTTGGCGTGATCAGGCTGGCGCCGCGATAAATCGAGAAGTCCTTGCCCTTGGGATCGGCCAGTACCGGGATGTTGCGGGCCTTGGCGGCCTGGATCAGCGCCTGATGGTTTTTCAGCGCGCCTTTGCCGTAATCGGACAACACCAGCACTTTGACACCGTCGAGCAACGTGTCGACCTGGCCGCTGAGCACCGAGGCGTCGGTGGCAAAGGGTTCTTCGAAATCAATACGCAGCAATTGCTGGTGACGGCTCATTACCCGCAGCTTGACGATGGTCGGCTGATGGGCGATACGCTGGAACAGCGCACGCACGCCAGCGCCGCGCAGGCTGTTGGCCAGGCTGTCGGCGGCTTCGTCGTCGCCGGTCACACCCACCAGCGAGGCCGGGGCGCCGAGCGCGGCAATGTTGAGGGCAACGTTGGCAGCGCCGCCCGGACGGTCTTCGATTTGTTCGACCTTGACGACTGGTACCGGCGCCTCAGGGGAAATCCGTGAGGTACCACCATGCCAGTAACGGTCGAGCATGACATCGCCGACCACCAAGACAGGGGCTTGATCGAATCGCGGCATGGACAACTTCATGGAGCAACCCACTACAAAATGAACAGGGCCGCGATATTAGCACAGGGTTACGCGAGGCTTCTCGGATCAAGAGCAGGCGGCCTGAGTGGTCAGATAAAAAGCGGATTCACTTTCTGTGGGAGCGGGCTTGCTCGCGATGCAGACGACTCGGACCACCAGGTACACCGAGTTGATGCCATCGCGAGCAAGCCCGCTCCCACACAGGTTGTAGAATCAGGTGATGTCGGCAGCTACCGGCGCATCCAGGCCCATGGCGTGCAGTCGCGCGTAGTAGCCGTTTTGTGCGAGCAGCTCGGCATGGCTGCCGCGCTCGACAATTCGACCGTCGTCCATCACCAGAATCAAGTCGGCCTTTTCGATGGTCGACAGGCGATGCGCGATCACCAGCGTGGTGCGCCCCTGCATGACTTTGTCCAGGGCTGCCTGAATGTGCCGCTCGGACTCGGTATCGAGGGCCGAAGTGGCTTCGTCAAGAATCAGCAGCGGCGCGTTTTTGAGCAAGGCGCGGGCGATTGCCAGGCGCTGGCGTTGGCCGCCGGACAACAGCACGCCGTTTTCACCGACCGGGGTATCGAAGCCTTTTGGCAACTGGTCAATGAAGTCCTTGGCGTAGGCATCCGCCGCCGCTGCTTCAACGTCTGCCCGCGGCGCACCGGCGAGGTCGCCGTACGCGATGTTGTTGGTCACGGTGTCGCTGAACAGGGTGACGTGCTGGGTCACCTGGGCAATGTGTTTGCGCAGGTTGAGCAGTTTGTAGTCCTCGACTTCAACACCGTCCAGCAGGATTTCACCGCTGGCATGGTGATAGAAGCGCGGAATCAGGCTGGCCAGGGTCGACTTGCCGCTGCCGGAACGGCCCACCAGGGCAATCATTTGCCCAGGCTCGGCGGTAAAGCTGATGTCCTTGAGCACATGGCGTTCGGTGCCGGGGTAGGTGAAGTTGAGGTTACGCACTTCCAGCCGACCGCTGACCTTGTCGCGCTCGACCGTGCCGTGGTCAACCTCTTGCTCTTCGTCCAGTTGTTCGAAAATGCTTTCTGCGCCGGCCACACCTTTCTGGATGGTCGAGCTGACTTCCGACAACTGACGAATCGGCTTGGGCAACAGGCCCGCCAGGGTGATGTAAGCCACCATGTCACCGGCCGACGCGTCGCCACGCAGGTACAGCACCAGAAACATCAGCACCGCCATGGCGGTGTAGATCACCAGTTGCAGCAGCGGCGTGTAGATTGCCCCGGTGCGGGTCATGCGCAGTTGCTTGTCGGTATTGCTCTGGCTGGCCTTAAGGAAGCGCTTTTCCTCGTAGACTTCGCCACCGAAGCTGCGCACCACGCGGTAGCCCTGGATGGTTTCGGAGGCAACGTGCGTCACATCGCCCATGGCTACCTGGATTTTCTTGCTCTGCTTGCGAAACTTCTTGCTGGCCGTGCGGACCATCACTGCAATCAACGGCAGGATAGCGATCATCACCAGCGTCAGGCGCCAGTTCATGAACAGCAGGGAGGCGAACAGGAAGATCACCGTCATGCCTTCGCGGATCACCACCTTGATGGCATCGGTCGCCGCCCCCGTGACCATGGTCACGTTGAAGGTGATGCGCGAAATCAGGTGCCCCGAATTGTGATTGTCGAAGTAGCGGTTGGGCAACGTCAGCAGGTTGTTGAACAACTGCACGCGCAGGTCGTGGACCAGGCCCAGCGAGACCTTGGCCAACAGGTAGTTGCCCAGGAACGAACCCAGGCCCTGCCAGGCTGCAATCAAAATGATCAACAAAGGCACGGCCTGCAGCAATTGCAGGTCACGCAGGTACGGTACGCTGGGGAACAACACCGCTTGCGGGTTGGAAAGGCCGTCGACGAAGTACTTGAGGATGTACCCCAGCATCGGCTGGGTCGACGCGAAAATCAGAAATCCGACGATACTCAATGCGAACAAGCCGGCGTAGGGCTTAACGTAACTGAGCAGGCGGAAGTATATTTTCAAGCTCGAAGGGCTTGCGCTCGGACTAGAGTCGGTCATATCACGCGGCGTTTTGAAAAAGGAGGCTGACTTTAGCACAGCTTCTCTGTTGTACTTGCACCCGGCATGACCCGCAGCCGGGCCGGATGCATTCGGCGACATTATATAGCCACTACCTTAAGATGGCCGGCTTTCTCTTTTCTGGAATGGCTTTACTGTATGCACTCCACGCGCCTCACCTATGGCTCAAATCGTGTTTTCGACTTCCTGGTCCTGTGGGTTTTACCCATTGGATTGTTGTTGTTGCTGAGTTCGCTGTTCTTCGTGACCAATCGCAATGTGCTGCACAAGTTCTACTACGTGCTGTTCAGCGCGCCTACCTTGTTGCTGCTATGCCTGCGCCCGGCCGAAATCAAAGCGATTTTGCGCGAGCCGCTGGCGATAGCGTTTTTGGTGTTCTCCGCCTGGGCGCTGACCAGCCTGTTCTGGAGCCCTCAGCCTGAGACCGACTCCGACCTGTTTAAACGCCCGCTGCATACGTTCATGCTGTTTGCAGGTTTTGGCCTGTTGCTGCACTACCGCAACGAACTGTTCAAGCCGATATTCTTCAGCGCCGCGGTGATTGCCCTGGTGGTCTGTGCCTGCAACCTGGTGGTCTTTGCCCCGCATTTCGCAGAGGGCGAACGCATGATTGGCGGGCGCGGAGCGCTCGACAACCCGCTGCTCAGCTCACATGTGTTTGGCTTTTTCTGCGTCTATTGGCTGTACGTCTGCATGACCACCAAACGTTTGCAGGTGCTCTGGTTCAGCGTGCCGGCGCTGGCAATCATGGCCGCTGCGATTCTTGCGACAGGTTCCAGAACCCCACTGGTGGCACTGGTGCTTGCGGTGCTTTGGCTGAGTTTCACCAGCCGCAACCGCCGCTCCGCGCTGCTGATCGCGGGCCTGTTGGTGGGCGTGGCGGCGCTGTTGCTGCTGTGCCCGGAACTCATCACCAGCCGTGGCAGCTCCTTTCGCTTCCAGTTGTGGGATATGTCGCTGCAACGTATCGCCGAGCATCCGTGGATCGGCCACAGTTACGATTCCGAGCTGTACCTGACACCGGCACAAGGTATCGTGCTGCGCGAAACTCACAGCTTCGCCCTGGGCGTGCTGTATTACGTCGGCATCATCGGTTTTATACCGTGGATCTTCATGCTCGGCTGGGGCTTGTACAAAAGCTTCAAGGAGCGCGCGCAGCCGCTGTTCATCCTGGCGTCGTCGCTGCTGGCGTATGGCATCGGCGCGGGCCTGACCGAAGGCGGCGGCATCCTCTCGCGGCCCAAGGAGCACTGGTTTCTGCTGTGGATCCCGCTGGCCATGATCGCCGGCCTGAGCATTGCCCAGCGGCGCCGCAGCTTGCTGCGCAGGCCGGTCAAAAGCCTCAAGCCCGACGCCTTCGAACAGCTGTGCAGCAACGCCCAGGTCATCGAGGCCGATGGTCTGGGACCCAAAGTGTTGCGCCTCGAAGACGGCAGTTTCCTCAAGCTGTTCCGCGCCCGTCGCTGGTACACCTCGGGCAGCTTCAACCCGTATTCCGAGCGTTTTGCCAGCAACAGCGAGCAACTGCGTGAGCACGCGACCCCAGCGCCGTCTATCCTCGACCTCTTCAGCTTGCACGACGGCAGCAGCGCCGTACGCTATCAGCCGCTGCCGGGGCTGACGTTGCGCCAAGCCCTGCAAAGCCTCGACAGCAGCCTGCGGGAATCGCTGGTTGAGCGTTTCGGGCGGTTCATGGCGCAGTTGCACGAGCGTGGTGTTTACTTCCGCTCGCTGCACTTGGGTAACGTCTTGTTGATGGATGACGGCGAATTCGGCCTGATCGACGTCGCCGACATGCGCATCTATCCGTCAGCGCTGCGCAATGCGCTGCGCCAACGCAACCTGCGGCACATGCAACGCTACCCGCAAGACCGCAACTGGCTGTTCGAGTCGCATTTTGAACAATTAGCTAAAGGCTATGCTTCTGTGGCATCGCCGAACGCCACGGCAAAAATCCGCGAGCAGGTCCAAGCATTCACTCGCCCAGCCACACTCGGCGAAAGCCCAACTATAAAAAGGTGATGGCTTGACCCCCTGGATTTCCACCCCCCTACTGGCCATTGCGGTATACGCACTGGCCATTTGCACTGCATCCATCCTCCTGCACCTGTTCCCGCGTATTCGCGAGAGTCTGGTTGCCACCGGCAGCCAGCGTTTCGCAAGTATCGACGGGCTGAGGGGTTATCTGGCACTCGGCGTATTCATTCATCACGCGGTGATCATCTGGATCGCGCTGAATACCGGCATCACGGAAGTCCCCAAAAACAAGTTTTACGCACAGACCGGCCTGGCCAGCATCGCGCTGTTTTTCATGATCACCGGGTTCCTGTTCTGGGGGCGACTGCTCAAGCAACGCCAGGACCACGACTGGCTGGCCTTCGCCATTTCTCGCCTGTTTCGCATCTATCCGCTGTATTTGCTGCTGCTGGCGGTGGTGGTACTCGGCGTGTTCGGCCTGCAAAATTGGTCGCTGATGGAAACACCGACGCAGTTGCTAAAGCATATCGCGATGTGGCTGACCTTTGAGCGGCCAGACATCAACGGCTACCCACAGACCGGCAGCATGATTGCCAACGTCACGTGGACCCTGGCCTACGAGATGTTTTTCTACCTGAGCCTGCCGTTTTTTGGCGCGCTGTTCATCTACCGAGGCGGCTGGCATAAAACGGCGCTGGCGGTACTGGCGATTGTGCTGGTGTATCAACTGGTGGGCTGGGAGCATTCCCTGCGCACG
Source organism: Pseudomonas sp. ICMP 460 (assembly GCF_002723595.1). Taxonomy (NCBI): domain Bacteria; kingdom Pseudomonadati; phylum Pseudomonadota; class Gammaproteobacteria; order Pseudomonadales; family Pseudomonadaceae; genus Pseudomonas; species Pseudomonas sp. ICMP 460. Next base: position 85,194 of record NZ_LKBR01000016.1, read on the forward strand.
CACATTCTGCTGACCTTCGTCGGCGGCATTGCGGCAGCCTATTGGGTGCGCAACCCTGCGCTGGTAGCGTGGGGCCAGACGCGACTCGCAGCCGTCATCGCACTGGTGGCCCTGGCGCTGGTGATGGGCGCCTTCCGCAAAAGCTTCTCCATCGCGCCACAGCTCTTGCTGACAGTGTTTTTTGTGGTGGTAGCGTCGGGCAACACCTTGTTCGGTGCGCTGCGGCTGGCAAGCGTGCGCTGGCTGGGTGAGGTCAGCTACAGCACCTACCTGCTGCACGGGCTACTGCTGTGGCTGGCGACCACACAGGTACGCGCACTGCTGGCGATTGATCTGCGCGGCGCCATGCCGTATCTGGCGATGCTGGCGGTGATTACGGTGCTGCTGGTGATCATCAGCACCTTGAGCTTCCTCTACATCGAGAAACCCGGCATCGAGGCCGGCAAGCAGGCGCTGCGGCGCCTGCGTCGAGCCAAACTCGAAAGCCTATGAGCTGCGCAGCGGCGCCAGGTACAGCCGCGCCAGCCCGCGCAAGGTCTTGCGCCCCCAGAACTGCAACGGGATTTGCTTGAGAATCTCGCGCGCCAGCACCCGGTCACGGTTCGCCGTCTTCAAAAACATCGAATTCAGGAACCTGTAACGCACTTGATCATAGGCCGGGTGATCGCTGAACAACGCGTAGCTCTTGAGGATGTTCTGAATCATGTAGCGATGATTCTTGTAGGTGTTGCTGCCGTGCTGACGATAACGCGCCATCACCACACCCAAGGCGTCGATGGTGTAGCCGGCGGCGGTGATTTTTAACTGGATCAGCAAGTCTTCCAGCGGAATCAGCGGGTCAAACCCACCGACCTCCTCCAGCGCTTCGCGACGAATCAACATCGTCGGCGCGGGCGGGAAAGGTTTTCGATCCATGAACATGTCATCGAAATCGAGGCTGCGAAACGGCACATCGAGGTGCTGTTTTTTCGCGGGGTAAGGTTTGCCCTCGCCATCGATCAGTTCGATGTTGCCGGCACAAATACCCACCCGTGGTTTGTCCGCCATGTAGGCAACCTGGGTCGCAATGCGCTCAGGCAACATGATGTCGTCAGAACCGAAAGGCGCGATCAGGCTGCCCTTGGCGCGCGCCACGGCACCGTTCAGAGTGGCCGTAAGCCCTTGGTTTTGCTGCACCTGAAAATCAAAACCGTGCTCGGCCTGCAAGCTCAGGATGCGCTCGACACTGTCGTCTTTCGAGCCGTCATCGACTACCAACAGTTCGATATTGGGGTAGGTCTGGCCGAGCACGCTGAGAATGCTCTGTTCGATGTACGGGCCGTGGTTATAGGACGCGATGATCACCGAGACCAAGGGTTGTTGCTGACTCATGCTCTACCTGCTTTGTGTAAACCGGTTTCGATCAGATCGAGGTACTTTTGCTGAAACTCAGCCAAGCCGTGGTTTTGCTCCAGGTAGCTGAATACTTGCTCGCCCTTGGCCTTCAATTGCTCGTCGCTCATCGCCAGGTAGGTGTCCAGCGCGGCAGCCAGTTGCTCGACATTGCCTGGCTCATGCGACAGCCCGCCCGCGCCTTGCACCAGGGGCAGCATCGCCGGCCCATTGGAGGCGATCACCGGCAAACGCCCGCTCATGCCTTCCAGCAGGGCCAGGCCCAAGCCTTCGACCAGCGACGGCATGGTCCAGATGTCAAACGCGCGCACGTACTTCAAGCCATCCTCACGAAAACCCAACAGATGCGCGCGACCGCTCAGGCCGAGGCGCTCTATGTCGGCGCGCAAATCCGCTTCAATCCGGCCGGCGCCAATGATGCCGACCTGAGCGTTCGGGTATTTGTCTTTAAGCGTGGCAAACGCTTGCAACAGATGGGTATGGCCCTTGATCGGCACCAGTCGGCCCAAGGCGCCAATCATGCGTGCGTCCAGCGGCAAGCCCAAGGCGCTGCGCGCTGCATCGCGCGGCAACTGCAAGGCCTCAGCCTGGGGAATATCGATGGCGTTGGTGACGTAGGTGGTGTTCTCGGAGGTGAAGCCGCAGTTCAGCTCAACCAGGTAATCGCGAACTGCTGCCGAAACCCCCACAAAACGCCAGGCCGGGCTGACCAGGCGCTGGGTCTGGCGCCGACGGTAGCTGCGCGCATACTCGCCAAAACCATGGGAGATGCCGATGCACAGCGGGATCTTCAGCCACCGGTTGAGCGACAACATCATGTTCACCGACTTGAAGCGGTTACAGATGACCACGTCGAACTGCTGTTCGCGGCAATACTTGTAGATCTTCCACATGGCGCCCAAGCGAATGCCCTTGAGGGCTTTCTCTGGAAACTCAAAGTATTTCGAATGATCAGCCACGCTCACGGGCTGGCCTGGCTGCGGACGGCCACTGAGAAACCCCGACGTCACCTCAAAACGTTCAACCGGCAGCGACTTGACGATTTGCTCACCCAGGTCGGCAAAGTCGTTAGCCTTCACGTTGTAATCCGGTTGTAACTGCAACACCTTAAAACGAGGTTTCATAACTCTCCATCCGGCGATCAGGCTGCGGGCAGGCAGCCCGGCGAAAACGGTGCGGCAGGCGGCTCGCAGCCTGCACTCAAATACTTCAGTCGCGCTTCAAGACCCACAACAGCTCATGCCGGCGTACGGCCTTGCGAAAGAATTCATTCTCCCCGTAAGGCGATGGACCACGGCCTGCCAGCAATCGTTGCAAGACCCGGCGTACCCGACGCTTGAACGGCGGGCGCGGCTGCAGGTCATGCATCATACCCAGTGCCATGGCCTTGTCCCGCTGCTGGTTGAGGGTCAGAGGCAGGCTGCACGGCACAAGCTCGGGCGCAGCATCAAAGCGCGGCGGCAAAGCCACGCCCGCGCCTGAATCGCCCATCGGCCAGCGGTCATTATCATGCAGGTGGTTGGCGTAGCCGAGCAATGTGCCCGGTTGCCATTCCAGGCCCTGCAACGCTTCAATAATCGCTGCGTGGGCACAGATGTGGTCCGGGTGCGGGTCGAGCAACGGCGTAGGCAATACGATCACTTGCGGTCGAGCCTTGAGCAACAGCGCCCGCAGGTCGGCGATCAGGTTGTTCCAGGTCGGCGCACCGTCCACATCACCGGGCAAGGCCAGTGCATTGAACTGGCGAAACAGCCGCGTATCGTCCAGTTGCGCTTCGCGGGAAGCCTGCGGCTGGTTCGGCGCAGCCTGCATGGCCGGCAACTGCATGCAGAAGTAACCCAACTGCACACACTGCGCCTCGGGCACCCCGGCCCAACGCGGCACAGCGATGCTGTCCCACGCGCGCAAACGCCCTTTCAGCTGCGCCGCATCGGCCTTGGGCAAGCCCATCTGTTGATAGTGTTCGGCTTCGATCTCGCCTGCGGTGAGGGTGACGATCCAGCTTTCATCGGCCTGGCTGTACAGGCTGAACGCTGCCAACTCGGCATCGTCGGCATGCGGCGCGATCACCATGACGCGCTGGCGGCGGTAATCCGGCTGGCGGAACAGCCACAACCTCGGCTGCCCCTTGATCCGGCAAAAGCGCCCGCGCAGATGCAGGTTGCCGCTGGCCAGCGCTTCGCCTGCGCCCGACAGGTTTAGGTAGCGCCGCCCGCCGACGCCCCGCTCGAAGGCTTGGCAATCGGCAGTATCAAGCCCCGACAACTCAAGCGCCGGGTCAAAAAAACGCCCCAGCCACGAGCTTTTCAGCTCAAGCGCCAGAATCAAGGTTTCATCGCCCGCCAAAGACAACGGCGTGTCCAACACCAATCGCCCAGCGTCCAGGCGCACACCCGGCTGCTCGCTGGCCTCGGCAAACGTGTACTGATAGTCGTCACCGGGCGAATAGAACAGGTGGTCGGCAAACCAGGCCTCATGTGCCGCCCACAGCACCACGGCCAGCACCAGCGGCAACCACCACGCCACCAGCACACCGGCAGCGATCAGCAGCAAAAGGCCGACCAGCAAGGCGATACGCTTGTTGCGCCGATGCTGTTTGAGCAGTAGCTGTTTGCGGCTCATACGCTGAACACCGGCACCGGGTTGCACCAGCGCTCCTTGTATTCACGGTCGGCACGCCCGAACGAGAAGCGCAACGGCTTGTCGATGGCCCGCGCTTGCTCCCAGGCACTTTGCGTATTGAGGAAACTCAACACGCTGCCGGGGCTAAAGGCACGGGTTTGCGGGTCGACACCGCCATTCACGTATTCAACGCTGACCCACTGCGGGGCCTGCACCCGATACACCAACTGCACGGCGATGGCGGCGTCGTTCAAAAACAGTACCGAGCCGATCAGGAACTCCTTGAGCAGCTCCAGCACTTCGGCCAAGCGCTCGGCACCCGTCGCCGCAAAGCCCCAGCGGCGCTGGAACAGGTCGCAATAAATCGCCGCCAGCTCTGTGCTGGAAAACTCGCTGACCGCCCGCACCACGCCGCCCGCCTCTTCCAGCAGGCGCAATTCGCGGCGCTGGTTGTAGCGAAACTTCTTCGACAGGTCTTCAGGCGTGCGCGCCATGGCCAACTGCTCGGCCTGCGGCTTGAGGGTGCTGACGCGCCCTTGATTCAGCGCCGAGAGGTAACGCGCACGGTGGCGCAAGGGCAACTGCGCATCGGCGGCGATCGGCAAAATGATCTCGGCGTTACCCAGATCGAACAAGCCTTTTTTGCCGGTGCGCTTGAGCACATCCTTGGACAAGGCCAGGTCGCGCCCCCACGTGGCAATGGCGCCCTTGAGTTCGCCATCCTGCTCCCAGCCCAAGTAACGCACCGGAATCTGCGCCAGGTTCGCCAAGCGCTCGACCACCTGCGGGTGCGTCGCCACGCTGCCGCCAAAACGCTGCCAGGCCTGGGCGTAAGCGCAGGCCTCGACCGGCACCCAGCCACGCTCACGCCAACCCTGAAAGCGGTTCAGCATTTAGACCACAGCGTCATAAGGGTCCACGCCGTCTTTGACGACCAGGATGTCTTCCATAATCAGGTACTCAAGGTCGGAGCCGAAGAACATGTTCAGCGCGTCGGTCGGCGAGCAAATCATCGCTTCGCCACGACGGTTGAGCGAGGTGTTCAGCGACACACCGTTGCCGGTGAGTACTTCCAGCTCTTTCATCATGTCGTAGTAGCGCGGGTTGTACTCGCGCTTGAGCACCTGGGCGCGGGAGGTGCCATCTTCATGCACCACTTCCGGCACGCGGGTTTTCCACTCTTCCGACACTTCAAAGGTGAAGGTCATGAACGGCGCCGGGTGATCAACCTTGATCATCAACGGCGCTACGGTGTCGAGCATCGACGGGCAGAAAGGCCTCCAGCGCTCGCGGAACTTGATCTGGTGGTTAATGCGGTCAGCCACGCCGGTGGCGCTCGGGCAACCGATGATCGAACGACCGCCCAAGGCACGCGGGCCAAACTCCATGCGGCCCTGGAACCAGGCCACCGGGTTGCCGTCGACCATGATCTTGGCGATGCGCTTGGGCATGTTTTCGATCTGGCGCCATTTAGGCTTGCTCGCGTGCCTGGCACACGCGGCAATCACGTCTTCGTTGCTGTACGACGGGCCGAGATAGACGTGTTCCATCTTCTCTACCGGTACGCCACGGGCGTGCGATACGTACGCCGCCGCGCCGACTGCGGTGCCGGCATCGCCCGAGGCCGGCTGCACGAACAGCTCTTTGACGTCATCACGCGCGATGATTTTCTGGTTCAGCTTGACGTTCAGCGCGCAGCCGCCAGCGAAAGCCAGCTTGCCGGTTTCCTTGAGGATGTCGCCCAAATAGTGGTCGATCATCTGCAGGGCCAGCTTCTCGAACAGCGCTTGCATGCTGGCCGCGTAGTGGATGTACGGCTCGTCGGCGATGTCGCCTTCGCGCTTGGGACCCAGCCACTCGATCAGTTTCGGCGAGAAGTAGAAACCCTTGCCCTTCTCTTTGTAGCGGCGCAGGCCGATAACGTTGGCGTAGTCGGTGTTGATCACCAGCTCGCCGTTTTCAAACGAGGCCAGGCGCGAGAAATCGTATTTGCTGGCATCGCCATACGGCGCCATGCCCATGACCTTGAACTCGCCGTCGAGCATCTCGAAACCGAGGAACTCGGTGATCGCGCCGTAGAGGCCGCCGAGGGAGTCCGGATCAAAGAATTCCTTGATCTTGTGGATCTTGCCGTTCTCGCCGTAGCCGAAGAACGTGGTCGCGTACTCGCCTTTGCCGTCGATGCCGAGGATCGCGGTTTTTTCCTGGAAGCCCGAGCAGTGATAGGCACTGGAGGCGTGGGCCAGGTGGTGTTCAACCGGTTCGATCTTGATTTTTTTCGGATCGAAGCCCAGTTGCTCCAGGCACCAGACGATCTTGTTGCGATAGCGCTTGTAGCGACGGTTGCCCATCAGGATCGCGTCGAGCGCGCGGTCCGGGGCGTACCAATAACGCTTGGCATAGTGCCAACGCGCCTCGCCGAACAGGCTGATCGGGGCGAAAGGGATCGCCACCACGTCAACGTCGGAAGGCTTGATACCGGCCTGTTCCAGGCAGAACTTCGCCGACTCGTAGGGCATGCGGTTCTTTGCATGTTTGTCGCGTACGAAGCGCTCTTCTTCGGCGGCCGCGATCAGCTTGCCGTCGATATACAGGGCTGCGGAAGGATCATGGCTAAGGGCGCCGGACAGGCCAAGAATCGTCAATGCCACAGGGGTCTAGCCTCTTTTAGTCTGCATGCAGGCGCGCTGCGCCTGAAAAAAGTGTGCCCCTCGCCTGGGCGAGAAACAGCTAAAGGGCGGGATTATAGCTTAAAAGCGGTGGAAAGCTGTTAGCGGCAAGCGCCAAGCGGGGCTAGCGGTAGATCTCGATGCTGCCGTCCTGGTTCTGGCGGTAGATCGTGTAAGGCAGTAACACGGTATCGACAATACCCGATGCAGCAATATCAAACAGCACCAGCGGCAACAGAAAATCTGCAGAGGTCAGCGGCGCATTCAGCACGCAGAAATCAAACACCACGCCACTGTAGACCCGCGGAACAGACTGACAGTAAGTCTTCTGCTGGCGCAGCAAATGGGTCGCTGCCATGTCGTCACGCAATACCGTGTTGGTGGTCCCGCAGCCGCTCACGGCAAGGGATGCAAGCAGCAGTGCAACAGTCATTTTCAGTGTCATGAACAGCCCTTCCGAGTGAGCGGCCACGCTAGCACCGCCACCGCTGAGGATTCAGCACTGCAACGCCTATGCACCCCGTAGGAAGAATCCGAAATGATAAAAATCCGTTGAGACACTAAACTCGCAGCCTTTGCGCGTTTATGCCCTATGCGCCACGGATTACGGCTGATCATGAAAACCCTCGCCCGCATCACCCTTTTGTTGCCCGGCCTGCTCGCCTTGAGCGATACCGCGTTGGCTGACGACGCGCCGCTGATCCTCGACCCCAGCGTAGTGACTGGCTCACGCAGCGCCAGCCCGACATTTGACCTGCCGTATTCGGTGGACGGCATCAGCCATGAGCAGATCAGCGACGGCCAGCTCGGCATCAATGCCTCTGAAGTCTTGTCGCGCGTGCCTGGCCTGGTGGTGCAAAACCGCCAGAACTACGCGCAGGACCTGCAGATTTCCTCACGCGGCTTCGGCGCCCGCTCGGCGTTTGGCGTGCGCGGCATCAAGCTGATTGCCGACGGCATACCGGCCAGCACCCCGGACGGCCAGGGCCAGGCCGCCACGTTCAACCTCGACACCGCCGAACGCATTGAAGTGCTGCGCGGCCCGGCCGCCACCTTGTATGGCAGCAACGCCGGTGGGGTGATCCAGATGTTTTCCCGCGACGGCGAAGGCCCGCCGCGCATCGGCGCCGAAACCCTGGTGGGCAGTGATGGCCTGAGCAAAAACCACCTGAGCGCCGAGGGCGCGGCGAATGGCGCAGGGTTTGTGCTCGACGCCTCGCGCATGGACACCGACGGCTACCGCGACCACAGCAGCGCGCGCCGTGACCAGACCTTCGCCAAGCTCAATGTTGAGCCGGACGACGACAGCAAGCTCGCGCTGATCTACAGCAGCCTGGAGCAGAACGGCACGCAGGACCCGCTGGGGCAAACATGGGCGGCCTACAAGGCCGACCCGCGTTCGGTGGCCCCCGCCGCCTTGCAGTACAACACGCGCAAAAGCATCGACCATCAGCAACTGGGCATGAATTACGAGCGCTATTTTGGCGATGCGACGTTGCAGGTGAATGCCTACACCGGGCGGCGCAGTGTGATTCAGTATTTGTCGATACCCGGCGGCACGCCCGCAGACAGGCGCGGCGGCGTGGTCGACTTCGACCGAAAATTCTACGGCGGCTCCCTCCACTGGCTGCAACCGATCACCCGTGCGCCCGGCGAGCTGACCGTGATCACCGGCCTCGACTACGATCGCAGCCAGGATGATCGCCAAGGTTATTCCAACACCCTGAACGGTGTGCACGGCGTCAAAGGCGCCTTGGGCCGCGATGAACTCGACACCGCCACCAGCCTTGACCCGTTTGTGCAAGCCAACTGGCTGTTGGGCGACTGGACCCTGCAAGCCGGCGTGCGTCACAGCACCATGAAGATGGACGTGGACGACCACTTCACAAGTGACGGCAACGACAGCGGCAACCAGACTTACCAGAAGAACACGCCGTCGGTCAGCGTCATGTACGCCTTCACGCCGAACCTGCACGGTTACGTCAGCGCGGGCAGCGGCTTCGAGACCCCGACTCAAGCGGAGTCGGCGTATTCCAGCACGGCCAACGGTTTCAACTTCGCGCTCAAGCCGTCGGTCAGCAAGCAGTATGAAGTGGGTTTGAAAGCGCGCATTGGCGAGGGCACGCGCCTCAATGCTGCGCTGTTCCAGATCACCACCGAAGACGAACTGGTGGTGCAGCAAGCCAGCGGCGGTCGCACCACCTACCAGAACGCCGGCCGTACGTTGCGCCGTGGCTTCGAACTCGGCATCGACAGCCAGCTCAGTCAGCAGTGGAGCACCAACATCGCTTACACCCGCCTGCAAGCCACTTACGACAGTGACTTCGTCAGCGGCGCCAGCACCACCGTCGACAAAGGCAACTACCTGCCCGGCGTGCCGCAAACCACACTGTTCGCCGAGCTGAACTGGAAGCCCCGCGACTGGGTCAGCACCGCGCTGGAAGGCATATACCGCAGCAAAGTGTATGTCGAAGACACCAACCAGCAACACGCCGCACCGGGCTACAGCGTGTTCAACTGGCGCGCGCGTTTCGAGCAGAAGGTCGAGCACTGGACCTTCCACCAGACCCTGCGCCTGGATAACTTGCTTGACCGCCAATACGTCGGCTCGGTGATTGTCGGCGATGGCAATGGCCGCTACTACGAAGCCGCGCCAGGCCGCTCGTGGTATGCGGGAGCCGGTGCGGAGTATCAGTTCTGAGTTTTATAGAGCCTCAATGCTGGCCTGATCTCGCAAGCGCAATGCGGTCAAGTGTGGGAGCTGGCTTGCCTGCGATAGCATCACTTCGGTCTAACTGAAATACCGAGGTGCCTGCATCGCGAGCAAGCCCGCTCCCACAGGAAGCGCTTTTGAGCTGGCCGGGCGCAGGCCCGGTCAAAGCACCCGAGGCAAGCGCTGATCAATCAACCGGTACAACCCGCTGGTTTCCGGCCAATTACGCATAAACCGCGCACGGTCCTTGGCAAACGCCGGCGCAAAACTGCCGACAGAGGCGTGCTGACACATCGCATCCAGGTCGATCAGCGCCCAGCGGTCCCCAGCCCAAAACACGTTATGGCCCTTAAGGTCGCCATGACTGATGCGCTCACCAATCAGCTCGGCAAACAAACGATCCAGCGCCACCAGCTCGTCTTCCGGCGCATCACCGTTCTCAACATACGGCGCAAAACGCTCGATAATATCCGGCCCCGGCAAAAACTCGGTCACCAGATAAGCGCGGCCCCGCAGCCAGAAAAAGCGTTTTTCCAACACCGCAAGCGGCTTGGGCGTCGCAATCCCCAGAAACGCCAGGCGATTACCTTCACGCCACGAATGCCAGGCACGGCTAGGCCGCCAGAAACGCTTGAACCAATGCGCAACGCCCTTGATGTTGTAACGCTTGATCACCAGCGCCCGACCGGCCACCTCGACCTTGCCGACACTCGCCGCGCCACCGGTTTTATACAGATGGCCCTGATCCAGCAACGCGTCAGCCTGCTCCAGCACGGGCATCATCGCGGGTTCTTCCTCACGGCGAATCGCGCGCAATGCAAAGGCGCCGCGTACCACGCTGAACAGCGTGCACTCACGGCCGACCTTGTTCAAAAAGTCCTTCAAGCGCCAAGCGCTGACCTTGCGCACTTGCTGTTCCAGCGCTTGCAGCGGCAACGCGTGTTCGCCGTTGCTCAGCAGGTAATACACCAGCAGTTCTTCGGTGAACGGCTCGAGGTTCTTCGGTAACTGGGCAAAAAACACCCCGAGGTTTTCCAGTACACGGTTGCGCGACAGCGGTTTGCCCGCCACTTCAACGCGAATGCCGGCACCGTCAATCAGGTACAGCGTGCCGCCCTGGCGCAGCAGGTTGTCGAGGTGCAGGTCTTCCTGCCACAGCCCTTTGGCGTGCATCCGGGCAATCGCCGCCAACGCCTCGGCGAGTACGGCGGTTTGTTCGTCGGCCAGCGGCGGCAAACCTTCGACCGCTTGCCAGGCATCGGCCAGGCTTTCGGCGCCTTCAATAAACTCAAACAGCAGCCAGCCGCCCTCGCCTTCCTGCAAGCCATCGGCAAGCAGCAGCGGCGTGGTCAGGCCTTGCTCCGCCAGCAGGCGCACGCCGTTGCGTTCGCGTTGAAAATGCCGTGCTGCTTTGCTGCCCACCAACAACTTGGCCAGCACCGGGCGACCGCGCCATACGGCGGCGCCCACGTAGCGCTCGCCCGGCAACACGCGCAGCAGGCTGAGCAATTGCAACTGCCCTGGGCCTGCGGCGTCCGCCAGCTCGACGGTCAGCGGCAAGCTGGGCGCGCGGCCGGCGGTTTTCAGTTCGGACAAACGCATCAACGGCTCTCCTTGTGGCTGCGACGCGCGGTCAGGCGTTTGAGCCAGGCGGCGACCAGCGCGCTGTCTTCGGGTTGTTGCAGGTAGGCCGCCAGCAATTCGCGCACGTGCGCGTGGGTCCATTGCGGCGCACGGCGCAACAGCGGCTCCAGGTCCTTGACACGATCACGCCAGCCGAACAACAGCGGGCGGGTTTTCTCCAGGTCAATCAACTGCGCGGCATAACCGTCACCGGCGGCCTGCAGAAAAATATGCTTGGGGTAAAAACAGCCATGCACTTGACCGACGCTGTGCAACTGACGAGCCAGCTCGCCGCAGGCTTTAAGGATCGCGTGGTGCTGGGCGTCGCTCAGTTGCGACCAGCGCTCCAGCAGCGAATCCAGGTCGTTCCAACCGTCCAGCGCGCGGGTCAGCAACATCGCGCGGCGCTCGCCCTTAACCTTGCGCTCGCCGAAAAACGCCGCCTGCAATGCCGGAATACCGAGCTTCTGATAGCGGCTGATGTTGCGAAATTCGCGAGCAAAACTCGGCTCGCCAAAGGGCGAGTGCAGCGTGCGCGTCAGGTAGTTGCTCTGGCGCTTGAGGTAGTAACCCTGGCCTTCAAGCACCAGGCGAAACACGCTGCTCCAGCCACCATCGCTGGTATTGGGCTCATCCACCGCGTCCAGTTGCCTGGCCCACAAGGCGTCGAAGGTTGCGAGGCCATGGCGCTCCAACAGAGCGCGGTCATCGGCCGCCAGGAAATCACTCATTCGCGTCCCTCGAAAAACTTCACCACGTGGCGAATTCGCTGTTTATCCGACGCCGTCAGGTGCGAGCGTTGGCGGTATTGCAGGTAAAAGCGCAAGCGCTGGGTGGCGGTCAACTGATACTTGGCCACCTTGTCCAGGCAGGCCAGGTCCTTGGTGATCCGGTATTTGAGCCAGAAGCCGCGCCAGAACGCACCGTTGGGGCAATCGATCAAATACAGCGTGCGCTGGTCGTCGACCAACAGGTTGCGCCACTTCAAGTCGTTATGCGTGAAGTGGTTCTCGTGCATGGTGCGCGTGTATTCAGCGAGCTGACGGCTGATCACATTGACCCACTGCGGGTCGTCCAACCGCGCATCGTCACGCTCGGCCAGCGCCGACAGGTCTTCGGTTTTGGGCAGCTCGCGGGTGATCATCGCACCACGGTCATAGGCCAGCCCTTTGCGCTCCAGGCCCCAGGCCACCACGTCGGCGGTAGGAATACCCCATTTGGCGAAACGCTTGAGGTTCTGCCACTCGGACTTGACCCGTGGCTTGCCCAAGTAGCGGCGCAGGCCTTTGCCGGCACCGACGTAGCGTTTGACGTAGTAATTGACGCCCGCGCGCTCCACCCGAATCACTTCCGACAAGGGGTCGCGGGTCAGGCGCTCGCCTTGCAGCGCAAACACCGCATCAAGGCTGCCAAAATCATCCGCCAAAGCGGCATACGCAGGTTCCAGGTTCCAACCCGCCATCAGATCGCATCCCCTAACCGCTGTTTGCGCGCGTACAGCTTGTCGGCTTTGCGCTGCATCAGGCTCAGCGACGCCGATTGCTCGGCGAGAATCTGGCGCAGTGGCTGGCGAAAATAACCTTTGAGAAAGCGCAACTTGTCACGCTGCGTCAGGCCGATGTCCAGCGCCGAGTAGTACAGCGCAGACAAGTCTTTGTCGCGCCAGCGCAGCGGCAGATGGGCACGCAATTGAGCGCGATGCAGGTCGATCACCGACAACTTGATGTCGCGCGCGTCGATCGGCTTGGCAGTGTCGAGCAGGAAGTGGCACAGGTAGCAGTCGCGGTGGTTCACACCGCCACGGTGCATATCGCCGACCATGCGCGCCAGCTCAGCCGTCAGCGCCAGGCGCAAGGCCGGTGCAGGCGGCTGCGCGGCCCAATTGACGCTGAGGTCTTCGAGGCTGATGGTCGGCGCCAGCTCCTCGGTGATGATGAACGAATGCTGGTCGGCCGGGTTGTTGCCTTTTTCGCCAAAGGCCACGCCGGTCATGGTCGGCACGCCGAGTTCCTGCAAGCGGTGGATGGCATTCCATTCCAGGCCGGCACCGAGCACCGGCAACTTGGCGGTGATCAGGTTCTTGAGGATTTCCGCCCAACCGATGCCGCGGTGGATTTTGACGAAATACGCGCGGCCGTCGACTTCGGTGCGCAACGTGCGCCGCGCCGCCAGCTCGCGAAATACCTGGCCTTGCAGTTTTTCGACTTCGGCGAAGGCGTCACGCCCGGCCCATAAGGTCTTGAACGGTTCGGCAAGAATCAACTTCATCGTTTTGGCTCCGCCAGAATCACATCCGCAGCGTGCTGCGGCATGCTGTAGAGGTCGGCCGTCTCGGCGAAGGCCAACCCATTGCGGCCCCAGGCCGCGCGCTGTGCAGTGTCGGTGAGCATGTTTGTCAGGTACTGATTGAGCTGTGCTTGTTCAAACGGCTCATCCAGCACCAGGCCGCTGTCCGCTTCGGCGATGTAATGCGCGTAACCGCAAACGGCCGAAACCAATACTGGCAAACCGGCCACCAGGGCTTCGAGCAACACGGTGCCGGTGTTTTCGTTGTACGCCGGGTGAATCAACAGGTCGGCGCCCAGCAGGAAACGCGGAATATCGCTGCGGCCCTTGAGGAACTGCACGTTATCGCCCAGCCCCAGTGTGGCGCTTTGCAATTGGAAGACTTTGGGGTCGTCCTGGCCAATCACAAACAGGCGCGTGCGTTTTTTGAGTTCAGCCGGCAACGCGGCCACGGCCTTGAGGCTGCGGTCGACGCCCTTGGTCTTGAAGCCGGAGCCGATCTGCACCAGCAGCAGGTCGTCGTCAGCCAGCTTGAATTCCTTGCGGAACCCTTGCCGAATCTCGGCGGCATCCGGCGGCGCGCGGCGGTCGTGGGCAATGCCCGGTGGCAGCAGGTGGAAGCGCTCCAGCGGGGTGTCGTAATGCTTGATAAACAGCGGTTGCTGCACTTCAGAGATCATCAAGACTTCGGTCTTGGCATCTTTGGCGAACACCGCACGCTCGTACTCGGCAAAGTGCTTGTAGCGGCCAAAGCTTTTGTAAAGCGAATGGCGCAGGTTCTGCGCCTTGTCTTCAAAACAGCCATCGGCGGCGTAGTACACGTCCAGGCCAGGCATTTTGTTAAAGCCGATCAGGCGATCCACCGGGCGCTTGGCCAAGTCAGCGGCCATCCACGCACTGAGTTTCTCGTTGCGTCGGTGATTGAAGAACGCCTTGACCGGCGCCACCAGCACTTCAAAACCGGGCGGAATATCGCCTTCCCAAATCAGCGTGTAGACACGAATCGTGTGGCCGCGTTGCTGGCACTCCAGCGCGATGCGCATGAAGTCGCGCTGCAGGCCACCGAAGGGGAAGTATTTGTACAGAACAAAAGCCAGTTGCATCAGTGCAGCTCCTCAGCCAGTAACAACGTGCTCAGCCGGCTTGCCACACGCTCAGGGTTCAGGCGCGTGAAGCACAGGGGCGACTCGCGCTTGATGTCGAACCGACGCACATCGTCGGCTGTGGGTTGATAGGTACAGTGTTTTTGCAGGCACGGCGCGCAGGGGAAGTCGCTGGCCAAGTGAATCTGGCCCTTGCCGTAGGCGCCGGTGAGGCCGGGATTGGTGGGGCCGAACAGCGAAATGGTCGGCACATCCAGCGCGGCGGCCAAGTGCCCCAGGCCAGTGTCGACCGCCACGCAGGCACGCGCGCCGGCCAACACACGCGCCACGCCGGCCAGGTTCAGCTTGGGCAGCACTTCGGCGTGCGGCAGGCCGTCGGCCAAGCGTTGCGCGCGGGCTTTTTCGTCGGCGTTGCCCCAAGGCAGCTTCACCTCCACGCCCAGGCGCCCCATGCGTTCAGCCAGCTCGCGCCAGTAGGCTTCGGGCCAGTGTTTGGTGTCCCAGGTGGTGCCGTGCAGCAGCAGCACAAACGGTTTTTCAGGCGGCAGGCCCAGCAGTTTGTCGACGCTCAGGCCGTAATCGCCGAGGCCTTTGGGCAAGTCATAGCCCAGCGCAACCGCGAATAGCTGACGCAAACGCTCGACTGCGTGCTGCCCACGCGCAACCGCCAGGCGCCGCGAGTAGAAGCGCGCGGCAATCGGCTCGCGGGCCGAATTTTTATCAAACCCCGCCACTGGCGCACGCACATAGCGTGTCAGCCAGGCGCTTTTCAGCAGGCCTTGCGCGTCGATCACCAAGTCATATTTGGTCGACTGAATGCTCTGCTTGAAGCGTCGCCATTCGCCGCTCTTGAAGGTCTGCCAGAGGTTTTTGCGCCAGCGGCGAATCGCCACCGGAATCACCTTGTCTACAGCCGGGTGCCAGGTGGGAATTTCGGCAAAGCCTTCTTCCACCACCCAATCAAAGCGAATACCGGGGATCGCGCGCGCCGCGTCAGTGAGTGCAGGCAGGGCGTGAATCACATCGCCCAGGGATGAGGTTTTGACGACCAGTACGCGCAAACTAACGGACCTCGACCACGGAGCCCTGCAACCGCTGCAAGGCGTCGCTGATCGGTTGCGGCAGCAACTGTCGAAGGCAATTGTAGTGGCCGAAACGGCACGTGCGGTCAAAACACGGGCTGCAATCGAGGCCCAGGCGCACCACTTCAACCTTGTCGGCCAACGGTGGCGTAAAGCCTGGCGAGGTCGAGCCGTACACCGCCACCAGCGGGCGATTCAACGCCGCCGCCACGTGCATCAGGCCGGAGTCGTTGGACACCACCGAGTCAGCGCAGGAGAGCAAGTCGATGGCCTCGGCCAGTGAGGTGTCGCCACTGAGGTTCACGGCCTCTTCGCGCAGCCCGGGAATCAGGCGCTGGCGAATGTCTTCACCCACCGAGTGATCATTTTTCGAGCCGAACAACCAGACTTGCCAGCCTTCGCGGATCTTCATCTCGGCGACTTTGGCGTAATGCTCCGACGGCCAGCGCTTGGACTCGCCAAACTCCGCACCGGGGCACAGCGCCAGCACCGGCCGGTCGAGCACCAGGCCGAACTTGGCCAGCGCCGCGTCACGCGTTACCGGGTCGATTTGCAGGCTCGGCCGTGGGTACGGCGTCGGCAACTCGGCGCCCGGCTCGTAGGCCAGCGCCATGAAACGTTCGATCATCAGCGGGTAACGCGCCTTGTCGAGCGTGCGCACGTCGTTGAGCAACACGTAGCGAAACTCGCCGCGCCAGCCGGAGCGTTTGGGGATACCGGCAAAAAACGGCACCAACGCCGACTTGAGCGAGTTGGGCAGCAGAATAGCCTGATCGTATTCGCCAGCCAGGGATTTGCCGATGCGACGACGGGTCGCCAGTTCAAGCGCGCCGTGGCCGAGCGGAAAGCTCAAGGCCTTGCGCACTTGCGGCATGCGCTCAAGGATCGGCCGGCTCCACTCGGGGGCGAGCACGTCGATTTGGCAGTCGGGATGACGCTGTTTCAGGCACTGGAACAGTGTCTGCGCCATCACCATGTCACCGACCCAACTGGGACCAACAATCAAAATATTCATGTAGTTTCCACAAACGATGCGGGGAGGCTTACGCCTCCCCGAATCGATGATTACTGCGGATCGCGCTTTTTGTGGGAGCTGGCTTGCCTGCGATAGCATCGCCTCGGTGTACCTGATACACCGAAGCGTCTGCATCGCGGGCGAGCCCGCTTCCCCATAAAGCCGGTTTCCACATTAGATTGGCATCGCTCGATTCATCGGTTTCAGCTTAAACCCAGTTCATTCCAGATTCGCATCACTTGACGCCGTTCGTCGGCGAACTGGTCCCCGGCAACCGTGCCGGCCTCGTTTTGCAAGGCCTGGCGGTGCGCGGCGGAACGGTACGCTTTATACACTTCGCGCAGCAGATGAGCATCGGCGGCAGGCATCAGCCCGACCTGCTCCAAACCTTCCAAAATGCGGATATTGTCGGTGTAGCGCAGCAACGATGGATGTTGCGCAGACCACGCCAAAGCCGCGTATTGCACCATAAATTCAATATCGACGATACCTCCGGCGTCCTGCTTGAGGTCGAACACGGCCGTGGCTGCGAAGGCATTCGCCGCCGTACCCGCCGCTGTGCTCTTGGTGCCGAGGTTATCGCGCATCTTGGCGCGCATCTCGCTGACCTCCTGGCGCAGCTTCGCCAGGTCACGCGTGCGCCCAAGCACTTTGGCGCGCACCTGCTCGAACGCATGGCCCACATCCTGGCTGCCCACCAGCACCCGCGCACGGATCAAGGCCTGATGTTCCCAGGTCCAGGCTTCATTTTCTTGATAGCGGGCAAAGGCACCCAGCGAACTCACCAACAGGCCGGAGGCGCCGGAAGGTCGCAGGCGCATGTCCACTTCATATAACTGGCCGGAGTTGGTCTGGGTGGTCAGCAGGTGAATGATGCGCTGGCCCAGGCGCGTGAAGAACTGCGCGCCGTCGATCGGCTTGGCGCCGTCGGTTTCGGCCTGCGGGTCACCGTCATGGATAAACACCAGGTCCAGGTCGGAACCATGCCCCAGCTCGATACCACCGACTTTGCCATACCCGACAATCACGAAGCCCGGGTTGCACACGGTGCCGTCCAGCCGCTGCGGCGAGCCGTGGCGGGCCACCGTCTGGCGCCAGGCCAGGGCCAGCACTTGTTCGAGGATGGCCTCGGCGAGCCAGGTCAGGTAGTCGCTGACCTTCATCAACGGCAGGCTGCCGGCGATTTCCGACGCAGCGACGCGCAGCCGGTGGGCCAGTTTGAAGTGGCGCAGCGCCTCCATTTGCTGCTCAAGGTCATCCTCGGGGATGCGCGTCAGGCGTTCGCGCAGCTCGGCGGCGAGTTCCGGCGCCAAAGGCGGCTTGAACAGACGGCCTTCGTTGAGCAGCTCATCGAGCAACAGCGGGAAACGCGTGATCTGCTCAGCGATCCATGGGCTGGCGGCGCACAAGGTCAACAAGCGGCGCAGAGCGTCGGGGTTTTCGGTAAGCAGCACCAAGTAAGCGGAACGGCGGGCCACGGCTTCGACCAGTGGCAGTACGCGCTCCAACACCAGATCCGGGTTGGCGTGCTCGACGGCCTGGGCCAGCAGGCGCGGAATAAACGCATCCAGCCGCTCGCGCCCCAAGCGCTGCATGGCGCGCAATTGCGGGCTACCGCGCAAACCGGCGAGGGCTTTGAGCGCCTTGGCGGCATCGCTGAAACCCCCTTCGGCCAATTGGCGGCAGGCAGCGTCTTCGTCTTGCGACTCTTCCCACAACGGCAACCATTCACCGCCGACAACCATCTCGCTTTCTTCGCCCTCTTCTTCATCAGGGTCGGCAATGACCTGACGGAAGTGCCAGTCCACCCGGCCGCGCCAGTACATCAGACGCTCATGAAACGCGGCCCAGTCGGCGAAACCCAGCATAAACGCGATACGCGCCTGGTCTTCGGGGCCGTCCGGGAGCATTTGCGTCTGCCGGTCAGCAATCGCCTGGATCGCGTGTTCGGTGTAACGCAAAAACTCATAACCATTGCGCAACTCGGCGATCACCGCCGGCGGCAAATACCCTTGGCCTTCGAGCATGCCCAGCACCTTGAGCAAAGGCCGCTGTTGCAGGCTGAGGTCGCGCCCGCCGTGAATCAGCTGGAACGCCTGGGCGATAAACTCCACTTCGCGAATGCCGCCCGAGCCCAACTTGATGTTCTCGGCCATGCCCTTGCGCCGCACTTCCTGCTGAATCAACTGCTTCATGGTGCGCAGCGCTTCGATGGCGGAAAAGTCGAGGTAACGGCGATAAACAAACGGGCGCAGCATGTCGAGCAGTTGCGCGCCCGCCACTTGGTCGCCCGCCACAACCCGCGCCTTGATCATCGCGTAGCGTTCCCAGTCACGGCCCTGGTCCTGGTAATACTGCTCCAGCGCGTTAAAGCTCAGCACCAGCGCACCGGCCGAGCCATACGGGCGCAGGCGCATGTCAACGCGGAACACGAACCCGTCGACTGTCATCGGGTCGAGCGCCTTGATCAATTTTTGACCAAGACGGATGAAAAATTCCTGGTTATCCAGCGCGCGCTTCACGCCCACCGTGTCGCCACCCTCGGGGTAGGCGAAGATCAGGTCAATATCCGACGACAGGTTCAGCTCCACCGCGCCGAGCTTGCCCATGCCGAGGATGACCATGTGTTGCGCTTCGCCGCTGCGCCGACCGGTGGGCGTGCCGAACTGCAGGCAATGGCGTTGGTACAGCCATTGATAAGCCTGGTCGATGCTGGCATCGGCCATGTCGGAAAGGTCGCGGCAGGTTTGCACCAGATCGGCCTGGCGCGTCAGGTCGCGCCAGATTATGCGCACCTGTTGGCGCGTGCGCTGGCGACGCAGCACGCGGCCCAACTCATCTTCTGTTTCAGCTTGTTGCACGGCGCCGGCAATCTGCCCACACAGCTCGCCGGGCGCAAAGCCTCGGTCCAGCTCGCCCCAGGCCACCAGTTCGAGCAACATCACAGGGTCACGCAGGCTCTGTTCAATCACAAAATCACTGGCGGCGCACACACGCGCAAAATCGGCCCAGCGTTGCGGCGTCCACGCAGAAAGGCCATGATCGTCGTCCAGCGCGGCCACCGCTTCACGTAATGACTGCTCGGCTCGCGTCGCGAAAGGCACTAAAATAGCCGGTAATTCGGCCAGTGTTGGAAGGCTCATGGTCTATCCTTGATCGGCGCGTAAATGGCTTGTGGCGGTGAGCGCAAGACCCTCGCACGGTGATGGACTGTCGAACAAAGGTTATAAATAGCTGAAATTAAATTAATCTTGGCAGGCAACATCAAACTTTCACCTTTTCTTGTTCGCAAAAGATCAACAATAACGATTATGCTCACCAGCCAGACCGAGCCATACGCTCAGTCTTGTGTAGTTTTACTACTCGTATATACATTCGAAAGGCTGAAATGGCCGACGATTTGTAGTAAAACTACAGGACGCCGAAGCAACCTTCGGCCATCCAAGAATTTATGTCGTCTGCCCACAAGGCCAGTCGCAAACTCAGGCAGCCGATTCTGGTAGCCTTTCCGCCCTGGAGCAAGCCATGCAAGACCTCGATCCCGTCGAAACCCAGGAATGGCTGGACGCCCTGGAATCGGTTCTCGACAAAGAAGGCGAAGACCGTGCTCACTACCTGATGACCCGTATGGGCGAACTCGCGACCCGCAGCGGCTCGCAATTGCCTTACGCCATCACTACGCCATACCGCAACACCATCCCCGTTACCCACGAAGCACGCATGCCTGGCGACCTGTTCATGGAACGCCGCATTCGCTCGCTGGTACGTTGGAACGCCATGGCGATGGTAATGCGCACGAACTTGAAAGATTCGGACCTGGGCGGTCACATCTCCAGCTTCGCTTCCAGCGCAACCCTGTATGACATCGGCTTCAACTACTTCTTCCAGGCCCCGACCGAAGAACACGGCGGCGACCTGATCTACTTCCAGGGCCACACCTCGCCAGGCGTTTACGCCCGTGCGTTCATGGAAGGTCGCATCAGCGAAGACCAGATGAACAACTTCCGTCAGGAAGTCGACGGTGGCGGCCTGTCGTCCTACCCGCACCCTTGGCTGATGCCGGACTTCTGGCAGTTCCCGACGGTGTCGATGGGCCTTGGCCCGATCCAGGCGATCTACCAGGCACGTTTCATGAAGTACCTGGAAGCGCGTGGCTTCATCCCGGAAGGCAAGCAGAAGGTCTGGTGCTTCCTGGGTGACGGCGAGTGTGACGAGCCGGAATCGCTGGGCGCCATCTCCCTGGCTGGCCGCGAGAAGCTCGACAACCTGATCTTCGTCATCAACTGCAACCTGCAGCGCCTCGACGGCCCGGTTCGCGGCAACGGCAAGATCATCCAGGAACTCGAAGGCGTGTTCCGTGGCGCTCACTGGAACGTGACCAAAGTTATCTGGGGGCGTTTCTGGGACCCACTGTTGGCCAAAGACGTCGACGGTATCCTGCAACGTCGCATGGACGAAGTCATCGACGGCGAGTACCAGAACTACAAGGCCAAAGACGGCGCGTTCGTGCGTGAACACTTCTTCAACACGCCGGAACTCAAGGCGATGGTTGCAGACTTGTCCGACGACGAGATCTGGAAACTCAACCGTGGCGGCCACGACCCGTACAAGGTGTATGCGGCGTACCACCAAGCGGTTAACCACAAAGAACAACCGACCGTCATCCTGGCCAAAACCATCAAAGGTTATGGCACCGGTGCCGGCGAAGCGAAAAACACTGCGCACAACACCAAGAAAGTCGATGTCGACAGCCTGAAGTTGTTCCGTGATCGCTTCGACATCCCGGTCAAGGACGAAGAGTTGGAGAACCTGCCGTTCTTCAAGCCAGAGCCAAACAGCGCCGAAGCGCGTTACCTGAGCGAACGCCGCACCGCGCTGGGTGGTTTCGTGCCACAGCGTCGCGCCAAAAGCTTTAACATCCCGACGCCGCCACTCGATACCCTCAAGGCTATCCTGGACGGCTCTGGCGACCGTGAAATCTCCACCACCATGGCCTTCGTGCGCATCCTCGCGCAATTGGTCAAGGACAAGGAAATCGGCTCGCGTATCGTCCCGATCATCCCGGACGAAGCGCGTACCTTCGGTATGGAAGGCATGTTCCGTCAGTTGGGCATCTACTCTTCCGTCGGCCAGCTCTACGAGCCAGTCGATAAAGACCAGGTGATGTTCTACAAGGAAGACAAGAAGGGCCAGATCCTCGAAGAAGGCATCAACGAAGCGGGCGCCATGAGCTCCTTCATCGCTGCCGGTACTTCGTACTCCAGCCACAACCAGCCGATGCTGCCGTTCTACATCTTCTACTCGATGTTCGGTTTCCAGCGTATCGGTGACCTGGCGTGGGCAGCGGGCGACAGCCGTACTCGCGGTTTCCTGATCGGCGGCACCGCCGGGCGTACCACGCTGAACGGCGAAGGCCTGCAACACGAAGACGGTCACAGCCACATCCTGGCTGCGACCATCCCGAACTGCCGCACCTTTGATCCAACCTACGGCTACGAGCTGGCGGTGATCATTCAGGACGGCATGAAGAAGATGACCGAAGAGCAACAGGACATTTTCTATTACATCACCGTGATGAACGAGTCTTACCAGCAGCCAGCCATGCCGGCCGGTGTTGAAGAAGGCATCATCAAGGGCATGTACCTGCTCGAAGAAGACACCAGGGAAGCGGCGCACCACGTGCAACTGATGGGCTCCGGCACCATCCTGCGTGAAGTGCGTGAAGCGGCGAAGATCCTGCGTAACGAGTTCAACGTCGGCGCTGACGTGTGGAGCGTTACCAGCTTCAACGAACTGCGTCGCGATGGCTTGGCCGTAGAGCGCAACAACCGCCTGCACCCTGGCCAGAAGCCTGCACTGAGCTACGTCGAAGAATGCCTGAACGGCCGTAAAGGTCCGGTCATCGCGTCCACCGACTACATGAAGCTGTTTGCTGAACAAATTCGCCAGTGGGTCCCGTCCAAGGAATTCAAAGTCCTGGGCACCGACGGTTTTGGCCGCAGTGACAGCCGCAAGAAGCTGCGTCACTTCTTCGAAGTCGACCGTCACTTCGTGGTGTTGGCAGCCCTGGAAGCCTTGGCTGACCGTGGTGAGATCGAACCCAAGGTGGTGGCTGACGCCATCGTCAAGTTCGGGATCAACCCGGAAAAACGCAACCCACTGGACTGCTGAGGAGATTTTTTGTGAGCGAACTCATTCGCGTACCTGACATCGGCAGCGGTGAAGGTGAAGTAATCGAGCTGTTTGTGAAGGTCGGCGACACCGTCGAAGCCGACCAGAGCATCCTGACCCTGGAATCGGACAAGGCGAGCATGGAAATCCCTGCTCCCAAGGCCGGCGTGGTCAAGAGCCTCAAGGTCAAGCTGGGCGACCGTCTGAAAGAAGGCGACGAACTGCTTGAGCTGGAAATCGAAGGCGCCGCTGATGCGGCCCCTGCGGCAGCTCCTGCTGCCGCTGCAGCGCCAGCAGAAAAACCTGCTGAAAAGCCTGCCGAGGCCCCAGCGGCCGAGGCGGCTGCTCCGGCTGCCGCCGCCGCCAGCGTTCAGGACATTCATGTTCCGGACATCGGCTCGTCGGGCAAGGCCAAGATCATTGAGCTGCTGGTCAAAGTCGGCGACACCGTCGAAGCCGACCAGTCGCTGATCACCCTGGAGTCCGACAAGGCCTCCATGGAAATCCCGTCACCGGCTGCCGGCGTTGTGGAAAGCATCGCGGTCAAGCTGGAAGACGAAGTCGGCACTGGCGACTTTATCCTCAAGCTCAAAGTACAAGGCGCCGCGCCTGCTGCGGCACCGGCTGCAGCCGCTGCTGCGCCGGCGGCCAAGGCTGAAGCTGCACCGGCACCTGCCGCCGCTGCGGCACCGGCTGCAAAAGCTGAGGCTGCACCGGCCCCGGCGGCTGCCGCACCTGCGCCAAGCGGTGCCAAGGTTCACGCTGGCCCTGCCGTACGCCAACTGGCGCGTGAGTTCGGGGTTGAGCTGAACGCTGTGTCGGCCACTGGCCCTCACGGTCGTGTGCTGAAGGAAGACGTGCAGGTTTACGTCAAATCCATGATGCAGAAGGCCAAGGAAGCTCCGGCTGCCGGCGCTGCTACCGGTGGTTCGGGCATTCCGCCGATCCCAGTGGTGGACTTCAGCCGCTTCGGCGAAACCGAAGAAGTGCCGATGACCCGCCTGATGCAAATCGGCGCGTCGAGCCTGCACCGCAGCTGGCTGAACATCCCGCACGTGACTCAGTTCGACCAGGCCGACATCACCGACCTGGAAGCTTTCCGCGTTGCGCAGAAAGCCGTGGCCGAGAAGGCCGGCGTGAAACTGACCGTGTTGCCACTGCTGCTCAAGGCCTGTGCGCACCTGCTCAAGGAACTGCCGGACTTCAACAGCTCGCTGGCGCCAAGCGGCAAAGCGATCATCCGCAAGAAATACGTGAACGTAGGCTTCGCAGTCGATACGCCGGATGGCCTACTGGTGCCGGTAATCAAGAACGTCGACCAAAAAAGCCTGCTGCAACTGGCTGCCGAAGCGGCTGCACTGGCGGCCAAGGCCCGCGACAAGAAGCTCACCGCCGACGACATGCAAGGCGCGTGCTTCACCATCTCCAGCCTCGGGCACATTGGCGGCACTGGCTTTACGCCAATCGTCAACGCGCCGGAAGTGGCGATCCTGGGTGTTTCCAAGGCCACCATTCAGCCTGTGTGGGACGGTAAAGCGTTCCAGCCGAAGCTGATGCTGCCGCTGTCGTTGTCTTACGATCACCGCGTGATCAACGGCGCCGCTGCGGCTCGCTTTACGCAGCGCCTGAGCCAACTGTTGAACGATATCCGCACTATCCTGCTGTAATCAGCCAGCGGCCTCCCCCGCAATGGGGAGGCCTGGCTGCACCGATTTTCGAGCGCCACGCTCGTACCTCAACCCCGTCAATTGGCGGGGCTTTTTTTTGCCCCTAATTAATCCCACAAGCTGAACTTGCTCCTATCTACTACGAATAACCTATTGTTTTTTATTGAAATTTATCCAGTTTTTGGGCTTTTTGTTTTGAGTGCATATCCGTTATTGAGTTTATGGCTTATATCGGTTCCGCTCTTACAGCGGGTCACTTTTGAAAGGACCCAAAAGTAACCAAAAGGTCCTCGCCCCACCACTCGGCACCTCGCTTAGGCTCGGTGTGCCCTCACTCCGATATTACGGAGCGGGCCGCCGCGACGGGGCGTCCCTGCCCCGTCGCGGCTAAACCGGCGTCCTGCCGGTTTACCCGCTCCGTAATATCTGCGTTCGGCCAGCGTGGTTTAACGGGGCGCCTTAGATCAAGATCACAATCAAAAGCAGGCGGCCTGAAAGCCGACCCAATCTCCCAAGCAGAATGCATTCAATCTGTGGGAGGGGGCTTGCTCCCGATGGCGGTGGGTCAGATAAATATTTTTCAACTGACACACTGCTATCGGGAGCAAGCCCCCTCCCACAAAAAGCAAAAAAAGCAGATCTGCCGCGTATGCAAAACCCGCCCTTGATCTGCTTCAACCACTCAGGTCGGCTTTCAGGCCGCCGTGCTCTTGCTCTTGATCTTAGAAGCGCCCCGTTAAACCACGCTGGCCGCACGCAGGCTTGAATCCGTGGGTAACCCGGCAGGACGCCGGGTTAGCCGCGCTGGGCCAAGGATGGCCCATCGCGGCGGCCCACGGATTCAAGCCTGTGGGCGGGCATGCCGAGCCTAAGCGAGGCACCGAGTGGTGGGGCGAGAGCGTTTTGGTTACTTTTGCGCTCTATCAAAAGTGACTCGCTGTAAGAGCGAAACCGATACAAGCCATCCCCCAAAGAACGGATATGCACGAAAATCCAAAGAACACCCCAAGCCCGCTTGCTGCGCGACAGCGCCACATCAAAGATGCAGTAAAGCCCCCCACAGAAAGCAAATCCGATACGATTTTGCACCTGCGTCAATACGCCACCCATCACCTCGATTGCAGAAACCGCTCCAACTGCCGATAACACCCGTATAGCACTTAGCCTTCATCCTCTCTTGTCAGTCCGTGCTGCATGATGCAACCTTGCCGCAGGCGACAGTAAAGAGGGCGTGAGCCCGGCGCCGTGCGCATTTTCTCAAGCGAGTTTCCCCCATGAAAAGCCAACCCGATGTCGCCCGAATGGCGGCCGAGGTAGTGACGCAGTTACCGGTGCCCTCGCGCCTCGGTATGCTGCGTTTCGAGCGGCTTAATGAGGCAAGCTGGGCGCTGCTGTACCTCGACCCCAATTGCGAGCGCCAATTCGGCCTGTCCGCGGTTGAACTGTGCGCCCTGGTCGGTACCCCCTACGCCAGCCTGATGGAGCCCCAGGCGCGCTATCAGTTGCACGACACCATCCAGCAACAACTGACCCAGAGCCCGCATTACCTGGTGCGCTACACCCTGCACACCAGCGACGGCCCGTTGAGCCTGCTGGAAATGGGCGAGGCCTACAAACAACACAATCGTCACCTGCTGCGCGGCTACCTGATGGTTGTCGACGGGCTGTTCAGTGAAATCCCCGCAGCGGCCCCTACGGCCGACCTCGAAAACCAGAACAGCCGCCTGCAGATCGCTTTGGAACTCAACCAGCGCGCGCAACTGGAACAGTTGCAGCACCTGGAACGCGTGCGCGCCCAACAGGAGCTGATCCTGCTGCTGGCGCGCCAGCGCTACACCACGCCCAACTCGCTGCAAGAAGCCGCAGAGCTGATCACCCGCAGCGCCTGCGACATCTACCAGATTGATTGCGCGAGCATCTGGAACCTCGAAGGCGAGCGCCTGGTGCCGATCTCGGCGTACCACCGCACCGACCAACAGCACCAGTTGCCGGAAGCGATCGACGCGAGCAGTTTCCCGGACTACCTGGAAGCCCTGCATTCGAGCCGCGCAATTGACGCCACCCACGCGATGCGCGACCCACGCACCCGGGAAATGGCCGAAAGCCTGCGCGCCAAGGATGTACATGCGATGCTCGACGCGAGCATCCGCGTCGATGGCCAGGTCATCGGCGTGTTGTGCCTGGAACAAAGCGGCAGACCACGCGCGTGGCAGGCCGACGAAATTGCTTTTGCCGGTGAGCTGGCGGACCAGTTCGCGCAAGTCATCAACAACCACAACCGCCGCACCGCCACCAGCGCCCTGCACTTGTTCCAGCGCGCCGTGGAACAAAGCGCGAATGCCTTTCTGTTGGTCAATTGCGACGGTGTAGTGGAATACGTCAACCCCAGTTTTACCGCGATCACCCAGTACAGCGCCGAGGAAGTCCACGGCCACCGCCTGGCGCAACTGCCGGCGCTGGAGAACCTCAGCGAGTTGCTCTTCGACGCGCCTTCCGCCCTGGCCAAAAGCAATAGCTGGCAGGGTGAATTCAAGAGCCGGCGTAAAAACCTCGAACCCTACTGGGGCCAATTGTCGATTTCCAAGGTGTATGGCGACAACCGTGAGTTGACCCATTACATCGGCATCTACGAAGACATCACCCAGACCAAGCTGGCCCAGCAGCGCATCGAGCGCCTGGCCTACACCGACAACCTGACTAACCTTGGCAACCGCCCGGCGTTTATCCGCAACCTCGATGAGCGTTTTGCGCGCGACAGCGACCGCCCGATCAGCCTGCTGTTGGTCGACATCGACAACTTCAAGCGGATCAACGACAGCCTTGGCCACCAGACCGGCGACAAGCTGTTGATCAGCCTGGCCCGACGCCTGCGCAACAGTTTGAGTGCGAGTGGCAGCCTGGCGCGCTTTGCGAGTAACGAATTCGCGGTGTTGCTGGACGACACCGACCTGGAGAGCGGCCAACACGTCGCCAGCGAGCTACTGGCAACCCTCGACAAGCCGATGTTCGTCGACAATCAATTGATCAGCGTCACCGGCTCTGTGGGCCTGGCCTGTGCGCCGTTGCATGGCCGCGACCCGCAAACCCTGATGCGTAACGCAGGTTTGGCGCTGCACAAAGCCAAAGCCAACGGCAAACATCAGGTACAGGTGTTTACCGAAGCGCTGAACGCCGAGGCCAGCTACAAGCTGTTCGTGGAGAACAACCTGCGCCGGGCGCTGACCCAGAACGAGCTGGACGTGTTCTACCAGCCCAAGCTGTGCCTGCGCAGCGGTCGCTTGCTGGGCATGGAAGCGCTGTTGCGCTGGAACCACCCGGAAAAGGGCATGATCCGCCCCGACCAATTTATCAGCGTGGCCGAAGAGACCGGGCTGATTATTCCCATCGGCAAATGGATCGCCCGCCAGGCCTGCCGCATGAGCAAGCAGTTGAGCGCCGGCGGCCTGGGCAACTTGCAGGTGGCGATCAACCTGTCGCCCAAACAGTTCTCCGACCCTGACCTGGTGGCCTCGATCGCCACCATCCTCAAGGAAGAGCAGCTACCGGCCAACCTGCTGGAACTGGAGCTGACCGAAGGCCTGTTGCTGGAGGCCACGGAAGACACGCGCCTGCAGCTTGACCAACTGAAGAGCTTTGGCCTGACCCTGGCCATGGACGACTTCGGCACCGGCTACTCGTCGCTGAGCTACTTGAAGAAATTCCCCATCGACATCATTAAGATCGATCGAAGCTTTATCCACGAAATCCCGGATAACCAGGACGACATGGAAATTACCTCGGCAGTGATTGCCATGGCGCATAACCTCAAGCTCAAAGTAGTGGCCGAAGGTGTGGAAACCGCCGAGCAGTTGGCGTTCCTGCGGCGGCATCGCTGCGACGTCGGCCAGGGCTACCTGTTCGACCGGCCGATCCCCGGTTCCGAGCTGCTTGAGAAGCTTAAACGCTACCCTCGCGGGCCAATCGCCTGACAGCGCTGCAACACTGGGGCACACTAGTGCCCGACTTCTTACATTACTCAATCTGACTGAGAGGACTGATCATGGTCTTGCGCTCGGAAATTCTGGTGAACAAAAACGTGTTGCCTACTCAAGAACAAGCTTTGCCTGGCCGTGAAACCCCAATGGCGCTGCCGGAGACGCATTTCGTCAACGGCAACCCGCTGTTGGGCCCGTTCCTCGACGACGTCGGGTTTGCGATTTTCGGCCTCGGGTGTTTCTGGGGTGCAGAGCGCAAATTCTGGGAACGCGACGGCGTGGTCAGCACCGTGGTCGGCTACGCCGGTGGTTTTACCCCGAACCCGACGTACGAAGAAGTGTGCTCGGGCCTGACCGGCCACAGCGAAGTGGTGCTGGTCGTGTATGACCAGGCCAAAGTGAAATACGAAGACTTGTTGAAGATGTTCTGGGAACTGCACAACCCGACTCAGGGCATGCGCCAGGGCAACGACATCGGCACCCAATACCGTTCGGTGATCTACGCCACCACGCCTGAGCAACTGGCGGCGGCGCAGGCCAGCGCCGAGACTTATCAAGCCCAATTGAGCAAGGCTGGCTTGGGCGAAATCACCACGGAAATCGCCGAGGCGCCGACGGTGTTCTTCGCCGAAACGTACCACCAGCAATACCTGGCGAAAAATCCGCAGGGGTACTGCGGGATTGGCGGCACAGGCGTGACCTGCCCGATCTGAACATCGGAGGTTTAAGCGGCAAGCTACAAGCTACAAGCAGCACGTGTTGCGCCCGGCTTTTAGCTTGTCGCTTGTCGCTTAAAACTTGCCGCTGCTTTCATTCAGCAATGAGCCAATCCATCTGCCACCCGCCTTGGGTCTGGCCAAGTTTTTTGGACAGCCACGGCAGCAACTCACGCAACTCCTCCTCCAAACCCCACGGCGGGTTGGCAATCGCCAGGCCCGAACCGGTCAGGGTGTTGGGTGTGTCCAATGGATGCACCAGCAATTCCACGCGCAGTAACTTCGGTGCACCGGTGCCAGCCAGGTCCTGGTAGAAACGGCGCAGCAGGCGCTGGTCTTTCACCGGGTACCAGATAGCCGCCACGGTCTGGCGCATACGGCTGACGGCTTCCTTGAGCGACGCCGCGCAGCGTTGCATCTCGTCGAGCTTTTCAAACGGCGGGTCAATCAGCATCAATGCGCGCTTTTCCGGCACCGGCAGCAAGGCACGCGGCACATGCCAGCCCTCGCCCAAGTGCACTTTGACGCGACGGTCGCCTTTCATATTGTCCTTGAGCAGCACACCGTCTTCCGGGTGTTTTTCATTGAGCAATACACGGTCCTGCGGCCGCGTGAGGCGGCGCGCCAGTTCCGGCGAACCCGGGTAGTAGCGCAACTGGCCATCCGGGTTCATCTCATGCAGCACGCGCAGGTAGTCGGCGGTCAGCGGCGGCAGGTCGTTCTCGCCCCAGAGGCGCGCGATGCCTTCGAGGTATTCACCGGTGCGGTTCGCCTGATCACCCTGCAGGTCATACAGGCCAATGCCTGCGTGAGTGTCGAGGTAGGCGAACGGCTGCTCCTTGCGCGACATCAGGGCGATGAGGCGGGTCAAAGTCAGGTGTTTGAAGACATCGGCATGGTTGCCGGCGTGAAAGGCGTGACGATAATTCATGGTTGCTCCTGCGCAGGGGGCGAAGTTTACCTTCTACCGGAGCAAAGGTGCAGGGCTGCGTGTCGGGCAATGCTGATGGCCGCGGGTGCCGGGCTCAACTCAACTCGCCGGCCAGGTAGCCGGCCAGTGCGGCAGGGCTGGTATCCGCGCCGCGTGCGAAGTAGCTGACCTTATGCTGCAAGGTCGCCGCCGTGAAGGCCGTGTAAAGGTCGGGGCGCTGTTCTTCGAGCCATTGCAGCAGGTTGCCGACCAGCACCTGCGGGGATTGCTCTGCCATATGCGCTAATAACGCGGTAGGCACCCGCCACCACGGGCTGGCTTTGGCGGCAGTCACCGGGCCAGTCGCAACCGTCAGCGGTTGACCATTGATCAAATACCGCTGGAACACCGGCAACACTTTGCCCGCCTCATCACCCAGCGCCTGTAACATCGGCAGCCACTGAGCGCCATCCCAGAAACGCAAAAACACCTCTTGGTCATCGGGCATATACACCTTGGTCAACCCTTGCAGGTGCGCAATCACCGCTGCCTGCGGGCTGGAGGAGACTGCGAGCCAGCCCCAATCCGTCGACTCGGTGGTGGCTATCCAGTCGAGAAAAGCACTGCCGGGCTCGATGACGCCGACGCAGGGCATCACTTCACTCCACGCGGCATAGGCCGTGCCTGCCCAGATTGGCTGCGGCGGCGTTCCAGCGGCCATGGCCTGCCAAGCGGCCAACGGCTGGGCATCGCTGGCACTGCTCAGCAGCACAAACATCTGTTCATAGGGCTGCAACGGGTAGCGTGCGAGCCAGGCGCCGGGAAACAAGGTGGACTGCATCGAGACAAATTCCTTTTAGGTTGGATTGGCAGACGTGCCGCTGACATCGCACTGCCCGTTCTTGCAGCGCTCACACTCTTCGCAGAACGGCGCAGCGCGCTTCAGGCTGGCCACTTGCACCCGGCTTAACGGTGCGGGAATGACCGCCAACAGCTTTTCCTTTACGCCTGGCATCAAGGGCGCTGCGGCGGGTGCCGGCGCACCGCCCAGCTGGATGGGCACGCTGCTGAAAATCCCACCCGCCGACAGCGTGATCGACTGCCCACCGGCCTGAATCGTCACGGTCGCGCCCGCATCAATCACCACGCTTTGCCCGGCACCGATCTGAATCGTCCGACCGGCGCGCATCTGCTGCGAACCGCCGACCACCAAGTGATCATCCTGCTTGAGTTCGGTCAGTCGGTTGCCATGGGTGATGCGTTGCTCTTCACCTTGCAGCTCATGGTGCGACTCGCCGCCCACCGTCACCCGGCGCAGGTTATCCACCTGCACCTGCTGGTCATGCAACACGTGCTGGGTCCAATCGCGCTGGGCACGCAGGTAGATTTCTTCGGCACCCTTGCGGTCTTCGATACGCAATTCGTTGTAGCCACCACCACCCGGGCTGCTGTGACTGCGCAAAATGCTGCGGGTCTTGTCCGCCGGCAGATCGAGCGGCAAGGGTGTCGCCGCGTTGGGCAGGCAGCCCATCACGAGCGGCATGTCGAGGTCGCCATTGACGAACCCCACCAGCACTTCCATGCCGACTCGCGGAATCAGTACCGAACCGTAGCGGTCATGCGCCCAGGCACTGGCGACGCGTAACCAGCAACTGGAATCATCGTTGTGCTGCCCGCTGCGGTCCCAAGCCATCTGCACCTTGACCCGCCCATATTCGTCGCAATGAATCTCACTGTCGGCAGGCCCTGTGACGACTGCATTCTGGTAGCCCGATATGTGCGGCCGCGAGATGACAAGCGGCGTCCGAAACGGCACATCCCAAGGCGTTGCGACAAACGCGTTGCTGTAGCCCTGAGTCAATTTATCGCCATACGCGTCAGGGGTGGACTCCTCCAGCACTTGAGGCTGGCGCCCCGAATGCTGCAACTGAGTGATCAACCATAAGTCGTTCCATTCCTGACGCGGGTGCCCGGCCATTTTCAGGTACTGCCCGCTGACCAAGGCAGGCTGGTCGCTATGACCATGGGCCTGGCGAAAGTCGCTGCGATGCCGCTCCAACACACGTTGCGCCAGGTATTTGCCATGATCGCGATCGGAAAAATACCCCGGGTAGCCTTGTTCATTTAACGCGGGGAGCTGCTCGCCGGATACCGCGCTTTCCAACACCAGGCGCGGCTTCTTGAAATCGTAGTCCCGCAGGTTCACACCGGTAGGTCGGGTTTCCAGCCGCAGCATAAAGCGGCTGATGGCAGGCACGTCGGCAACCATCCCGGCGCCGGGGGCGTACGCAGTGGTTTGCTCAGGCTGAGCAAACACGCTCTGGTCATCACCAAACACCAACAGATGACGCTCGGGGCTGTGCTGGAAGTGATAGTGCATGCCCGACTCGACACACAAACGCTGAATGAAGGCCAGATCGGTTTCGCCGAACTGAACACAGTACTCACGCTCGGGATATGCCCCGCTCAGTTGAAAGGTGAAACCATCACTCTGCATACCCTGAGCTTGCAGCACCAACGCAACGATCTGTGGCACTGTTTTTTTCTGGAAGATGCGCTGATGAGTGCTGTGTTGCAGATAGGCCAGTTGCGGCACCAAGGTGATCTGGTAGCGGGTCAAGCGCTTGCCGGAATCGCCTTGCGCTACCCGATACACCTGACCGTGAATGCCATGACCCTGCGTATCGAACCCTAAAAACGCCTGACGGTGAATCAGGCTGTCCAGGTCCAAATCGGGTTGCTCGCTGACCAGTTCAACGTCAAAGCGAAAGGGCTGGCTAATGAACTCGTCACCCGTGAACTCATACACTTTGAGCTCACTGGGTTGCCCGTCGAGGGTCAGGTTAAAAGCACTTTGATTAGCAGGAGCGAACATCCGGTGTTTCTCTGCGAGGCTGGGCGGCCGATTCTGCACCCGCTGCCTGCCGATCTGGGCGCGCCGTTGGCAAATCAGTAAAGTCCTACACCTTGATTGCCGAATTCCTGGTTCAGCCGAGTCGAGCGGCAGTCGTGCGCGTGCTAGCGTTAAGGCGCCTCTACTCACCTCCACGGACACCTGGAAAAAGCATGACCACACGCTATGCAAAAATAATCCTGACCTTGGTCCTTGCGGCCTTCGCCACGCTGGTTGCGTTCAACAACATCACGGACTACGGCTCCAACTTCGCCTTCGTCAAACACGTGTTGAGCATGGACACCACGTTCCCCGGCAACGCCGCCCTGTACCGTTCAATCACCACGCCATGGCTGTGGCACGCCGCCTATGTGCTGATTATCCTGGGAGAGGCGCTCACTGCAGGGTTGCTGGCTTGGGGCGCGCTGTCGCTGTGGCGCGCACGGCACGCTGGCGGTCTTGACTTTAACCGCGCCAAAGCACGCGCTACCACCGGCCTCGTCCTGGGCTTCGGGGTGTGGTTTTTTGGTTTTATGGTGGTGGGCGGGGAATGGTTTCTGATGTGGCAATCCCATCAGTGGAATGGCCAGGAAGCGGCATTCAAGTTCTACATGGCGATTCTGGGCGTGCTGATTTTTCTTAATCAACCGGATACCGACTGAGCAGCCCACAAAAAAAGGCCCGCAATCCGTAGGACGCGGGCCTTTTTTTCAGCTCAGCGGGCACTCGGCGCCCGACGAATTACTTGTTGAGGTTGTAGTCTTTTTCCGCCGCATCAAAGCGCTCGACCATACCCGCAGTCGGTGCGCCCAGCTTGCTCACGAAGAAGATCGCCAGGCTGGCGAAGATGAAGCCCGGGATGATTTCGTACAAGCCGAACAGTTCGAAGTGCTTCCACACGATCACAGTGATGGCGCCGATCAGGATGCCGGCCAGTGCGCCGTCGCGCGTCATGCCTTTCCAGATCACCGAGATCAGCACCACAGGACCAAACGCGGCACCGAAACCGGCCCAGGCGTAGCTGACCAGGCCGAGCACGCGGTTTTCCGGGTTGGCGGCCATGGCGATGGCGATCAGCGCGACCAGCAACACCATCAGGCGGCCGACCCAGACCAGCTCAAGCTGAGAGGCGTTTTTGCGCAGGAAGGTCTTGTAAAAGTCTTCGGTCAGGGCGCTGGAGCACACCAGCAATTGGCAGCTCAGGGTGCTCATCACGGCAGCCAGGATGGCTGACAACAACACACCCGCGATCCAGGGGTTGAACAGCAGCTTGGCCAGCTCAATGAACACACGCTCGTGGTTCTCGTTCACAGGCCCCGCAACTTCCGGGTGCGCGGCGAAATAAGCGATACCGAAGAAACCCACGGCCACCGTACCGGCCAGGCACAGGATCATCCAGGTCATGGAAATGCGCCGAGCCTTGGCAATCGACTTCACCGAATCGGCGGCCATGAAGCGCGCCAGAATATGCGGCTGGCCGAAGTAACCCAAGCCCCAGCCCATCAGCGAGATGATGCCGATGAAGCTGGTGTTTTTCAGCATGTTGAAGTTGTCGGGGTTCTTCGCTTCGATGGCCAGGAAGGCAGTGTCGATGCCGCCGGTGGCCAGCAGCACGATGATCGGCGTCAGAATCAGCGCAAAAATCATCAGCGTGGCTTGTACGGTGTCGGTCCAGCTTACGGCCAGGAAACCGCCCACAAAGGTGTAGGCAATCGTCGCTGCCGCACCGGCCCACAGCGCAGTCTCGTAGGACATGCCGAACGTGCTTTCAAACAGACGCGCGCCGGCGACGATGCCGGATGCGCAATAAATAGTGAAGAACACCAGAATCACCACCGCAGAGATGATCCGCAGCAGGCCGCTTTTGTCTTCGAAACGGCTGGAGAAGTAATCCGGCAGCGTCAGGGCGTCGCCGTTGTGTTCGGTCTGTACACGCAGACGGCCGGCCACGAACAACCAGTTCAGGTAGGCACCGACGATCAGGCCGATGGCGATCCAGCTTTCCGACAGGCCGGACATGTAGATTGCGCCGGGCAGGCCCATCAACAACCAGCCGCTCATGTCCGAGGCACCGGCTGACAAGGCGGTGACCACGCTGCCGAGGCTGCGACCGCCGAGGATGTAATCGGAAAGGTTGTTGGTGGAGCGATAGGCCATGAAGCCGATCAGCACCATTGCTGCGATGTAGATCACAAACGTGATCAGGGTGGGATTACTAACGCTCATAAGAGTGACGCCCTGGCTTTGTTTTTATGTAGCAGCGGTCTACCCGACGGCCACCCGTTGTTAACCGGGTAGACGAAGCGGCGTGCCGTGCATTTATGACTGGCGTTTCCCCAGGAAAGCCGCCAGCCGATGAACCGAACTGCTCAAGCGGTTGCACCTTTGTCGCGAATGCTATTCAACAAAGCAAATAAGGTGCAACCAGTTTCTTGAGAATAAGTTGCACCTAAGTGTGTTTTGTACCAAACGACGCATTTTTGCTCCTTTTCGGAGCAAGAACAACCGCACTCAGAAGCAAACGCACCAAACAGTTGCGAATTTTATCCAGGGCCGAAATTTTTCCTGTTTACCGTCGAAAATTTCATGAATAAAAAGGGTTGCACCCAGTTGCACCTCTGCATGCGCAAAGCTAATCTTGCCGCCAGCAGATGCCACTCGGTAGTGGCACCCATGAGGATAAAAAGATGGCAACGACCACCCTTGGGGTCAAACTTGACGACCCAACCCGCGAACGCCTGAAGGCGGCCGCGACCTCGATTGATCGCACGCCGCATTGGCTGATCAAACAGGCGATTTTCAATTACCTGGAGAAACTCGAGGGTGGTGCAACCCTGACCGAGCTCAATGGCTCGGGCAGCAAGGACGCGGAAGAGGCGAGCGATACACAGCCCGACCACGCCCACCAATGCTTCCTCGAATTTGCCGAGAGCATTCTGCCGCAATCGGTACTGCGCGCCTCGATTACCGCCGCTTACCGCCGCCCGGAGCCGGAAGTGGTGCCTATGCTGATCGAGCAAGCGCGCCTGCCGCAGCCGATGGCTGAAGCGACTAACAAGCTGGCCGCCTCGATTGCCGAAAAACTGCGCAACCAAAAGAGCGCCGGCGGCCGTGCCGGTATTGTTCAGGGCCTGCTGCAAGAGTTTTCCCTGTCGTCGCAGGAAGGCGTGGCACTGATGTGCCTGGCCGAAGCGCTGCTGCGCATCCCGGACAAGGGCACCCGCGACGCGTTGATCCGCGACAAGATCAGCACCGGCAACTGGCAGCCGCACTTGGGCAACAGCCCGTCGCTGTTCGTCAACGCCGCCACGTGGGGCTTGCTGCTGACCGGCAAACTGGTGGCCACGCACAACGAGGCCGGTTTGACCTCGTCGCTGAGCCGCATTATTGGCAAAAGCGGCGAGCCGATGATCCGCAAGGGCGTCGACATGGCCATGCGCCTGATGGGCGAGCAGTTCGTGACCGGCGAAACCATCGCTGAAGCCCTGGCCAATGCGAGCAAGTTCGAAGCCAAGGGCTTCCGCTACTCCTACGACATGCTCGGTGAAGCCGCACTCACCGAACACGATGCACAAAAGTACCTGGCCTCCTACGAGCAAGCCATTCACTCCATCGGCAAAGCCTCGCACGGCCGCGGGATTTATGAAGGCCCGGGCATTTCCATCAAGCTCTCGGCACTGCACCCGCGTTACAGCCGCGCCCAGTACGAACGCGTGATGGATGAGCTGTACCCGCGCCTGCTGTCGCTGACCCTGCTGGCCAAGCAATACGACATTGGCCTGAACATCGACGCCGAAGAAGCCGACCGCCTGGAGCTGTCGCTGGACCTGCTCGAACGCCTGTGCTTTGAGCCGCAACTGGCGGGCTGGAACGGCATCGGTTTCGTGATCCAGGCGTACCTGAAACGTTGCCCGTATGTGATCGACTACCTCATCGACCTCGCGCGCCGCAGCCGCCACCGCCTGATGATCCGCCTGGTTAAGGGCGCGTACTGGGACAGCGAAATCAAGCGCGCCCAGGTCGAAGGGCTGGAAGGCTACCCCGTGTACACCCGCAAGGTGTACACCGACGTGTCCTACATCGCCTGTGCACGCAAACTGCTGTCGGTGCCGGAAGCCATCTACCCGCAATTTGCCACGCACAACGCCCACACGCTGTCGGCGATTTACCACATCGCCGGCCAGAATTATTACCCCGGCCAGTACGAGTTCCAGTGCCTGCACGGCATGGGTGAACCGCTCTACGAGCAAGTGGTGGGCAAAGTTGCCGATGGCAAGCTGAACCGTCCGTGCCGCGTGTATGCGCCGGTCGGCACTCACAAAACACTGCTGGCCTACCTGGTGCGTCGCCTGCTGGAAAACGGCGCCAACACCTCGTTCGTCAACCGGATTGCCGACCAGTCCATCTCGATTCAAGAGCTGGTGGCCGACCCGGTGGCCAGCATCGAGCAAATGGCCACGCTCGAAGGCGGCTTCGGCCTGCCGCACCCGCGCATCCCGTTGCCGCGCGACCTCTACGGGAGCGACCGCGCCAACTCGGCCGGTATCGACATGGCCAACGAACACCGCTTGGCGTCGCTGTCGTGCGCGTTGCTGGCCACCGCGCACACCGACTGGAAAGCCGCGCCGATGCTTGGCTGCGCGTCCAGCACCCAGCCGGCTGCCCCGGTGCTGAACCCGTCCGACCTGCGTGATGTGGTTGGCCATGTACAGGAAGCAAGCGTCGAAGACGTCGACAACGCTCTACAGTGCGCGATTAACGCCGGCCCGATCTGGCAGGCCACCCCGCCCGCCGAGCGCGCGGCGATCCTGGAACGTGCCGCCGACTTGATGGAAAGCGAGATTCAACCGTTGATGGGCCTGCTGGCGCGCGAAGCCGGCAAGACCTTCGCCAACGCCATCGCCGAAGTGCGTGAAGCGGTGGACTTCCTGCGTTATTACGCCGTACAGGCGCGCAACGATTTCACCAACGACGCCCACCGCCCACTCGGCCCGGTGGTGTGTATCAGCCCGTGGAACTTCCCGTTGGCGATCTTCAGTGGCCAAGTCGCCGCGGCACTCGCCGCCGGTAACCCGGTATTGGCCAAGCCTGCCGAACAGACGCCGTTGGTGGCCGCGCAAGCCGTGCGCATCCTG
Source organism: Pseudomonas sp. ICMP 460 (assembly GCF_002723595.1). Taxonomy (NCBI): domain Bacteria; kingdom Pseudomonadati; phylum Pseudomonadota; class Gammaproteobacteria; order Pseudomonadales; family Pseudomonadaceae; genus Pseudomonas; species Pseudomonas sp. ICMP 460. The sequence goes on from NZ_LKBR01000016.1 coordinate 123,165, forward strand.
CTCGAAGCGGGTATTCCCGAAGGCGTGCTGCAATTGCTGCCAGGCCAGGGCGAAACTGTCGGTGCGCGACTGGTCGGCGATGATCGCGTCAAAGGCGTGATGTTCACCGGCTCCACCGAGGTGGCGCGCCTGCTGCAACGCAGCGTCGCCGGTCGTCTGGATGCTCAGGGCCGTCCAATTCCGCTGATCGCCGAAACCGGTGGCCAAAACGCGATGATCGTCGACTCTTCGGCGCTGACCGAACAAGTGGTCATCGACGTGGTGTCGTCGGCCTTCGACAGCGCCGGTCAACGTTGCTCGGCACTGCGTGTGCTGTGCCTGCAGGAAGATTCGGCTGACCGTGTAATCGAAATGCTCAAGGGCGCCATGGCCGAATGCCGCTTGGGCAACCCGGAGCGCCTGTCGGTAGACATCGGCCCGGTGATCGACGCCGACGCCAAGGCCGGCATCGAGAAACACATTCAAGCCATGCGCGACAAAGGCCGCACGGTGTACCAAGTGGCGATTGCCGACAGCGACGAGATCAAGCGCGGCACCTTTGTAACGCCTACCTTGATCGAACTGGAAAGCTTCGACGAACTGCAACGGGAGATCTTCGGCCCGGTGCTGCACGTGGTGCGCTACAAACGCAAAGAGATCGACCAACTGATTGCGCAGATCAACGCGTCCGGCTACGGCCTGACCCTGGGCGTGCACACGCGTATCGACGAGACCATCGCCAAGGTGATCGACAACGTCAATGCCGGTAACGTCTACGTCAACCGCAACATTGTCGGCGCCGTGGTCGGCGTGCAGCCATTCGGCGGCGAAGGCCTGTCGGGCACTGGCCCGAAAGCCGGTGGCCCGTTGTACCTGTACCGTCTGCTGTCGACGCGCCCGACAGATGCAATCGAACAGTCCTTCGTACGTGCCGACAAGTTGGCCGCACCGGACGTGCGCTTGCGTGATGCCATGAGCCAACCGTTGAGCGCCCTTGGAGCCTGGGCCGACAACCATAAGTTCAGCGAACTGAGCGCCCTGTGCAGCCAGTTCGCCGCGCAGTCGCAAAGCGGTATCACCCGCCAACTGGCTGGCCCGACCGGCGAGCGCAACAGTTACGCGATCCTGCCGCGCGAGCACGTGTTGTGCCTCGCAGACGTGGAAGGCGACCTGCTAACGCAACTGGCGGCGGTGCTGGCGGTAGGCGGTTCGGCGGTATGGCCGGAAACCGAGCTGACCAAAGCCGTATTGCCACGCCTGCCCAAAGACATTCAGGCGAAGATCAAGCGCGTGGCTGACTGGACCAAAGACGATGTGCTGTTCGACGCGGTCTTGCACCACGGCGACTCCGACCAACTGCGCGCGGTGTGCCAGCAAGTGGCCCAGCGTGGCGGGGCCATCGTTGGCGTGCAGGGCTTGTCGCAAGGCGAGACGGCGATTGCGCTGGAGCGCTTGGTGATCGAGCGTGCCTTGAGCGTTAACACCGCTGCGGCGGGCGGTAATGCCAGCCTGATGACCATCGGCTAACTGACTAAATGCGATAAAACTGTGGGAGGGGGGGCTTGCTCCCTTCTATCAAACTGCAAATAACCTAGTGTTTTTGCGATTGAAATTTATTCAGGCTTGTGACTTTGGTCTTGGGTGCATATCCGTTATTGAGGTTATGGCTTGTATTGGTTCCGCTCTTACAGCGGGTCACTTTTGAACAGCGCAAAAGTAACCAAAACGCTCTTGCCCCACCACTCGGCACCTCGCTTAGGCTCGG
>NZ_LKBR01000017.1:0-92202 GCF_002723595.1 Pseudomonas sp. ICMP 460
GGGCGTCCCTGCCCCGTCGCGGCGGCCCGCTCCGTAATATCTGCGTTCGGCCATCGTGGTTTAACGGGGCGCTTCTCAGATCAAGATCACAATCAAAAGCAGGCGGCCTGAAAGCCGACCCAGTCTCCCACGCAGAATGCGGTCAAATGTTGGAGATTCCATGGCTGAAAAAGCGGGACGCAGAGCGTCCGCAGCGGCATTACCACGCAGAGCGTGGGAACGATCATCTAAGCAGGCGGCCCGAAAGCCGACCCCAGATATGGACCGTCACTTTTGAAAGCTCCCGATGGCGGTGTGTCAGATAAATATTTTTCAACTGACACACTGCAATCGGGAGCAAGCCCCCTCCCACAAAAAGCAAAAAAAAGCAGATCTACTGTGTATGCAAAATCCGCCTTTGACCTGCTTCTGATCTGCTTCAACCACTCAGGTCGGCTTTCAGGCCGCCGTGCTCTTGCTTTTGATCTTGATCTTGNAAAAGCAGATCTACTGTGTATGCAAAATCCGCCTTTGACCTGCTTCTGATCTGCTTCAACCACTCAGGTCGGCTTTCAGGCCGCCGTGCTCTTGCTTTTGATCTTGATCTTGATCTGAGAAGCGCCCCGTTAAACCACGATGGCCGCCCGCAGGCTTGAATCCGTGGGTAACCCGGCAGGACGCCGGGTTAGCCGCGCTGGGCCAAGGATGGCCCATCGCGGCGGCTCACGGATTCAAGCCTGTGTGCGGGCATGCCGAGCCTAAGCGAGGCACCGAGTGGTGGGGCGAGAGCGTTTTGGTTACTTTTGCGCTCTATCAAAAGTGACTCGCTGTAAGAGCGAAACCCATACAAGCCATCACCCAAATACCGGATATGCACGAAAACCCAAAGAACACATCGAACCCGCTTGCTGCGCGAAAGCGCTACATCAAACATGCAGCTTCAGTGTGGCTTAGAGCTCGCCCAAGCCATCAATCAGCGCTTGGTTCTGCTCCGGCGTGCCGATGCTGATGCGCAGGAACTGCGCAATCCGCGCCTGCTTGAAGTGCCGCACGATCACACCTTGCTCGCGCAGCTTTGCCGCAAGGCCGGCCGCGTCGTGTTGCGGGTGGCGCGCGAAGATGAAGTTGGCCGCTGACGGCAACACCTCAAAACCTTTGGCTTCAAGTTGGGCAACCACCTGGTTACGGCTATCAATCACCTGCTGGCAGGTTTTCTCGAAGTACTCACGGTCCTCAAACGCCGCCGCCGCGCCAACAATCGCCAGGCGATCCAGCGGGTAGGAGTTGAAGCTGTTCTTGACCCGCTCCAGCGCTTCGATCAGGTCCGGGTGGCCCACGGCCAGGCCCACGCGCAAACCGGCCAGGGAGCGCGATTTGGACAGGGTTTGAGTCACCAGCAGGTTCGGGTAGCGGTCCACCAGGCTAATGGCGGTTTCGCCGCCGAAGTCTATGTAGGCTTCATCGACCACCACCACCGAATCCGGGCTGGCCTTGAGGATCTGCTCCACTGCGTCCAATGCCAGCACGCAGCCGGTCGGCGCGTTAGGGTTGGGGAAGATGATCCCGCCGTTGGGCCTGGCGTAGTCCGCCGCACGAATCTGGAACTGCTCATCCAGCGGCACAGGGTCAGACGTGATGCCGTAGAGGCCGCAGTAAACCGGATAGAAACTGTAGCTGATGTCCGGGAACAGCAGCGGCAAGTCGTGTTGGAACAGGCCGTGGAAGATGTGCGCCAAGACTTCATCGGAACCGTTGCCGAGGAACACCTTGCCCGCGTCGATCGCGTAATACTTGGCCACCGCCTGCTTGAGCAGGTCGCTGTTGGGGTCCGGGTACAGGCGCAAGTTGTCATTCAACTCGGCCTGCATCGCGGCCAACGCCTTGAGCGATGGGCCGTACGGGTTTTCGTTGGTGTTGAGCTTGACCAGCTTGGCCAGCTTGGGTTGCTCGCCGGGCACGTAAGGCACGAGGTCCTTGACGAAGGGGCTCCAGAATTTGCTCATTTCAATTACCTTTTTCGTCGAGGATGCGGTACTCAGCGCTACGTGCGTGGGCGCTCAAGGATTCACCACGGGCCAGCACCGAGGCGGTCTTGCCCAGCTCGGAAGCACCCTGTGGCGAGCAAAAGATGATCGAAGAACGCTTCTGGAAGTCATACACCCCAAGCGGCGACGAGAAGCGCGCGGTGCCGGAGGTCGGCAGCACGTGGTTCGGCCCGGCGCAGTAATCGCCCAGCGCTTCGCTGGTGTGGCGGCCCATGAAGATCGCGCCTGCGTGACGAATCGACGGCAGCCAGGTTTGCGGGTCCGCGACCGACAATTCCAGGTGTTCCGGGGCAATACGGTTGGCCACTTCGATGGCCTGGTGCATATCGCGCACCAGAATCAGCGCGCCACGGCCATTGATCGACTTTTCGATGATCTCGGCACGCTCCATGGTTGGCAGCAGCTTATCGATGCTGGCGGCGACCTTGTCGAGGAACTCGGCATCCGGGCTGACCAGAATCGCCTGCGCGTCTTCGTCGTGCTCGGCCTGGGAGAACAGGTCCATGGCGATCCAGTCCGGGTCGGTCTGGCCGTCACACACCACGAGGATTTCCGAAGGCCCGGCGATCATGTCGATACCGACCTGGCCAAACACATGGCGCTTGGCGGTGGCGACGTAGATGTTGCCGGGGCCGACCACTTTGTCGACCTTCGGCACGCTTTCGGTGCCGTAGGCCAGGGCCGCAACCGCTTGGGCGCCGCCGATGGTGAACACGCGGTCAACACCTGCGATGCACGCCGCCGCCAGCACCAGTTCGTTGATTTCACCGCGCGGGGTCGGCACCACCATGACCACTTCGGTCACGCCCGCGACTTTGGCCGGTATCGCGTTCATCAGCACCGACGACGGGTAAGACGCTTTGCCACCCGGCACGTAAAGGCCGGCGCGGTCCAGCGGCGTGACCTTTTGGCCGAGCACAGTGCCGTCGGCCTCGGTGTAGCTCCACGAGTCCTGCTTTTGCTTTTCGTGGTAGCTGCGCACGCGTGTTGCCGCGACTTCCAAGGCTTCGCGCTGCGGCGCGGTGATGCGCGTCAGGGCAAGCTCCAGGCGCTCGCGCGGCAGGATCAGGTCCGACATCGACGCCACGTCGAGGCCATCGAACTGGCGGGTGAAGTCCACCAGCGCCGCGTCACCGCGCTCGCGCACGGCCTTGATGATGTCGAGTACTCGCTGGTTGACCGAGTCGTCGGACACGCTTTCCCAGCTCAGCAGATGATCCAGATGCTTGGCGAAATCCGGGTCGGCAGCGTTGAGTCGGGCAATTGCAGTGGACGTGGTCATAGCGAGGGCCTCATAGGATTGGCAAAAAATGCTCAGGCGCCGAACGTTAGCAGCCGATCCGCTTGGGCACCTGAGAATTCTGGCTATGAGGCGGATAGACGGGCGCAGCCTTTCAGCTACGCGGGTGAGTCAGCCGCGGTGTCGAGACTCCACTGCCTGGCGCAGGGTGTCGATCAATGCCTGGATACGCGCGTGTTGCATCTTCATTGAAGCTTTGTTGACGATCAGGCGGGAGCTGATGTCAGCAATAAAATCTTGAGGTTCGAGACCGTTGGCACGCAGCGTGTTACCGGTGTCGACCACGTCGATGATCTTGTCCGCCAAGCCAATCAGTGGCGCCAGCTCCATCGAGCCGTAGAGCTTGATGATGTCTACCTGACGGCCTTGTTCGGCGTAGTAGCGCTTGGCGACGTTGACGAACTTGGTTGCCACGCGCAGACGGCCTTTGGGCTCGACGTCACCGACACGGCCGGCGGTCATCAGCTTGCACAGGGCGATACGCAGGTCGAGGGGCTCATACAGACCCTGGCCACCGTATTCCATCAGCACGTCTTTGCCGGCGACGCCGAGGTCGGCCGCGCCATGTTCAACGTAAGTCGGCACGTCGGTAGCCCGTACGATCAGCAGGCGAACGTCGTCCTGGGTCGTGGGGATGATCAGCTTGCGGCTTTTGTCCGGATTCTCGGTCGGCACGATGCCCGCTTCAGCCAGAAGCGGCAAAGTGTCGTCAAGGATGCGGCCCTTGGACAGTGCGATGGTCAACATGGAAAACGTCAGTCCTTCAACAGGCTATTACTGTCCTGTGGCGAGCGGGTTTGCCCGCTCGCCACGGTAGTGGTGTTCGCAGCGCCTGGGACTAGCCCGGTACGCGACGGATTTTGGCGCCGAGCATCTGCAGTTTTTCTTCGATGCATTCGTAACCACGGTCGATGTGGTAAATGCGGTCGATCAGCGTGTCACCGTCAGCGCACAGCGCCGAAATGACCAGGCTGGCCGAGGCACGCAGGTCGGTAGCCATGACTGGCGCGCCCTTGAGCTTGTCGATACCGGTGACGATGGCGGTGTTGCCTTCGACCTGGATCTTGGCGCCCATGCGGTGCAGTTCGTACACGTGCATGAAGCGGTTTTCGAAGATGGTCTCGATCACGGCACCGGTGCCTTCAGCAATGGCGTTCAAGGAAATGAACTGCGCCTGCATGTCGGTCGGGAACGCCGGGTACGGAGCGGTACGCACATTAACGGCTTTTGGCCGCTTGCCGTGCATGTTCAGCTCGATCCAATCATCCCCGGTGGTGATTTCAGCACCGGCTTCCTTGAGCTTTTCCAACACCGCTTCAAGGATGGTCGGATCAGTGTCCTTGACCTTGACGCGGCCACCGGTAACGGCAGCAGCCACCAGGTAGGTGCCGGTCTCGATACGGTCCGGCATCACTTTGTAGGTGGCCGAGTGCAGGCGTTTGACACCTTCAATGGTGATGGTGTCGGTGCCGGCGCCAGTGATGTTGGCACCCATGGCGATCAGGAAGTTAGCCAGGTCGACCACTTCCGGCTCGCGCGCGGCGTTTTGCAATACGCTGCGGCCGTTGGCCAGGGCAGCGGCCATCATGATGTTCTCGGTACCGGTGACGCTGACGGTATCAAAGAAGAAGTTTGCACCACGCAGGCCGCCTTCCGGTGCCTTGGCCTTGATGTAGCCGCCTTCGACGTCGATGGTCGCGCCCATGGCTTCAAGGCCACGGATGTGCAGGTCGACCGGACGCGAACCGATGGCGCAACCGCCAGGCAGAGCGACTTCGGCTTCACCGAAACGGGCAACCATTGGGCCTAGTACCAGGATCGACGCACGCATGGTTTTAACCAACTCGTACGGGGCGATCAGGGTTTTAATCGTGCGCGGGTCGATTTCGACGGACAGCTTCTCGTCGATCACCGGCTCAATGCCCATGCGACCGAACAGCTCGATCATGGTGGTGATGTCGTGCAGGTGCGGCAGGTTGGCCACGGTGACCGGGCCATCGCACAGCAGGGTCGCCGCCAGAATCGGCAGGGCAGAGTTTTTCGCGCCGGAAATGCGAATCTCGCCATCTAGGCGGGCACCGCCGGTAATAATTAATTTATCCATAAGAATCTCGACGCCTTGGGGGCTCAGGTGCGCTCGGCCCAGGCCGCGCGGCTGAAAAATTTCATAGTGACCGCGTGGATGCTGCCATCGGTGATCCACTGGTTCAAATGGGCATAGATCTGCTGTTGACGCTTGACCGGGCTCAGTGCCGCCAGTTCATCGCTAATCACGTTCAGCTGGAAGTTGCAGCCTTCGCCTTCAACCTCGACCTGCACTTGTGAAGAAAGGTTTTCCGGCAGCTTTTCTTCAAGGAAACTCTTAACTTCGTAGGCCTGCATGCTCAACCTCTATCGGCGCCCAGTGCGCGCGGGTCGCACATCATACAAAAAAGCCCCGCGCCTGCGAACCCCGCATAGCAGGACTCTGACGGGGGGCTTTCTTGATAATGGCTATTAAGGGTGTGCCAACAGCTCGGTCAGACCCGAAACCTTGGCTATTTCACGCATGTCTTCGGGCATCGCGCGGATGCTCAGCGGTTTATTGGCCGCTTGCGCATCACGCATGAAGCACAGCAACAACGACAAACCAACGCTGCTGGATTTGGTGACCGCCGAGCAATCTACCACCAGCGCAGGCGCGGTGCTGCTATCGATCAGCGCCTGGACCTGCTTGCGCAGGTCAGGCCCGGTGCGGTAATCCAGCACGCCACTGAGGAACAACTCGCCGGCCTCGCCAAGACGAACAGCCGACTCGGTCATTGCGCAGGCTTCCCGGCAGCTTGTTTGTCGGTTTCTTCTTTGGCTTTGGCGACTTCACCGGCCCAACCATTGATGGTCTTGTCCAGGTCGTTGCCATTGCGCTGCATGGCGTCAGCGAACTGATCACGGAACAGCTTGCCGATGTTGATGCCATTGATGATCACGTTACGCAGCTTCCACTCGCCCTTGACCTTCTCGAGCGTGTATTGCACCGGGTAAACAGCGCCGTTGGTGCCTTTGACGGTCATGTTGACGCTGGTGCGATCACCCGACTCATCACCGGCTGGAGCGACGGTAATACCCTGGTTGTTGTACTCAAGCAAAGCGTTGCCGTAGAACTGGAACAGGCCCTTTTTGAAGTTTTCCTGGAAGGTCTGCATCTGCGCAGGCGTAGCCTTGCGCGAATACTTGACCGTCATGATGCTGCGGGAAATGCCTTCGGCATCGACCACCGGACCCACGATCGTATTCAACGCTTCGTAGAACTTGGTAGGGTCTTGCTTGTACTGCTCTTTGTTGGCCGTCAAGTCAGCCAACATCCTGTTGGTCGTGTCCTGCACCAGATCGTGCGCAGAACCCGCCGCGTTGGCCATCATCGGCAGTGCTGCCAGCAGCACCAGCAGGCCACGTCGCAAGGTAGAGATCATGAACAGATTCCTCATTTGGCGTCTTTATTGACCGTATTGAGCAGGAATTTACCAATCAAGTCTTCAAGCACCAACGACGACTGTGTGTCGTGGATGGTCGAACCATCCTTGAGCAGGTCTGTTTCCCCACCCACGCTGATGCCGATGTACTTTTCGCCCAGCAAACCCGCGGTGAGAATAGATGCAGTGGAGTCGGTCGGCAGGTTATCTACCTTCTTGTCCAATTGCATGGTGACTCGGCCGGTGAAGCTGTCGCGATCCAGATCGATTGCCGTGACCTTGCCGATGGTTACACCGGCCATGGTCACTTTAGCTCTGACAGTCAAACCGGCGATATTGTCGAAGTACGCGTAAAGTTTATAAGTGTCGGCCGTAGGGCTGGCCGAAAGGCCGCTGACCCGCAGGGCCAGCAACAGTAAAGCCAGGATGCCAGCCAGCAAGAAAAGGCCGACACCGATTTCAACAGTGCGGTTTTGCATCAGAAATCTCCAAACATCAAGGCAGTCAAAATGAAGTCAAGGCCCAGTACCGCCAGCGAGGCGTATACAACGGTCTTGGTGGTGGCGCGACTGATCCCTTCGGAAGTGGGCTCACAGTCATAGCCTTGAAATACGGCGATCCAGGTGACGACAAAAGCGAAAACGATGCTTTTTATGATGCCGTTGAGCACGTCGCCGCTGAAGGTCACACTGTTTTGCATGTTGCCCCAGTAAGAGCCGTCATAGACGCCCAACCAGTCAACCGCGACCCAGGAACCGCCCCAAATACCGACCACGCTGAAAATCATCGCCAGCAGCGGCAGGGAAATGAAGCCGGCCCACAGGCGCGGGGCAACGATGTACTTGAGCGGGTCCACGCCGATCATCTCAAGGCTGGACAACTGCTCGGTGGACTTCATGTTGCCGATTTCGGCGGTCAGTGCAGAACCTGCGCGCCCGGCAAACAGCAGCGCGGTCACCACCGGGCCGAGTTCGCGCAACAGCGTCAGCGCAACCATCTGCCCCACCGCCTGCTCCGAACCGTAGCTTGCAAGGATATTGAAGCCCTGCAACGCCAGCACCATGCCGATGAAAATCCCGGAGACCACGATGATCACCAGCGACATCACGCCCACCGAGTGCAGTTGCTTGAGCAACAGGCCGAAACCGCCGCCAATGCCGCCACGGCCGAGCAATGCGTGAAACAGGAAAATCGTCGAACGCCCCAGCACTTCGACAATGTCGATACCGGAGCGACCGAAAAGGCGAACCTTTTCGAGTAAAGATGTTTTGCGCATCAGCGCTTCCCCAGAAGATCTGAGCGGTAGTCCGCTGCCGGAAAATGAAAAGGCACCGGGCCGTCGGGATCGCCGGTCATGAATTGGCGAATACGCGGGTTGTCGGCGTTCATCAGCTCTTCAGGCGTGCCCTGCCCCAGCACTTGGCCGTCGCCGACTACATAAAGGTAGTCAGCGATGCTCGCGGTTTCGGCCAAATCGTGAGAAACCACGATACTGGTGATTCCCAGCGCATCGTTGAGCAGACGGATCAGGCGCACCAAAACGCCCATGGCGATGGGGTCCTGACCTACAAACGGCTCGTCGTACATGAGGATCTGCGGATCGAGGGCAATGGCTCGCGCCAGCGCAACACGGCGCTTCATGCCACCGGACAGTTCGTCGGGCATCAAGTCGACGGCACCGCGAAGCCCCACGGCCTGCAGTTTCAGCAACACAATGTCACGAATCATTTCGTCCGACAGCTGGGTGTGCACCCGCAGTGGGAACGCTACGTTTTCGAACACATCAAGGTCGGTGAACAACGCGCCACTCTGGAACAGCACGCCCATATGCTTGCGCGCATCGAACAGATCGCTGCGCGAAAGCTTCGGCAGGTTCTGGCCGTTGACCCACACTTCGCCGGCGCTGGGCCGCAGTTGCATGCCCATCAGGCGCAACAGGGTGGTCTTACCGCAACCGGAAGGCCCCATTATGCCCGTGACCTTGCCGCGGGGAATGCGAATATCGACGTTATTGAAGATGCTGCGCGTCCCGCGCTTGAAGGTAAGGCCCTTCAGCTCGACCGCGTAGGCGTTATCGGCACTCATCTAATCTCCTTGGGATGCAGCCTTTCACTCAGACACCACGGTTGCGACTTTCGTTTGCACGAACGCGTAATATTTAGCTACATGGTGTTGGCGGACCGAACTGGCGGCGAACTATATCACCGCTGACAGGAAGCGCCCAAGGCCGGAACAGCGCTCGTTCAGATTAAGGACAGGCAAAAAACGCTGCCGAGTACGAATCTAGGCACCTGCAGAATAAAGCCTGACGAACTTGCGTGAGGGAATTGATCATTACCGCTATAATCGCCGCCTTTTCGTCAGGCTATACGATTTCAGACATGAGCCAATCCAGCGAGCTTGTTCAATCCGCCCAACGCACTATCCGCCTCGAGCTTGAAGCCGTAGAGGGTTTACTGGCCCATATCGACGCGGATTTCGTAAGCGCGTGCGAGATGATTCTGGCCAGCAAAGGCCGTGTCGTCGTGCTCGGCATGGGTAAATCCGGCCACGTCGGCAACAAGATCGCCGCCACACTGGCAAGCACCGGCACCACGGCTTTTTTTGTGCACCCGGCCGAAGCCAGCCACGGCGACATGGGCATGATCACCAAGGATGACATCATCCTGGCGCTGTCGAACTCCGGCACCACCAACGAAATCGTGACCCTGCTGCCGCTGATCAAACGCCTGGGCATCAAAATGATCAGCGTCACCGGCAACCCGGAGTCCACGCTGGCCAAGGCCGCCGAAGTGAACCTGAACGTGCATGTAGCGCATGAAGCCTGCCCGCTGAACCTGGCGCCAACCTCCTCGACCACGGCTGCGCTGGTCATGGGCGATGCCTTGGCCGTGGCACTGCTGGAAGCTCGCGGCTTTACCGCTGAAGACTTTGCGTTTTCGCACCCTGGCGGCGCCCTGGGCCGTCGCCTGCTGCTAAAAGTTGAAAACGTCATGCATTCGGGTGACGAATTGCCCCACGTGCAGCGTGGCACCTTGCTCAAGGACGCGCTGATGGAAATGACCCGCAAGGGCCTCGGCATGACCGTGATCCTGGAAGCCGACGGGCGCCTGGCCGGGGTGTTCACCGACGGTGACCTTCGCCGCACGCTGGACCGCACTATTGATATTCACACGGCAACCATTGATGCGGTGATGACGCCACACGGCAAGACCGCCCGCCCCGAGATGCTTGCAGCCGAAGCGCTGAAGATCATGGAAGACCACAAGATTGGCGCACTGGTGGTGGTCAATAGCGACGACCGCCCGATCGGCGCCCTGAACACGCACGACTTGCTGCGTGCGGGAGTGATGTAAATGACCAGCGACCTGCTGCAACGCGGTAAAAACATCAAACTGGCGATTTTCGACGTCGACGGCGTGCTGACCGATGGCCGCCTGTACTTTCTCGAAGACGGCAGCGAATTCAAGACGTTTAATACCCTCGACGGCCAAGGCATCAAAATGTTGATGGCGGCCGGCGTGCAAACAGCGATTATCAGTGGTCGAAAAACACCGGTTGTGGAACGCCGCGCACAAAACCTGGGGATTCCTCACCTGTATCAGGGCCGCGAGGATAAACTGGTGGTTCTGGACGAGCTTCTTGGCCAACTCAACCTAAGCTATGAGCAGGTCGCCTACCTGGGTGACGACCTGCCCGACCTGCCGGTGATTCGCCGGGTGGGTCTGGGCATGGCCGTCGCGAATGCTGCGGCGTTTGTTCGTGAACACGCGCATGGCATTACCAGCGCACGAGGCGGTGAAGGTGCAGCCCGCGAGTTCTGCGAGTTGATCCTGCGCGCCCAAGGCAGTCTTGAAGCGGCCCACGCCGCCTACCTATAGAGCGTTTTATGCTGAGCAAAAAGATTCGCAACTTCCTGCTATTCGGAGTCATCGCCGCGCTGTTCCTGGCGGTGGGCTACTGGAATATCAGCCCGGAGCGCTTCCTCGACAAGCCTGTTGCACAGGTGGATGAAGGCGCTATCGACAATTACGCGACCAACGCCTACAGCGTGCAGTTCCTGCCTGACGGCAAGGTGCAGTACGAAATGACCTCGGACAAAGTCGAACATTTGAAGGCCTCCGACGTCACCTTGCTGACCAACCCGGACCTGAACCTTTACCGTGGCACCGAATTTCCATGGCACGTCACCAGCCTGCGCGGTGAGGTCAATTCGGATGGCACGCAGGTGGAGCTGATCGACTCGGTACGCGTTGCGCGCACTGACGACCAGAACCGCGACACCATCATTACCAGCAGTCGCATGACCGTTTTCCCACAACAGCAATATGCGCAGACCGAGCAAGACGTTAGAATCGACGGCGCTGGCGGTGTATCGACTGGCAAGGGAATGAAAGCGTATTTGAAAGAAAGCAGGATACACCTGCTATCGAACGTAAGAGGACAGTATGAGGCTCGTTAAAACTCTCCCTATTTTGCTCAGTCTGGGCGCAGCACTGGGAAGCGTGAGCGCCTGGGCTCTGCCGAACGATAGCGAGCAACCGATCCACATTCAGGCTGACGATGCTCAGCTGGATGACAAACAAGGCGTGGCCACCTACACCGGCGGCGTGATCATCACCCAAGGCTCGATGAAAATCACTGGCAACACAGTGACGCTCACGCGTACCCCGGCAGGCGAGATCGACGTGGTAACGTCGGTGGGCAACCTGGCCTACTTCGAACAGAAGCAGGCCGCTGCAGACCCTGCCCCGATGAAGGGCTACGGCAGGACCATCCAGTATCACGCCCAGCAAAATCGCATCATTCTGATCGATCAAGCGCGTGTCGTGAGCAGCGATGGCAACACCACCGACGGTGAAAAAATCACCTACGACACGGTGAAGCAGATCGCCCAGGCGGGTCGTGCGACCGGCGCGAAAATCGGTACGCCGAAACCGCGCATCGACATGGTTATCCAGCCGAAGCAGAAAGACGCCGCCGCCCCTGCGCCCAAACCCGCTGCGAAGAAGGCCAATTAATGGCAACCCTGAAAGCCCAGCATTTGGCCAAGGCCTATAAAAGCCGCCAGGTCGTGCGCGATGTCAGCCTGTCGATCGACAGCGGCCAGATCGTCGGCCTGCTCGGCCCCAACGGTGCCGGCAAGACTACTTGCTTCTACATGATTGTGGGGCTGGTCCAGGCGGATCAAGGCCGCGTATTGATCGACGACCTGGACGTAAGCCACCAGCCGATGCACGGTCGTGCGCGCGCAGGTATTGGCTATCTGCCCCAGGAAGCGTCGATCTTCCGCAAACTCTCGGTCGCCGATAACATCATGGCGATCCTTGAGACCCGCAAGGAACTCGACCGTGACGGCCGCCGCCAGGAACTGGAAAGCCTGCTGCAGGAGTTCCACATCAACCATATTCGCGACAACCTCGGCATGAGCTTGTCGGGTGGTGAGCGTCGCCGTGTAGAAATCGCCCGTGCATTGGCCACTGCGCCGAAATTTATCCTGCTGGACGAACCGTTTGCCGGCGTCGACCCTATCTCGGTCGGCGACATCAAGCAGATCATCCATCACCTCAAGGCCAAGGGCATCGGTGTACTAATCACCGACCACAACGTGCGTGAGACCCTGGATATTTGTGAAACAGCTTATATCGTCAACGATGGCCAGCTGATTGCCGAAGGCGACTCAGCCACCATCCTGGCCAACGAACTGGTCAAGGAAGTTTACCTGGGCCACGAGTTCCGCCTGTAAGTACGGTGGTGTCCGGCCTTGCGCCTGGGTGCGCGGGAGTCAATAAAAAGCTCGATTTTTTTATTGTTACCGCGCTCTAGGCAAAGCACTGGATATCAGGCATATAATTTGCTTATGTTTGGCGCTCACGCGCCCTGTCGTGGATGGCGCATTGCGCCGGCGAATAAGGTGTTAAGCCCCTGCCATGAAACCATCGCTAGTCCTGAGAATGGGCCAGCAGCTGACGATGACACCGCAGCTGCAACAGGCCATCCGCCTTCTCCAATTGTCGACCCTGGACCTGCAACAGGAAATCCAGGAGGCCCTGGAGTCCAATCCGATGCTCGAACGCCAGGAAGAAGGCGACGACTTCGATAATGCAGACCCGCTGGCCGATAACATCGAGCAAAAACCCAACGCTGATGTGCAGGAACCCTCCTACCAGGAAACCGCCCCTACGGTGGATAACCTTGAGGACGGCGAATGGAATGAACGTATTCCCAACGAACTCCCGGTGGACACCGCGTGGGAAGACGTTTACCAGACCAGCGCCAGCAGCCTGCCGAGCAACGATGATGACGAGTGGGACTTCACCACCCGTACGTCTGTCGGCGAGAGCTTGCAGAGCCATTTGCTCTGGCAACTGAACCTGGCACCGATGTCGGATACCGATCGCCTGATCGCGGTGACGCTGATCGACTGCATCAACAATCAGGGCTACCTGGACGAAAGCCTTGAGGAGATTCTTGAGGCCTTCGACCCGGAACTGGACATTGAGCTGGACGAAATCGAAGCCGTCCTGCACCGCATCCAACAGTTCGAGCCTGCCGGTATCGGCGCGCGCACGCTCAGCGAGTGCTTGTTGCTGCAACTGCGCCAACTGCCCGCCAAAACCGCTTGGCTGACTGAAGCCCAGCGCCTGGTGACCGACTACATCGACCTGCTGGGCAGCCGCGATTACAGCCAACTGATGCGCCGCATGAAGCTCAAGGAAGATGACCTGCGCCAGGTCATCGAGTTGGTACAGAGCCTCAACCCTCGCCCGGGCTCACAGATCGAGTCCAGCGAAGCTGAATATGTGGTTCCCGATGTGATCGTGCGCAAAGACAACGAGCGCTGGCTGGTGGAGCTGAACCAGGAATCGGTGCCACGCCTGCGGGTAAACCCGCAATACGCAGGTTTTGTGCGCCGCGCCGACACCAGCGCCGACAACACTTTCATGCGTAACCAGTTGCAGGAAGCGCGCTGGTTCATCAAGAGCCTGCAAAGCCGCAACGAAACCCTGATGAAAGTGGCTACCCAGATCGTCGAGCACCAGCGCGGCTTCCTGGAATATGGCGACGAGGCGATGAAACCCTTGGTGCTGCACGATATCGCCGAAGCGGTGGGCATGCACGAATCAACGATTTCGCGGGTAACCACGCAAAAATTCATGCATACCCCTCGCGGTATTTATGAGTTGAAATACTTTTTCTCAAGCCACGTCAGCACCTCCGAAGGCGGTGAATGCTCGTCCACGGCGATCCGCGCGATCATCAAAAAACTAGTTGCCGCGGAAAATCAGAAAAAGCCATTGAGTGACAGTAAGATCGCTGGTTTACTGGAGGCACAAGGCATTCAGGTCGCCCGTCGAACCGTCGCCAAATACCGCGAGTCCCTTGGGATCGCGCCTTCCAGCGAGCGTAAACGTTTGATGTGACGGGCGGGCCATAGCGTTCCAGTGGCAGGCATTTCTGCCTGTCGCTTTATGCACTGGCAACGAAGGAGAAGCTGTATGCAAGTCAACATCAGTGGACACCAGCTGGAAGTCACCAAGCCCCTGCGTGAGTACACCGAGAGCAAGCTGAACAAGCTTGCGGGGCATTATGACAAGATCACCAACGTGCAGGTCATCATGGAGGTCGACAAGCTCAAGCAGAAAATCGAGGCCACCCTGCACATACCGAATGCCAAGGTCGTCGCCAATGCGGAACATGACGACATGTACGCGGCGATTGACTCGCTCTACGACAAGCTGGACCGCCAACTCATAAAGCATAAGGAAAAGAATCTGCACCTGATGCAAGGTACAGGTCGTTAACTCTCCCCCCATGATCCGACTTGAAACCATCCTGACCCCCGGCCGTTCCCTCGTGAACGTGCCGGGCGGCAGTAAAAAGAAAGCCCTCGAAGAAATTGCCAAACTGATCAGCCGCGAAGTGCCTGATCTGGATGAGCAAGTTGTTTACGAGTCGCTGATTGCCCGTGAAAAACTCGGATCGACGGGTTTTGGTAACGGCATCGCCATCCCGCACTGCCGCCTGCCAGGCTGTGAATCGCCTGTCAGCGCCCTGCTGCACATGGAAAAACCCATCGATTTCGACGCCATCGACGGTGCCCCGGTCGACCTGCTGTTCGTTCTGCTGGTCCCGCAAGCCGCCACCGATGCACACCTGGAACTGCTCCGGCAGATCGCCAGCATGCTGGACCGCAAGGAAGTCCGCGACAAACTGCGCAGTGCCAGTAGCAACGAGGCGCTCTATCAGGTTGTCCTGGACGAACAAAACGGGCAGTAATCATGCGTTTGATCATCGTCAGTGGCCGTTCCGGCTCGGGTAAAAGTACCGCCCTCAACGTTCTTGAGGACAGCGGCTTCTATTGCATCGACAACTTGCCGGCCGGTCTGCTGCCGGAACTGGCGGAGCGCGCGCTGATTCACACCGAACTGGCGCAACCGTTGGTTGCCGTGTCGATCGACGCGCGTAACCTGCCCAGCCACTTGGTGCGCTTCCCGCAACTGCTTGAGGAAGTGCGCGCCAAGCATATTCACTGCGACGTGCTGTACCTGGATGCCGATGAAGAAACGCTGCTCAAGCGCTTCTCCGAGACTCGCAGGCGGCACCCCCTCAGCAGCGCCAATCGCTCGTTGGCCGAAGCCATTGAGGACGAGACCAACCTGCTCGGGCCGATCATTGACCTCGCCGACCTCAAGATCAACACCACCGGCCTGAACCTCTATCAGTTGCGTGATGCGATCAAGCTGCGGCTGTTGAATCAGCCGGAGCCTGGTACGGCATTTCTGGTTGAGTCGTTTGGGTTCAAGCGCGGCATGCCGGTGGATGCCGACCTGGTGTTTGATGTGCGCTGCCTGCCGAATCCTTACTGGAAGCCCGAGCTGCGTGAACAGTCCGGGCTGGACAAGCCCGTGGCCGATTACCTGGCCGCGCAACCGGATGTCGAAGAGATGTATCAGGACATCTCCAGTTACCTGCTCAAATGGCTGCCGCGCTTTGCCGCGAGTAATCGCGCCTACGTGACCATTGCCATCGGCTGCACCGGCGGCCACCATCGTTCCGTCTACCTGACCGAACGTTTGGGCCAGGTGCTGCAACAAACCCTCAAGAACGTCCAGGTTCGCCACCGCGACCTTAGCTGAAAGGAACACCTGCGCGATGCCCGCTCTGGAAATTGAAATCATCAACAAACTGGGCCTGCATGCCCGCGCTTCGGCAAAATTCGTCGGTGTTGCCGGGCAATTCCCCTGCCAGATCCGCGCGGGGCGCACGCCGGAAACCATGGTCGACGGCAAAAGCATCATGGCCATGATGATGTTGGCCGCCGGCAAGGGCACCAGGATCCACCTGAAGACCGAAGGCGAGCAAGAACAGGAAGCCATGGACGCACTGGTGGCGCTGATCAATAACTTCTTTGATGAGGGTGAGTAAATTCATCCACCGAGGCAGGCACGAGGCCGCAATGGCCTCAGCCCAATGCGGTATCCATCACCATCATCAAGCAAAACCCGATGCACAAGCCAAGGCTGGCAAGCTTTTCGTGGCCATTGCGCCGCGATTCGGGGATCACTTCATGGGTGACCACCAACAGCATCGCGCCCGCGGCCAATGCCAGCCCCAAGGGCAGCAATACTTCGGCCAAGCTCACCAGCCAGGCGCACAGCACGGCAAACACCGGCTCGACCAGGCCTGACGCGGCACCGATCAAAAATGCCTTGGCGCGCGACATGCCTGCCCCCGCCAATACCAGCGCAATCACCAAACCCTCCGGCACATCCTGCAGGGCTATGCCCATGGCCAAGCTGTCGGCGTCCGGCATGCCCCCGCCTGCGGAGACGCCCACTGCCATGCCTTCCGGGATGTTATGGGCAATGATCGCAAACACGAACAGCCAGATGCGCGGAGGAATCACCGGTTTACCCGGCGTGCCCACCAACATCTCCGGGCTGGCGCCGGACACTTTGCGGTCGACCAAATAAAGCCCGAATGCCCCAAGCATGATGCCAAGGCTGATCAAACCACTCGCGCCCCAAGGCGACAGGCCGAGGCTTTCAGCGGCGGCAATGCCCGGCACGATCAGCGAAAAGGCCGTCGCCGCCAACATCACTCCGGCACCAAAGCCCAACAGGGTATCGCTCAGTGCCACCGGCATACGACGAATAACCAATACCGGCAGCGCGCCGAGCGCCGTGCCAAGCGCGCAGATCGACCCGCCCTGCAAGGCACGCAATATGCGTGGCTCCAAGCCGAGCCAGGCGATCCCGTTGGCCACCAGCAATGCAGTACCTGCCAATAGCAGCAGCGAGCCAAACGCATAACGAAACATTCGCACGCTGCTGATCGCCAGTGTTTCAGTGCCCATAGTCGGCCTTAGGTCGTGTTGTAGGGGAAAGTCAGGCCAAGGCGGCTTCATAGCGGGCGGCGACTTCCGGCCAATTAATAACACTGTAGAACGCGTTAATGTATTCCGGGCGACGGTTCTGGTACAGCAAGTAATAGGCATGCTCCCACACGTCGAGACCGAGAATAGGCGTGTTGCCGTTCATCAGTGGGCTGTCCTGGTTACCACTGCTTTCCACTACCAGGGTCTTTTGTGGGGTGACGCTGAGCCAAGCCCAGCCGCTGCCGAAACGGGTTAACGCCGCCTTGGTGAAGGCCTCTTTGAACCGCTCGAAACCGCCCAACTGCGCCTCTATCGCCTGGCCCAATTCGCCCTCGGGTTTGCCGCCGCCGGTGGGTGACATCACCGCCCAGAACAGCGAATGGTTAGCGTGGCCGCCGCCCTGGTTGATGACTGCGGCGCGCAGCTTTTCCGGCAATTGCTGAACGCTCGACACCAGCTTCTCAACCGGCCAGCCGGCAAATTCGGTGCCCTCGACCGCCGCATTGAGGTTATTGATGTAGGTCTGGTGGTGCTTGGTGTAGTGAATTTCCATGGTCTGCGCATCGATATGCGGTTCCAGGGCGTCGTAGGCGTAAGGCAAGGCAGGCAAGGTGTAGGACATATCAATGTGCTCCGTAATAAGGACTGTTGCGAGTCGCCGCGCCCGTGTGCGCAGCGGCGCCGCCCAGCAGGCGGTGCGTACGCGGGTACTCACCGTGATCGCTGATGAAATTCAACAGTTCGACGTAAGTCTTGCTGCTCTGGCGCAGCGCCGCCTCGCGCAATTGCGGGCTGAGGCGTGTGTCCTGCAGCGTTTGCAACAGGCGCTGGTGGATAGCGCAAAGGTATTCGGCGCTTTCCTCGGGCTGGTTAAGGCGCAGGTGCAAGTCCGCCAGGTTGTGATGGGAAATGACGCAAGCCGCCACTGCTTCGTCAGCATCCGCCCAGCGCTCGAATAACACTTGAGCCAGGGCCAGGGCTTGCAAATAGGCCTCGCGAGCGTCGACCAACTCGCCCTGCATAAAGCAGCGATTGGCGCGTTCGATCGTGCGTTTCCAGTGCTCCATGGTGAGCCTCCAAAGCAGAGTCGGTGATTACACGCCGCCGGCCGTGAGCTTTTCCGGGTCCAGCAGGATTTCCAGTTGGCTACGGGGCAAGTCGGTGTGTTCGAGGGCGACATCAATCACCGGTCGACCTTGCTGATAGGCCTTCTTGGCGATTTCAGCGGCTTTTTGGTAACCAATGATCGGGTTGAGTGCAGTGACCAGAATCGGGTTGCGTGACAGCGCTTCCTTGAGCTTGGCCTCATTGACCTTGAAACTCGCGATGGCTTTGTCGGCCAGCAAACGGCTGGCGTTGGCCAGCAGTTCGAGACTGCTGAGCAGGTTCTGCGCGATGATCGGCAACATCACGTTCAATTCGAAATTGCCGGACTGACCCGCCACGGTAATCACCGTGTCATTGCCGATAACTTGCGCAGCGACCATCGCGGTCGCTTCCGGTATCACCGGGTTGACCTTGCCGGGCATGATCGACGAACCCGGTTGCAGAGCTTCCAACTCGATTTCACCGAGGCCTGCGAGCGGGCCGGAATTCATCCAGCGCAAATCGTTGGCGATTTTCATCAGCGAGACGGCGGTGGCCTTCAATTGGCCGGAAACCGCCACGGCGGTGTCTTGGGAGCCGATCAACGCGAACAGATTTTTGCCTGGCGTGAAGTTAACGCCGGTCAGGCTGCTCAATTGCTGACTGAAGCGCGCGGCAAACTCCGCGTGCGCGTTGATCCCGGTCCCCACGGCGGTGCCGCCCTGAGCCAGGGCCTGCAAGCTCGGCAGCAAGTCCTGCAAATGGCCGATGTTGGCCTTGAGCTGTTGCGCCCAGCCATTCAGCACCTGGCTCATGCGCACCGGCATGGCATCCATCAGGTGGGTGCGGCCAGTCTTGATAAACGGGTGAACTTCTTCGGCCTTACGCTCGATCACTTGCACCAGGTGCAGCAGAGCCGGCAACGTTTGTTCATGCAAAACCAACGCTGCGCTGACGTGAATGGTGGTGGGGATAATGTCGTTGCTGCTCTGGCCGCAGTTTACGTGGTCATTGGGGTTGACCGCCTCGCCCAGCAAACGGCTGGCCAGGGTCGCAATCACTTCGTTGGCGTTCATGTTGGAACTGGTGCCGGAGCCGGTCTGGAAGATGTCCACCGGGAAATGCGGCATGTAATCGCCTTCCAACAAGCCTTGGGCAGCATCGACAATGGCTTTGCCCTGCGCCGCGCTGATCTGTTGCAGGTCGACGTTGACCTTGGCGGCTGCCACCTTGGCCAGGATCAGGGCACGGATGAATTGCGCCGGCATACGCTGGTGGCTGATCGGGAAGTTGTTCACCGCGCGCTGGGTCTGGGCACCATACAAGGCCTCGTCAGGCACTTGCAGTTCGCCCATGCTGTCGCGTTCGATACGGGTGTTACTCATCGTTAGATCCTTGCACCAGGTCAGAAACGGAAAGGGAAGGCAGCAATTCGCAGGTCGCCAATTGCCAGGCAAAGGCCTGCCAGCGCTTGAGACGGCAGGCACAACGGGAGAGTTTTTCGAGGTCGCGCAATGGGCGCCACGCCTGGTCCATGCACAGGGATCGCCAATGCCAGGGCAAGGCGATATCGCTGGCGGTGTCGAGCAGCAGCCGGAATGAAGTCTCGGCGATCGTCCACGGATGGGTCGCGCTGCAACACGCCAGGTATCGCCCCTCATTGAGGTAATGTTCGATCAGGCGCGGCTCATCCGGGGCAAGGCCGCAGCGAATCTGACGACTCATCCAGCGCCAGCTTTCCTGGTACGGATCCTCATGCAGGACAGAACTCATGATCCACACTCATTCGGTAATGATATTTATTATTAAATGATATTGAGAATCAAAACAAGAGTGGCATGTTAATCCACCTGTGACACAGGCATGAAAAAGGCGCGCCCTCGGTTAGATGGCGCGCCTTTTTGGTGAGGCGTCGGAGGGTTAGCTGCCGGCGACGGTCATTCGCTCGATCAGCACAGAGCCCGTGCGAATATTACTGCGCAGCTCCAGGTCGTTACCCACAGCCACGATCTGCTTGAACATGTCGCGCATGTTGCCGGCGATGGTCACTTCCTGGACAGCGAATTGAATCTCGCCGTTTTCTACCCAAAAACCTGCGGCGCCGCGTGAGTAATCACCGGTCACCATATTCAGGCCATGGCCCATCAGCTCGGTCACCAGCAGGCCACGGCCCATACGCCGCAACAGCGCCGCCTGGTCTTCGTCGCCATGCGTTACAAACAGGTTATGCACGCCACCTGAGTTGGCGGTGCTTGGCAGGCCGAGTTTACGACCGGAATAAGTGCCCAGGATGTAGGACACCAACTCGCCCTTCTCGACGAACGGCTTGGCATAAGTCGCCAGGCCATCACCGTCGAACGACGAACTGCCCATGGCGCGCATCAGGTGCGGACGCTCATCAATGGTCAGCCATTCGGGAAACAGCTTCTGGCCGAGTGCGCCTTCAAGGAACGACGATTTGCGGTACAGGTTGCCACCGGAAATCGCGCTGAGGAAACTGCCGAACAATCCGCCCGCCAGCTCGGCCGAAAACAGCACCGGCACTTCACAGGTCGGCACCGGGCGCGCGCCCAAGCGGCTCGCTGCACGTTGCGCGGCACGCTGGCCAATGCTGGCCGGGTCTGCCAGCAATTCACCCTTGCGGTTGACGTCATACCAGTAGTCACGCTGCATCTGACCGTCGGCTTCGGCGATCATCACGCAGCTCAAGCTATGGCGAGTGGAGGCGTAACCGCCGATAAAACCGTGGCTGTTGCCGTACACGCGGCAGCCCTGATGGGTACTCAAGGTGGTGCCATCGGCATTCTTGATGCGCGCATCCGCGTCGAACGCCGCCGCTTCACAGGTCAGCGCCTGCTCAATGGCTTGCTCGGGCGTGATGTCCCAGGCGTGAAACAGATCAAAATCTTTCAAGTCCTTGGCCATCAGCGCCTTGTCGGCCAGCCCCGAGCTTTCATCTTCCGAGGTGTGCTTGGCAATCGCCAACGCCGCGGCAACGGTCTCGCGAATCGCTTCCGGGCCGCTTGCCGAGGTGCTGGCCGAGCCTTTGCGCTGGCCGACGTACAAGGTGATACCAAAACCCTGGTCACGGTTGAACTCGACGGTTTCCACTTCCCGCTGGCGCACCGACGTCGACAGCCCCTGCTCCAGCGACACCGCCACTTCACAGGCACTGGCGCCCTGGCGCTTGGCCTCGGCGAGGATCTGCTCGACTTGTTCCTGCAGTGCCGGTAACGCTTGCGGACCGACGCTTTGGGCTGCACTCATGGTTTTCTCCACTCAAATTCTGCTTTCGGTTAAGGCCATCGAGCGACCGGGCCGGACAAGCGGCCCCCGACTGGTTATCATGGCGGCGTTTCTTTGCGGACTGCCACCATGGTTGATTCTTACGACGACTCCCTCGATGGGGAGAAAAGCAAAACCCAAGTCAAACGCGAGCTGCATGCTCTGGTTGACCTTGGCGAGCGCCTTACAACGCTCAAGCCGGATTTGGTTGCAAAACTGCCGTTGACCGACGAAATGCGTCGGGCGCTGGCGGATGCGCCCAAGCACACCGCGAATATCGCGCGTAAACGGCACATCATGTTTATCGGCAAATTGATGCGCGACCAGGACACTGACGCGATCCTCACATTGCTTGATCAACTGGATGCCTCCACTCGCCAGTACAACGAACGTTTCCATAACCTGGAACGTTGGCGTGACCGCCTGATCTCGGGCGATGACGCGGTGCTGGAGAAGTTCGTCCTGGAATATCCGGACGCGGACCGCCAGCAATTGCGCTCCCTGATCCGTCAGGCCCAGCACGAACTGGCGCAAAACAAGGCACCGGCCACCAGCCGTAAAATTTTCAAATACATCCGTGAGCTGGACGAGACTCAACGCGGCCTGCGCTGATCCTCTTCCGCGGGTGGCGGTCTTCGCCACCCGAAGCTCCACGTCTTACGAGCCCGTGCCACCCACGGTGATCGCATCAATTTTCAAAGTTGGCTGGCCGACACCCACCGGCAACGACTGCCCGTCTTTCCCGCAGGTGCCCACGCCGCTGTCCAGCGACAGGTCGTTACCGACCATCGACACCTTGCTCATGGCTTCCGGCCCGTTACCAATCAACGTCGCCCCTTTGACCGGCGCGGTAATCTTGCCGTCTTCGATCAGGTACGCCTCGCTGGTGGAGAACACGAATTTGCCGCTGGTGATGTCCACTTGGCCGCCGCCAAGGTTCGCGCAATAAATGCCGCGTTTTACCGAAGCGATGATTTCTGCCGGGTCGCTTTCGCCACCGAGCATGTAAGTGTTGGTCATGCGCGGCATCGGCAAGTGCGCGTAGGACTCGCGCCGGCCGTTACCGGTGCGCGCAACGCCCATCAGGCGCGCGTTGAGCTTGTCTTGCATATAGCCTTTGAGCACGCCGTTTTCGATCAGGGTGGTGCACTCGGTCGGCGTGCCTTCGTCGTCGACGCTCAGCGAGCCACGGCGACCGGCCAAGGTGCCGTCATCGACAATCGTGCACAGCTTGGACGCGACCATTTCGCCCATGCGCCCGCTGTAGGCCGAACTGCCCTTGCGGTTGAAATCGCCTTCGAGGCCATGGCCCACCGCTTCGTGGAGTAACACGCCGGACCAACCCGAACCCAGCACCACCGGCAATGTGCCCGCCGGTGCCGGAATCGCTTCCAGGTTGACCAGCGCCTGACGCAGTGCTTCACGGGCATAACCCATGGCACGGTCTTCGGCGAGGAAATAACGGTAGTCGGTACGCCCGCCACCGCCGTGGCCGCCGCGCTCGCGGCGACCGTTCTGCTCGACGATCACACTGACATTAAAGCGCACCAGCGGCCGTACATCCGCCGCCAGCCCGCCGTCGGTGGAGGCCACCAGAATGCGCTCCCACACACCGGCCATGCTCACGGTCACTTGCTGGATACGCGGGTCGAGGGCGCGGGTGGCCGCATCGATTCGTTTGAGCAAATCGACTTTTTCCGCACGGCTGATCACTTCCAGCGGGTTATCCGGTGCGTACAACTGAGTCACGTCCTGGGTACTGAACGCCTGCACCGTGCCATGTTGACCCGCACGGGAAATCGAGCGCGCGGCACGCGCGGCCAGCCCCAAGGCCTCCAGCGTGATTGCGTTGCTGTAGGCAAAACCGGTTTTTTCACCGGACTGCGCACGCACGCCTACACCTTGGTCAAGGTTGAAGCTGCCTTCCTTGACGATGCCGTCTTCGAGCGCCCAGGACTCGGAAATCTGCCCCTGAAAATACAGGTCGGCTGCGTCGATGCCTGGCCCGGCCAGATCGCCGAGCACGGTTTGCAAGCTTTCGATGGTCACGCCACCGGGTGCCAGGAGGTGTTCACTGACTGAGGACAACAACTCGCTCATAGGTTTGGCCTTAAATTCATCGTTCCGAAGCAGGCCGCTGCGCGCCCTGCGAGAAAAAGCGCCGATGGTTGACCACCGGCATGCGCGCCCGTATCGACGCCTGTTCGCTGCTATCGCGTGCGGCCAACAACACCGCTTCGCCTTGATCCTGTTGCGCCAGCACACGGCCCCAAGGGTCGACAATCGCCGCGTGGCCATGCGTCTCGCGTGGCCCTGGGTGCACGCCACCTTGCGCCGCCGCCAGCAGGTAGCACTGGGTTTCGATGGCCCGCGCGCGAATCAGCACATCCCAATGCGCGGCGCCGGTAACCGCCGTAAACGCCGAGGGCGCGGTAATCAATTCAGCCCCCGCCGCGCGCAATTCGCTGTACAGCTCCGGGAAGCGCAAGTCGTAACACACCGTCAGGCCCAATCGCCCTACCGGCGTGTCCGCCACCACTACGTTGCTGCCAAAAGCATAGTCGTCAGATTCACGATAACGACCGCGAACATCCGCGACGTCGACATCGAACAGGTGCAGCTTGTCGTAGCGGGCGACGATTTCACCCCGATCATCGATCAGCAGCGAGCAAGCGTTGGACTTGGCGTGAGGTTGGTCTTGGGGCGGTAACGGTAAAGTACCAGCCACTATCCATAAGGTGAGGTCGCGGGCGGCCTGTTTCAACCATGGCAGTATCGGGCCTTCACCCGATGCTTCGGCGCGACCAATATCAGCCACGTCGCGACCGCCCATGGCAGCGAAGTTTTCCGGCAGCACCGCGAGCCTCGCACCGCCCGCCGCCGCTTGCTCCAGCAAGCGCCGCGCCTGGGCCAGGTTAGCCAGCACATCACTCTGGCTGACCATTTGAATTACCGCAAAGGACATGGGCCGGCACTCCGTAATGGGCCTGTGGCGATGCTACTCCACAGGCACTCAGTTTGGTTTTTCAAATGGCTTGTCGAAGGTGATTTTCGGATCTTTCCAGGGGCCTTGCACGTTGTATTGCACGCTGGCGAAGCGCGAAACACGGTCGCCGATCAACTTGTCGATCAAAAATAATGCCCCACCAATGGCCGGCGCGCCCACAATCAGCGCGGCAATCGGCAGGTTGTTGGTCACCGGCAACGTGACCAGCAGCTTGGCATCCACGCGGTCGGCTACCAAGTCCAGGGTGCCGTTGAGTTCGAGATTGGTGGACGGCCCGGTCATGGTGATGGGGTCACGGGTCACGAACACGCCGTCACTGGCCGCGAGCAAACCCTTGATTCGGTCATAGCTCAAGCCTCTGCCGAGCAGGTCCGAGAAGTCCAGGCGTAAACGCCGGCCGATGGAGTTGAAGTTGAGCAACCCAAACACTCGCAGCGCCTGGGCGCCGCCTTCCACTTCAACCAACTGACCTTTGCGGAACGCCGCATCCAGGCTACCGGAAAAACGCTTGGGCCCGACCCAGGCCGGCGAACCCGGCCAACGGCCATCGACGTCCAGGTGGAAATCCTCGCTGGTGACCGTCGGTGCAAAACCCCAGCCTTTGAGCACGTCGGCGATATTCTTGCCATCCAGGCGGCCCTTGTACCAACTGCTACTGGCCCCCGGCGCACCTTCCCAGCCACCGGCCCCCACCAGCTGCATGCCCTTGAGGCCGAGGTCGAGGTTGTTGAAGGCCAAGCCTTTGGCGGTTGGGCGCAGCTTCAGCGACCACGCACCCACCAAGTCGGGTCCCTGAAACAGCTGATTGATGGCAATGTCGAGTGCCGGAATATCCTTGGGGTCGATATCAGCCAACGGGTCCGGCGCATTTTCGTCCGACTGAACCGTCGGGTCCACCGCCGGCAGTTTCACGTATTGCAGGTTGATCGCAATGGGCGCGCCCTTCGCGTCCGGCAGGTTTACGCTGCCCTTGGCCTGTTGGCTGTCGAACTGCAAGCCCCAGCCAGTCGACTTGCGATCAAGCTGCAAATTGACCTGATCAAACTCGGTACCAAAGCCGGTCAGCTTGCCCACCTTGAAATCGGCGCCGCTGAGCAGTTGCTTGGCGCTGCCACCTGGATCATTGCCGGCGTAACGGCCTGCGAGTTTTTTCCACGGGTCGATGTCCAGCTCGGACAGCACACCGCGAATGCGCAAGCCTTTGGCAGCCGGCAGCACCGCATTGCCATTGCCGAGGAACAACTCGCCGCGGCCGTCGTTAAATTGGTCGGGCGGCGACGCAAAGGTGAAACTCGCCAGTTCGCCGTAACCAAACCAGTAGCGCCGTTCGGGGCCTTGCAAGGTCATGCGGAACACGCTGTCACGGCCCTGGCTGGCGGGCATGCCGAAAGGTGCCGGCAGATCGACCGCGACGCCCTTCATGTTTGAGCTGACCATCAGTTGGCTATCAGCGCCGTTCAGGGTCAGCTGCAATTGGTAGGGAATGTCGCCGGACACAGGCAACGGCTGGCTGACCTTCAACCAGTCCGAAAGCCGCTTGACCGTGACTTGGCCCTTGGCCATAACCCTAGTACTGATGTTGCCCGGCGTGCCATCGGCAAAGATTTGCGCGGTAATCGGTCGGTCGAACGCCTGAGCCGAAATATTCTGGCCACTCAGCCCCTTGGCGCTGTCGAAGCGGAAATTGCCTTTGAGCTGAGTCAGGTCCAGGGTCGGGTCGGCCAATTGCAGGCGGGCTTTATCGGTCTGGAAGTCCACCACGATCGCCGGCTCAACACCCTTGGCGAGTGGAATATCGAGGTCCAGTTTACCCTGCAGGCTGCCCTCGCCTTTCCAACCGGCAAACGTCGAGCCGGTGCCGATCGGCGCTTCCTGAAGGATCTTCAAGCCATCGCCCAAGCCACCCGCAAAGCCGCCGGTAATCAGCAGATGGCTGTCCTTGCCGGCAGGCGCGTGAGGAATATTCACGTAAACGTCTTTGACCTTGGTGTCGAGCAATTGGCCTTTGCTCGCCAGGATGCGCACGCCACTTTCCTCAACAAACACTTCGCCATTGACCTTGTTCACATGCGGCCAGCCCGGCTGAAAGGCCAGTTCAGCATCGTGCACCTTGAAGAACAGGCTGATATTGCGCGAAGCCGGCAGCGCATCGTGGTTCAGCGAGCCCTGGTACTGGAAGAAACCTTGGTCAACCGCGCCTTTGAGAATCGCCGTACGCAGCCACTCATCCAACGATGGGCTCAACACCGCCGGCAAATATTTGGCGGTGAAGCGCCCATCGCCATCGACCATGCCGACGCGCAGGTCCATGTAGTCTTCCTGGCTGTGATCAAAATGCAGGCGAATCAGGAAGTCTGCAGCGACCTTGCCCTCCTCACCCAGCACCTTGATATACGGCGCAATCAGGGTGAAGCCTTGTTTATCGAGCGTCCAGGTCAAGCGCGCATTGGCTTGAATGTACTGCCAGGGCTTGGCGAAAATAGGCGACAGGTGCAGCGAAAAGTCTTTGCTGTCCATGCGCAACTCGCCGTGGCCCAGGTCGCCGCTGATGCTGCCGGACACGTTACGCGCGGCCGGCGCACCGAAATACGCATCAAAGCCGACGCGCTCCAGGTTGGCGGCAAAACTGACTTTCTGGTCGCTGCTGTCCGCAGGCCGGAAATCCGCTATTACGTTGCGTAACAAACCCGTGGCTTTGAGGTGAGCGACGGCTTTGGCAACGCCTTCGGGCAACGGCGCCAGCGCATTCAACAGCGGCGTAATGGGCGTCAGGTCAAGCCGATCCGCCTGCAACTTCCAGACTTCCAGATCGTTGTCGGTGGCCAGTTGCTGCTGCAATTGCAGGCGCGACTCCCAGCGCGTCTCGCCGATGCTCATCGCCAGCGAATCAAACAGCACGTTGAGACCGCTATCACTGCGTTGCAGGTAGGCCGTGAGCGCAAGGTTTTCGATGTGCACCGGCTTGCGTTCGGCGTAGCTGCCTTTCATTTCGGGTGAATTAAGGCGTACGACCGCGTTCTGCACCGTGCCTTTGGCCCAGGTCAGCCAGAACTCGCCGCCCGCCTTGAACTGCGCAAGCTTCCATTGTTGGGTCAGCTTGGCCGGGATCCATTTGGCCCAGTCACTCTGGGGCAGGCTCAGATAGGCCTGAACTTCGCCGTCTTGCCACTGGCTGGCGTTGATACGCGTGCGCAAGCTCAACGCCAGCGGCTGGCCGTCCGGCAACGTCAGGCGCGCGTCGAGGCGCTGGCGGGCGCCGCCGGTGTGCAGGCTCAAGCCTACGTACGTCAGGGTCATGGGCGCCTGATCGAACGGTTGCAAGGTAACCTGGCTGTCCAACACCGAAATACGCTGCACCCGCTGCAAACGCTGCAGCGCTTGCGCAGGGTCCAGCGGCTGGTCGTCTTGTAACGGCAAACCTTGCAGCGCCCAGTGGCCGTCCTTGTCTTCTTTGACGCTCACTTGCAGGCCGCTGACTTGCAGGTGGGCGATGCGCACTTCGCGCGCCATCAGGCTGGCCCACAGGTCCGGCACCACTTCGACCTCGTCCAGGCGCAAGGCACTGCTGCCCTCGCCGACCATCACGTCGTGCGCCAGCACCACCGGCGCAAAGCCGCTCCAGCGCCCTTCGAGGCTGCCGATTCGCAAGGGCGTATTCACTGCCGCCTGAACTTTGGCTTCGATTTCGGCGCGGTATTCCGCCACCAGCGGGGTCAATTCACGACCCAGGCTCACATACACCGCCGCCAACACCAGCAGCAAGGCGCACGAGCCCAGGCCCCAACGGGTCAAAGCGGCAAAAAAGCGTATCAGACGCTCCATGTCAGACGACCCTCAAGGCAGTTAGCGGAGGGCAGATCAAGGTCTGCCATTCTCATGAAAATAAGGCGATTGGGGATCAGAGCAGCACCACGTCGTATTGTTCCTGGGAATACATGGTTTCGACCTGGAAGCGAATCGTGCGCCCGATAAACAGCTCCAGCTCAGCGACGTTACCGGACTCCTCGTCCAGCAAACGATCAACCACTTTCTGGTTGGCGAGCACTCTATAACCTTCGGCCTGGTAGGCACGCGCTTCGCGCAGGATTTCGCGAAAAATCTCGTAGCAAACCGTTTCCGGGGTTTTCAATTTACCGCGCCCCTGGCAACTGCTGCACGGCTCGCACAGCACTTGCTCGAGGCTTTCGCGGGTACGCTTGCGGGTCATCTGCACCAGGCCAAGCTCGGTGATGCCGATGATGTTGGTCTTGGCGTGGTCACGCTCCAGCTGTTTTTCAAGGGTGCGCAGCACCTGGCGCTGATGATCCTGGTCTTCCATGTCGATGAAATCGATGATGATTATGCCGCCCAGATTACGCAGGCGCAGTTGGCGGGCAATCGCCGTGGCAGCTTCGAGGTTGGTCTTGAAGATGGTCTCTTCGAGGTTGCGGTGGCCGACAAATGCGCCCGTGTTGACGTCGATAGTGGTCATCGCCTCCGCCGGGTCCACCACCAGGTAGCCGCCGGACTTGAGCGGCACTTTGCGCTCCAGGGCCTTCTGGATCTCGTCCTCGACGCCGTACAGATCGAAGATCGGACGCTCGCCAGGGTAATGTTCCAGTCGGTCGGCAATTTCCGGCATCAACTCGGCGACAAATTGCGTGGTGCGCTGGAAGGTTTCCCGCGAGTCGATGCGAATTTTCTCTATCTTCGGGCTGACCAGGTCACGCAAGGTGCGCAGGGCCAGGCCCAGGTCTTCGTAGATGACGCTGGGCGCGCCGATGGTTTTGATCTGTGCGCCGATCTGGTCCCACAGGCGCCGCAGGTAACGGATGTCCATGAGAATTTCATCAGCGCCGGCGCCTTCTGCGGCGGTGCGCAGGATAAAGCCGCCCGCTTCCTTGATGCCCTCAGCGGCCACGCAGTCGCTGACCACTTTTTTCAGGCGCTCACGCTCGGCTTCGTCTTCAATTTTCAAGGAGATGCCGACATGCGCGGTGCGCGGCATGTACACCAGGTAACGCGAAGGAATCGACAGCTGCGTGGTCAGCCGCGCACCTTTGGAACCAATCGGGTCCTTGGTGACTTGCACCACCAGGCTCTGCCCTTCGTGCACCAGGGCGCTGATGCTTTCTACCGTTGCGCCTTCACGCAGGGAAATTTCAGAAGCATGGATAAACGCGGCGCGGTCCAGGCCGATGTCGACGAATGCCGCCTGCATGCCCGGCAATACGCGCACGACCTTGCCTTTATAGATATTGCCGACAATCCCGCGCTTCTGGGTGCGCTCAACGTGCACTTCTTGCAGAACACCGTTCTCTACCACCGCCACGCGCGATTCCATCGGCGTGATATTGATCAGAATCTCTTCACTCATGGCTGGGTCTCGTTCAGGCGTTTTCACAATAGTGACCGATCGCTCAAGGCTTGGCGCTGGAATACGGCGTTCAGCGCGCGGTAAGGTTTTGCCAACAGGGTATGTCGAATTGGTCGAGCAGTTGCGCGGTTTCGCACACGGGCAGGCCGACGACGGCGGAATAGCTGCCATTGAGCCCGGCCACAAATACCGACCCAAGCCCTTGAATAGCATAGCCGCCAGCCTTGTCTTGGGGTTCGCCGCTGTGCCAGTAGGTTGTAGCCTCCTCCACAGAAACATCGCGAAACCTTACGCGACTGCTGACACAGCGCGTTTCGCAGCGCAGGCCATCGGTGAGGGCCACGGCGGTGAGTACTTCATGCTCGCGCCCCGCCAACGCCATCAACATCGCCAGGGCATCGGCTTGGTCGACCGGCTTGCCGAGGATCTTTCCGTCAACAATCACCGCCGTGTCTGCACCCAGCACGCAGGCGCCCGAGGTTTTTTCAAGCGCAGCAAAACCTGCCGCTGCCTTGCCGCGCGCAAGGCGCTCGACGTAGGCAACAGCCGGTTCATGTGTAAAAGGAGTTTCATCAATGGCGGCGCTGACCACGGTGAAGGGCACACCGATCTGGGTTAGCAGTTCACGCCGTCTTGGGGAGCCTGAGGCCAGATAAAGCGAATTCATTGCAGACTCTCCCTGTGGGGTTCGATAACCAGGCAGAGCCTCGCAATCCATTCAATTGATTTTATAGCGACGACGTAACCCACGCAGACCGAAACTGACCCATGGCCATAACAACGCACTGACCAGGGCCGGCAACACCAACGCCAGGGTTGGCTGGCGGTTCCCGGTCAAGGCGCTGAGCCACAGTTGCACCAACTGCGCCAGGCCAAAAATAACCAGGATCACCAGGCATTGCTGCCACATGGGAAACATACGCAGACGCTGCTGCAACGACAGCACCAGGAAGGTGATCAAGGTCAGGATCAACGCGTTCTGGCCCAGCAAGGTGCCATACAGCACGTCTTCCGCCAAGCCCAGACACATCGCCGTGACCATCCCGACTTTGTGCGGCAGCATCAGCGACCAGAATGCCAGCAGCAATGCCAGCCATAAAGGACGCAGGATTTCCATGAATTGCGGCAACGGCGAAACGCTGAGCAGCAAACCAATGGCGAAGGTCAGCCAGACGATCCAGCCATTGTGCGGATGAGTACCGGCCATTATTCCTCCCTCTGCCGCGTGGTTGCAGGCGCTGCGGCTGCCGGCCGAGTGGCCGGCGTGGTGGCGGCAGGCGGTTTGGCCGCAGGGGTTGTGGCCGCCGGCGTCGTCGCAGTCGGTTTGCTCGCGGCTGGCTTGGCTTGGCGTGCGCTATGGGCCGCAGGTTTTACCGGCGTCGCCACTGGCGCCGCCGTGGCCGGGGCAGGTGCAGGTGGCCCAACGAACGCTGGTTTCGGCACCGTGGCAGGAATCGTCTGTACAGTGCCGTTTTGCTTGTCTTCCGCTTCCTGCGCCTGGGCGGCGTCGTTAGCGCGTTCTTCCGGGGTGCGGTTGTCGCTGAACACCAGCAGCAAGTAGCGGCTGCGGTTCAGGGCGGCGGTTGGCACGGCGCGAACAATGGCAAACGGCTGACCGGAATCGTGGATCACTTCCTTGACCGTCGCCACCGGGTAACCCGCCGGGAACCGCTGGCCCAAGCCGGAGCTGACCAGCAAGTCGCCTTCTTTAATGTCGGCAGTGTCGGCCACATGCCGCAACTCCAGGCGTTCCGGGTTACCGGTGCCGCTGGCAATTGCGCGCAAGCCGTTACGGTTAACCTGCACCGGAATACTGTGGGTCGTGTCCGTCAGCAGCAACACCCGCGAGGTGTAGGGCATCAACTCAACCACCTGCCCCATCAGGCCACGGGCATCGAGCACCGGCTGGCCGAGGACCACACCGTCGCGCTCACCCTTGTTGATGATGATGCGATGGGTAAAGGGGTTGGGGTCCATGCCGATCAACTCGGCCACTTCGACCTTTTCATTGACCAACGCGGAAGAATTGAGCAACTCGCGCAGCCGAACGTTCTGCTCGGTGAGGGCCGCGAGCTTCTGCATGCGCCCCTGCAACAGCAGGTTTTCAGTCTTGAGTTTTTCGTTCTCGGCGACAAGCTCCGTGCGGCTGCCGAACTGGCTGGCCACGCCCTGATAGAGCCGTTGTGGCAGGTCTGTGATCCAGTAAGTCTGCATCAATACCAGCGACATCTGGCTACGCACCGGCTTGAGCAGTGCAAAGCGGGCATCGACCACCATCAGCGCGACCGAAAGCACGACCAGCACCAATAAGCGCACGCCCAATGAGGGGCCTTTGGCGAAAAGCGGTTTAATAAGCCGCTCCTCCCAGGCAAACGTTGTCTTTATTCATACGGCATCAAACCGGCCTGGATGCAGATTGAAGAAGATAAACGCCAACAGGCAGCACTGCAAAGTGCTGCCTGCGGGCGATGCATGAACCGTCCCGGCAAGCTTATTCGCTGGAGAGCAGGTCCATGGTGTGTTTATCCATCATTTCCAGTGCACGACCACCGCCACGCGCAACGCAGGTCAGCGGGTCTTCGGCGACGATCACCGGCAGGCCGGTTTCCTGGGCCAGCAACTTGTCGAGGTCGCGCAGCAAAGCGCCACCACCGGTCAGTACCAGACCACGCTCGGCGATATCGGAAGCCAGTTCCGGCGGCGATTGCTCCAGCGCGCTTTTCACCGCCTGAACGATCGTTGCCAAAGACTCTTGCAGAGCTTCCAGCACTTCGTTGGAGTTCAGGGTGAAAGCACGTGGGACGCCTTCGGCCAGGTTGCGACCGCGAACATCAACTTCGCGAACTTCGCCGCCCGGGTAAGCGGTGCCGATTTCCTGCTTGATACGCTCGGCGGTAGATTCGCCGATCAAGCTGCCGTAGTTACGACGCACATAGGTGATGATCGCTTCGTCGAAGCGGTCGCCGCCGACACGCACGGATTCGGCATACACCACACCGTTCAGCGAGATCAGGGCGATTTCAGTGGTACCACCACCGATATCCACCACCATCGAACCGCGCGCTTCTTCAACCGGCAAGCCGGCACCGATCGCAGCGGCCATTGGCTCTTCGATCAGGAACACTTCGCGGGCACCGGCACCGAGTGCCGATTCACGGATGGCGCGACGCTCCACCTGGGTGGATTTGCACGGAACGCAAATCAGCACACGAGGGCTCGGCTGCAGAAAACTGTTTTCGTGAACCTTGTTGATGAAGTACTGCAGCATCTTTTCGCAGACACTGAAGTCGGCGATCACGCCGTCTTTCATCGGACGAATGGCAGCGATATTGCCGGGTGTTCGGCCGAGCATGCGCTTGGCCTCGGTGCCAACGGCAACGACACTTTTCTGATTACCGTGGGTCCGAATGGCCACAACCGATGGCTCATTCAGGACGATACCGCGCTCGCGCACGTAAATAAGGGTGTTGGCAGTGCCCAGGTCAATGGAAAGATCGCTGGAAAACATGCCACGCAGTTTCTTGAACATGGGGAAAGGACCCTAGGCAACGCGTGGGTAAAAAAGTGCGGCAAACTCTAACAACGACAGGGATTTTGGGCAAGGCGCCAATGTGCTAAATTGGCCGACTTTCTGTGCACCAACCCCCACAATCGCGGCCATATGACCGTAGAAATGCGGTAGTGTTCCTACAATCTAACACACGGATAGCTTCCGTTCTGTTTTCCACTGGAGAATCCCATGGCGCTTGAACGCTCCGACGTGGAAAAAATCGCTCATTTGGCCTGCCTGGGCCTTAATGAAGCCGATCTTCCACAGACCACCGCAGCCCTGAACAGCATTCTCGGGCTGGTCGACCACATGCAAGCCGTGAATACCGACGGCATCGAGCCCCTGGCTCACCCGCTGGAAGCCAGCCAGCGCCTGCGCGCAGACCTCGTGACCGAGCGCAATAACCGCGAGGCTTACCAGTCCATCGCGCCAGCGGTCGAAAACGGCCTGTACCTGGTTCCGAAAGTCATCGACTAAAGGGAAAGAGCCTGCAATGCATCACATGACTCTGGCCGAGATCGCCCGCGGTCTCGCCGACAAAAAGTTTTCTTGCGAAGAACTGACCAAGACCCTGCTGGCGCGTATCGCCGAGCTTGATCCTGCGGTCAACAGCTTCATCAGCCTCACTGAAGATCTGGCCCTGAGCCAGGCCAAGGCTGCCGACGCACGTCGCGCCAACGGTGAAAATGGCCCGCTGCTGGGTGCTCCAATCGCCCACAAAGACTTGTTCTGCACTCAGGGTATTCGCACCAGTTGCGGCTCCAAAATGCTCGACAACTTTAAAGCACCGTATGACGCCACCGTGGTCGCCAAGCTGGCCGCCGCCGGGGCCGTGACGCTGGGCAAGACCAACATGGACGAATTCGCCATGGGTTCGGCCAACGAGTCGAGCTACTACGGCGCGGTGAAAAACCCGTGGAACCTTGCGCACGTACCGGGCGGCTCGTCCGGCGGTTCGGCTGCGGCCGTTGCCGCGCGCTTCTTGCCGGCCGCCACCGCCACCGACACCGGCGGTTCGATCCGCCAGCCTGCAGCCTTCACTAACCTCACCGGTTTGAAGCCGACCTACGGTCGCGTTTCCCGTTGGGGCATGATCGCCTACGCGTCCAGCCTGGATCAGGGCGGCCCGTTGGCGCGCACCGCAGAAGACTGCGCGATTTTGTTACAAGGTATGGCCGGGTTCGATAAACAGGACTCCACCAGCATCGACGAGCCAGTACCGGACTACAGCGCCAGCCTGAATACGTCGATCAAAGGCCTGCGTATCGGCGTGCCGAAAGAGTATTTCAGCGCCGGCCTCGACCCGCGTATCGCTGAATTGGTGCACAACAGCGTCAAAGAGCTGGAAAAACTCGGCGCGGTGATCAAGGAAATCAGCCTGCCGAACAACCAGCACGCGATTCCTGCGTACTACGTGATCGCGCCGGCAGAAGCCTCGTCCAACCTGTCGCGGTTCGACGGCGTGCGTTTCGGCTATCGCTGCGAAAACCCGAAAGACCTCACCGACCTTTATAAGCGCTCGCGTGGCGAAGGTTTCGGCGTGGAAGTACAACGCCGGATCATGGTCGGTGCCTACGCGCTGTCGGCCGGCTACTACGACGCGTACTACCTCAAGGCGCAAAAAATCCGTCGCCTGATCAAAAACGACTTCATGGCGGCCTTTGAAGAAGTCGACGTGATCCTCGGCCCAACCACGCCGAACCCGGCCTGGAAGATCGGCGCCAAGACCGGCGACCCGATCGCCGAGTACCTGGAAGACCTGTACACCATCACCGCCAACCTCGCGGGCTTGCCGGGCTTGTCGATGCCCGCAGGTTTCGTCGATGGCCTGCCGGTCGGCGTGCAATTGCTCGCCCCGTATTTCCAGGAAGGCCGCCTGCTCAATGTGGCGCACCAGTACCAGTTGAACACCGACTGGCACACCCGCACCCCTACCGGCTTCTGAGGAGAACACTATGCAATGGGAAGTTGTGATCGGGCTGGAGATTCATACCCAGCTCGCCACCCAATCGAAGATTTTCTCCGGTAGCGCCACCACGTTCGGTTCCGAGCCGAACACTCAGGCGAGCCTGGTAGACCTGGGCATGCCCGGCGTGCTGCCGGTGTTGAACCAGGAAGCGGTGCGCATGGCGGTGATGTTCGGCTTGGCGATTGACGCCGAGATCGGCCAGCACAACGTGTTTGCGCGCAAAAACTACTTCTACCCGGACCTGCCCAAGGGCTACCAGATCAGCCAGATGGAATTGCCGATTGTCGGCAAGGGCTACCTGGACATCCCGCTGGAAGACGGCACCATCAAGCGTGTCGGCGTGACCCGCGCGCACCTGGAAGAAGACGCCGGCAAGAGCCTGCACGAAGAGTTCATCGGTTCTACCGGTATCGACCTGAACCGCGCCGGTACGCCGTTGCTGGAGATCGTGTCCGAGCCGGACATGCGTAACGCCAAGGAAGCCGTGGCCTACGTCAAGACCATCCACGCGCTGGTGCGCTACCTGGGCATCTGCGACGGCAACATGGCCGAAGGCTCGCTGCGTTGCGACTGCAACGTGTCGATCCGCCCCAAAGGCCAGGCCGAATACGGCACCCGCTGCGAGATCAAGAACGTTAACTCGTTCCGCTTCATCGAGAAGGCGATCAACAGCGAAGTACGCCGCCAGATCGAACTGATCGAAGACGGCGGCAAGGTGATCCAGCAAACGCGCCTGTACGACCCGAACAAAGACGAAACCCGCGCCATGCGCAGCAAAGAGGAAGCCAACGACTACCGTTACTTCCCCGACCCGGACCTGTTGCCGGTGGTCATCGAGGATTCGTTCCTGAATGACGTGCGTGCCACTTTGCCGGAGTTGCCGCAGCAAAAACGCGAGCGCTTCCAGGCGCAGTTCGGCTTGTCGGTTTACGATGCCAGCGTTTTGGCCTCCAGCCGTGAACAAGCCAACTACTTCGAAAAAGTCGTGAGCATTGCCGGCGACGCCAAGCTGGCGGCCAACTGGGTGATGGTTGAGCTGGGCAGCCTGTTGAACAAACAAGGCCTGGAAATCGACGAAGCGCCGGTGACCGCCGAGCAATTGGGCGGCATGCTGCTGCGCATCAAAGACAACACCATCTCCGGCAAAATCGCCAAGACCGTGTTTGAAGCGATGGCCAGCGGCGAAGGCAGTGCCGACGAAATCATCGAGAAGCGCGGCCTCAAGCAAGTCACCGACAGCGGCGCAATTTCGGCCGTACTCGATGAAATGCTCGCGGCCAATGCCGAACAAGTCGAGCAATACCGCGCGGCAGACGAAGCCAAGCGCGGCAAGATGTTCGGTTTCTTTGTCGGCCAGGCCATGAAAGCCTCCAAAGGCAAAGCCAACCCGCAACAGGTAAACGAACTGCTGAAAAGCAAGCTCGAAGGCTGATCGCAGTGAATGGCCCGGGCGGGGTTTCGCGCCCCACTCGGGCCATTGTTGCAAAGGTTTGTGTGGGAAGGGGCTTTTGTGGGAGGGGGCTTGCTCCCGATGAGGACCTGTCAGTTGGCACTTATATTGATTGCTCTACCGCCATCGGGAGCAAGCCCCCTCTCACATCTGCCGGTGACTACATGACTTTCGGGGCACCGTGAAAATGAAGCGCCTACTCGGCCTGCTGGTCCTGTTCTCTCTACTGGCCGGTTGCGCCAGCGGCCTCATCGACCCCAACGGCTACGACGAAACCGGCACCGCCTCGTATTACGGCGCCAAGCACCATGGCAACAAAACTGCCAGCGGTGAAGCCTTCAACCAGAACACTCTGACCGCCGCCCATCGGCGCCTGCCGTTCGGCACGCAGGTCAAGGTGACCAATCTCGCCAACGGCAGATCTGTCGTGGTACGCATTAATGACCGCGGCCCGCATACTCGCGGGCGCCTGATCGACGTTTCACGCAGGGCCGCCGAACAACTCGGTATGCTCGGCACTGGCACGGCACGCGTACGTGTGCAGGCCATGAGCAATTAACTAAAGGAGCCCGGCCATTTTCGGATTAACCGCCCTCTCGCCCTGGAGCCTGATCGAACTGGTCAGCGGCTTGCTGTTGCTGATTGTCGGCGCCGAAATCCTGGTGCGCGCCGCCGTGCGCCTGGCGGCCAGCCTCAAGGTGCGCCCGCTGATCATCGGCCTGAGCATCGTTGCGTTCGGCAGCAGCGCGCCGCAGATGACCGTCAGCCTGCAAGCCACCCTGGCCGGTAATACCGATATTGCCGTGGGCAGCGTGATCGGCAGCAGCATCTTCAATATCCTCGTGACCCTGGGCCTCGCGGCACTGATCATTCCGTTACGCGTGTCGCGCCAACTGGTACGCCTGGACATCCCGGTGATGATCCTCGCCGGTTTGCTGGTGTTTACCCTGGCCTCCAATGAAGACCTGACGCCAATCGACGGCGTGCTGTTGCTGGTCGCGCTGATGGCCTACCTCGGTGTGTTGCACTACCAGACCCGCCATTCCGCCCGCCCGCGCACCCTCGACACAGTGGCCAGAGCGCCCTGGCTGAGCAGCGTATTGCTGATGCTCGGCGGGCTGTTGATTCTGGCACTGGCGGGGCATTTGTTGCTGGGCGCGGCGGTGGATGTGGCGAGCGACTTGGGCCTGTCGGAACGCATCATCGGCCTGACGCTGATCGGTGTTGGCACTTCGCTGCCATGCCTCGCCACCTCGCTGATCGCCGCCCTGCGCGGCCAGCGGGAGATTGCCGTGGGCAACGTGATCGGCAGCAACGTGTTCAACCTGCTCGGGGTGCTGGGTTTGACTGCGCTGCTCGCGCCCTCGCCGCTGTCGGTATCGCCCAACGCGTTGGACTTCGACCTGCCGGTGATGCTCGGCGCGGTGGTGCTGTGCCTGCCGGTGTTCTACAGCGGTTACCGCGTGACGCGCGCCGAAGGCTTGGTGCTACTGGGTTTGTACCTGGCGTACGGCCTGCATGTGATGGCGTTCACCACCGGCATGCCGCTGGCGAGCAAGCTTGAACACCTGATGCTGTATTACGTTTTGCCAGCGCTGGTGGCTTTCTTGTTGTTCAACACGCTGCGCGCCTGGCGCCGCCAACACACGAGGGAATCGCAATGACCGATCAGAAAAAGCCCGGCGTTGAAGTGCGTCGCCAAGTGATGGGCGATGTGTTCGTCGACCGCGCCTTGGGCAATGCCACCGAGTTCACCCAGCCGCTGCAGGACTTCGTCAACGAACACGCGTGGGGCAGCGTCTGGAACCGCGAGGGTTTGCCGCTGAAGACGCGCAGCCTGATCACCCTCGCCGCCCTCACGGCGCTCAAATGCCCGCAGGAACTCAAGGGCCACGTGCGCGGCGCGCTGAACAATGGGTGCACGGTAGAAGAGATTCGCGAGGCGCTGCTGCATTGCGCGGTGTATGCCGGAGTGCCGGCGGCGATTGATGCGTTTCGGGCGGCGCAGGAAGTGATTGATAGCTATCAGGCAGAGCGGCAGTGACTGTTAGATAGCTATCGCGAGCAAGCCCGCTCCCACACTTTAATGTGTGAACAGATCAAAGTGTGGGAGCGGGCTTGCTCGCGATGAGGCCCTCAACCCCACCCCAAAACTCAGATCCATCCACCCGCCTGCAACACAAAAATCCCGATATTGGTGGTCACCGCCGCCATCAACGTGGTGATCACAATAATCGCCGCTGCCAGCTCATGATTCCCCTGCGCCGCCCTGGCCATCACAAAGCTGGCCGCCGCGGTCGGCGCGCCGAAGTACAAGAACAAAATCCCCAGTTCCGGCCCGCGAAAGCCCAACAGCCAGGCCCCGAACGTGGCCACCAGCGGCAAACCGATCATCTTCACCAGGCTGGCACTCAGGGCCATGCTGCCGCTTTTGCGCAACGCCGCCAACGACAAGGTGCCGCCGATGCAGATCAGCGCCAGCGGCAAGGTCATGTCCGCCAAATACTGGCCGGACGACTGCAGCCACCCCGGCAAGCCGATCTTGAAAATGGCGAACGGCGCGGCCACCACCACGCTGATGATCAGCGGGTTGGCCACCACACTTTTGAAGATGCTCCACGGGTCGGACTTGATCACCGGGCTGTACACCGCCAGCACGATGGTCGACAGCGTGTTGTAGAACAGAATCACCAGCGCCGCGAGAATCGCGCCGAGGGAAATGCCGTAGTCGCCGTACATGCTGGCCGCCAGCGCCAGGCCGATAACGCCGTTGTTACCGCGAAACGCGCCTTGGGTATAGATACCGCGGTCTTCACGCTTGCAACGAAAAATCGCCCAGCCCCAAGCCAGCGCAAAGCTCAGCAACGTGGCGACGGCAAAGTAAATCAGCAAACCCGGCTTGAGCGCCGAGTGCAGGTCGGCATGCAGGATGCCAAGGAACAGCAGCGCCGGCATGGTGACGTTGAACACCAGGGAGGAAGCTGTGTGGATAAAGTTGTCGTTGATCCAGTTGATGCGCTTGAGCAGCACACCCAGAAACAGCATGGCAAACACCGGCGCGGTGATGGTGAGGGTGGTGAGGAAGATAGCCAGCATGCCGGGGAGAACCTTGGTGAGCGTCGTTAGTTGGCTAATGATAAGCCATACAGCGCTGTGGCGCCTGGTAGGCCGCTATCGCGAGCAAGCCCGCTCCCACACTTGACCGAGTTCCAGCATGAGAATGCAGTCAAGTGTGGGAGCGGCGGTGCGACGATTCGCCTTGCTCGCGATGGCGGCAACTCGGGCCTAAGTAATCGGCGCCGGGTTAAACAACGTGATGTCGTTATGCAGCTTGAGCTGCTCGGCCCACGTCTGCTTCTTGCCGCTGGCCACGTCCAGGTAGAAGTGAAACAGCTCCCAACCCAACTCCTCGATCGTCGCACGCCCGGTAGCAATGCGCCCGGCGTCAATGTCGATCAAGTCCGGCCAACGCTGCGCCAGCTCCGTACGCGTCGAGACTTTCACCACCGGCGCCATGGCCAGCCCGTAAGGCGTGCCGCGCCCGGTGGTGAACACATGCAAGTTCATCCCGGCCGCCAGTTGCAAGGTGCCGCAGACAAAGTCACTGGCCGGCGTGGCGCAAAAAATAAGGCCTTTGCGCTTGAAACGCTCGCCAGGGCCAAGCACGCCATTGATCGCGCTGCTGCCGGACTTGACGATGGAGCCCAAGGACTTCTCGACGATGTTCGACAACCCACCCTTCTTGTTGCCCGGCGTGGTGTTGGCGCTGCGATCAGCCTCGCCCTTGGCCAGGTAACGGTCGTACCAGTCCATTTCCCTGACCAGCTCCTGCGCCACTTCTTTACTCTCGGCGCGCGACGTCAGCAGGTAAATCGCATCGCGTACTTCGGTGACTTCGGAAAACATCACCGTCGCCCCGGCCCGCAAAAGCAAATCCGAGGCATAACCCAGCGCCGGGTTGGCGGTGATGCCGGAAAACGCATCACTGCCGCCGCACTGCATGCCCAAAATCAGCTCGGAGGCCGGCACGGTTTCCCGGCGGCGCTGGTCGAGTTTTTTCAAGCGCGCTTCAGCC
This sequence comes from Pseudomonas sp. ICMP 460, assembly GCF_002723595.1. NCBI lineage: Bacteria > Pseudomonadati > Pseudomonadota > Gammaproteobacteria > Pseudomonadales > Pseudomonadaceae > Pseudomonas > Pseudomonas sp. ICMP 460. Next base: position 40,933 of record NZ_LKBR01000017.1, read on the forward strand.
AGCGCCATGATCTGCTCGATCATCTCGGTAAAACCGTGGCTGGAATCCTGCAACCGGTACAACCACGGCTCGCTTAAATCGACCGAGCTGTCGTTGTCGTGCATCACCTGCCCGGCCTGCAATTTCTCGCACCCCAGGCTGATCACCAAGGCTTCGCCACCCAGGTTCGGGTTGCGTGCCAGGTTGCGCACGGTGCGGATCGGGATATACGCATCGGTCGCCGTAATCGCCACGCCGCAGCCGTAGCTGTGGGTCAGCGCCACCACGTCATCCACGTGCGGATAGTGCGGCAGCAACTCGTCCTTGATGCGCTTGACCGCGTGGTCCAGCACACCGGTGACGCACTGCACGGTGGTGGTGATGCCGAGAATATTGCGCGTGCCCACGGTGCCGTCGGCGTTGCGATAACCCTCGAAGGTAAAGCCTTCCAGCGGCGCCGGGGTTTCCGGCACCTCGGTGGACAGCGGCAAGCTGTCCAGCGGTGGCGCGGTGGGCATGCGCAGTTGATCTTCCTGCACCCAACTGCCGCGCGCAATCGGCGCCAAAGCGTAACCAATGGTTTGGCCGTAGCGAATAATCTGACCGCCTTCGGGAATATCTTCCAGGGTCACTTTGTGGCTCTGGGGGATAAATTCGACGGTCACCAGGCCGTCCGGGAACTCGGTCCCGGCCGGTACGCCCTGGTCATTGACCACGATCACCACGTTGTCGCGCGCGTGCAAACGAATCGAGCGCGGCGAGTCGGCATGTTCAATCAACTGCATTACATCGCCCCTCAGGAATGCGCTTCGGTAAGGTTGGTCAACTCAGGCCCTTTGCTGCTTGGCGGCTCTTTGAGCACCACGCGTTTGATCGGGCCGACAATCACCAGGTAGCTGAACACCGCTACCAGCGCGTTGGCGCCGACGAACACCAAGGCCCACTTGAACGAACCGGTGGTGGCGATGATGTAGCCAATAACGATAGGCGTGGTGATCGATGCCAGGTTACCGAAGGTGTTGAACAAGCCGCCACTGAGGCCGGCGATTTGTTTCGGTGAGGTGTCGGAAACCACCGCCCAGCCAAGTGCGCCAACGCCTTTACCGAAGAAGGCCAAGGCCATGAAGCCCACCACCATCCACTCGATGTCCACGTAGTTGCAGGCCACGATGCTGCTCGAAATCAGCAGGCCACCAATGATCGGCGCCTTGCGGGCGAAGGTCAGGGAATGGCCTTTGCGCAGCAGGTAATCGGAAATAACCCCGCCGAGTACGCCACCGATAAAGCCGCAGATCGCCGGCAGCGAAGCCACGAAACCGGCTTTGAGGATGGTCATGCCACGGTCCTGCACCAGGTACACCGGGAACCAGGTGAGGAAGAAGTACGTGATGCCGTTGATGCAATACTGGCCGAGGTAAACGCCGAGCATCATGCGGTTGGTCAGCAACTGACGGATGTAATCCCACTTCGGGCCATCGGTTTTCTTGCCCTTGCCTTTGTCCTGGTCCATATCGACCATGGCACCGTTGGCGGCGATGTAATCGAACTCGGCGGCGTTGATCATCGGGTGCTGGCGCGGGCTGTGGATAACTTTCAGCCAGACCAGCGAGAAGACAATGCCGATTGCGCCCATCACGATAAACACGTGCTGCCAGCCGAAGCTGTAAACGATCCAACCCATCAGCGGTGCAAACAGCACCGTGGCGAAGTATTGCGCCGAGTTGAAGATCGCCGAAGCGGTACCGCGTTCAGCCGTAGGGAACCAGGCCGCCACGATGCGTGCGTTACCCGGAAAGGACGGCGCTTCGGCCAGGCCCACCATGAAGCGCAGCATAAACAGCGCAACGACGGCGGTGGAGATCCCGAATTCACCGACATAGCCTTGCAGCACGGTGAACAGCGACCAGGTGAAGATGCTCAGGGCGTAGACTTTTTTCGAGCCGAAACGATCGAGCAGCCAGCCGCCGGGGATTTGCCCCGCCACGTAGGCCCAACCGAATGCAGAGAAGATGTAACCGAGGGTGACCGCGTCGATGCCGAGGTCTTTTTGCAGGCTGGAGCCCGCGATTGCGATGGTGGCCCGGTCGGCATAGTTGATCGTTGTCACCAGGAACAGCATGAGCAGGATCAAATAGCGGACATGGGTCGGCTTGGTCGCTTGCATGAAAAAGTACTCCCACTAATTATTTTTTTTGCGGGTAATCAAGTTGTGTTGTGCAGCGCGTTGTGCGGGAGCCGGGCTTGCCCGACTCCCGCACACAGCAGGAACCACGGGTGTTGCGTGTTACGAACCGATGTAGCTGGTTTTCACCACGGTGTAGAACTCTTGCGCATAGCGACCCTGCTCGCGCGAACCATAGGAGGAGCCCTTACGGCCACCGAATGGCACGTGATAGTCAACGCCGGCAGTCGGCAGGTTGACCATCACCATCCCGGCCTGCGAGTGGCGCTTGAAGTGGTTGGCGTACTTCAGCGACGTGGTGGCAATACCGGCCGACAAGCCGAACTCGGTGTCGTTGGCCATGGCCAGCGCCGCGTCGTAATCGGCAACGCGCACCACGTTGGCGACCGGGCCGAAGATCTCTTCTCGGCTGATGCGCATGGCGGCTTCGCTGTCGGCAAACAGGGTTGGCGCCAAGTAGTAGCCTTCGGTATCGCACGTCACCAGGCCGCCACCGCTGACCAGCCGCGCGCCTTCGGTTTGGCCGATGTCGATGTATTTCAGGTCCTGATCCAACTGGGCCTGGGAAACCACCGGGCCAATGTCGGTGCCGCTTTTCAGGGCGTGGCCGACTTTGATCGACTTCATGCGCTCAGCCATGGCCGCGACAAATTGGTCGTGGATACCGGCGGTCACGATAAAGCGGCTGGACGCTGTGCAACGCTGGCCGGTGGAGTAGAACGCGCTCTGTACCGACAACTCGACGGCCTGCTTGAGGTCGGCGTCGTCGAGGATGATCTGCGGGTTTTTACCGCCCATTTCCAACTGCACTTTGGCCTGACGCGACACGCAGCTGACAGCGATCTGACGACCCACGCCCACCGAACCGGTGAAGCTGATGCCGTCAACTTTCGGGCTGTTGACCAGCACATCGCCGACCACACGACCGCTGCCCATCACCAGGTTGAATACACCGGCGGGGAAGCCTGCGCGCGAGATGATTTCGGCCAAGGCCCAGGCGCAACCCGGCACCAATTCGGCGGGTTTGATCACCACACAGTTGCCGTAGGCCAGGGCCGGGGCAATTTTCCACGCGGGAATCGCAATCGGGAAGTTCCACGGGGTGATCAAACCGACCACACCCAAGGCTTCGCGGGTGACTTCAACGTTGACGCTCGGACGTACCGAGGGCAGGTAGTCGCCCGACAGGCGCAGGCATTCACCGGCAAAGAATTTGAAGATGTTACCGGCGCGGGTCACTTCGCCGATGGCTTCGGGCAGGGTCTTGCCCTCTTCCCGAGCCAGCAGGGTACCGAGCTCTTCGCGGCGCGCGAGGATTTCGCTGCCGACTTTATCCAGCGCATCGTGACGCGCCTGGATCCCGGACGTCGACCAGGCCGGGAACGCGGCGCGAGCGGCGTCGATGGCAGCGTTGACTTGGGCTACGTCAGCCTTGGCGTATTCGCCAATGACATCAGACAACTCCGACGGGTTGAGGTTGACGCAATAGTCGGCACCGGCCACCCACTCGCCGTTGATGTAGTTTTCAAAACGCTTGGCTTGGGACACAAATCTTCTCCTGACGCAAAAGGCCGCTGATTACTCAGCGGCCTTGTAGATAAGTTACTGCGGACCTTGCTTGTCGATCAGCGCGGCCAGGGCTTCGTATTCTTCCGGCAGCAGATCGGTCAGCGGCGTGCGGACCGGGCCTGCGTCATAGCCGGCGATTTTTGCACCGGCTTTGACGATGCTCACGGCGTAACCGGATTTACGGTTGCGAATATCGAGGTAAGGCAGGAAGAAGTCGTCGATGATCTTGGCCACGGTGACGTGATCGTCTTTGGCGATCGCGTGGTAGAAGTCCATCGCGGTTTTCGGAATGAAGTTGAACACCGCCGAGGAGTACACCGGCACGCCCAAAGCTTTGTAGGCTGCGGCGTAAACCTCTGCAGTCGGCAAGCCGCCGAGGTAGCTGAAACGGTCGCCAAGACGACGGCGGATCGACACCATCAACTCGATGTCACCCAGGCCATCCTTGTAGCCGATCAGGTTCGGGCAGCGTTCAGCTAGGCGTTCCAGCAGGGGTGCAGTCAGGCGGCAGACGTTGCGGTTGTACACAACCACGCCGATCTTGACCGACTTGCACACCGCTTCCACGTGGGCGGCAACGCCGTCCTGGCTGGCTTCGGTCAGGTAGTGCGGCAGCAGCAGCAAGCCTTTGGCACCCAGGCGTTCAGCTTCCTGCGCGTACTCGATAGCTTGACGGGTCGAACCGCCGACACCGGCGAGAATCGGCACGCTGGTGGCGCAGGTATCAACAGCGGTCTTGACCACTTGGGAATATTCGCTGGCAGCCAGGGAGAAAAACTCACCGGTGCCGCCGGCAGCGAACAAGGCCGTCGCGCCGTAAGGAGCAAGCCATTCCAGGCGCTTGATATAGCCCGCCTGGTGGAAGTCACCCTGCGCGTTGAAATCGGTCACGGGGAAAGACAGCAGACCGTGGGAGAGGATGGACTTCAGTTCTTGTGGATTCATTATTCGAACACCCTGGGCGAAAACTTTCTGTCGAAAGGTTATTGTTGGTTTTTGGTGATGTCGTACGTCATCGTACAACTATAAAATAATTCGTCAACTGTAATTCATCGGGGTGAATCTCAGGTACGCGGCTACCCCCCGAATCACTCGCCTATGGGGTCTACTCAATAGTGTTCTGACACTGGAGATCAAATGTGGGAGCTGGCTTGCCTGCGATGCAGGCGCCGCGGTGTTTCAGGCATACCAAAGTGATGCCATCGCAGGCAAGCCGGCTCCCACACAAGCCAGCGCCTACGTTAGATCTGCTGCGCCTTCAATTGCGCTGCGCTTCTGCCTCTTCATGGGCATGGCGCAGCCGCTCGCGGCTGTTGGTCAAGTGCAGGCGCATGGCCGCTCGTGCGGCGTCCGAATCCTGGCGCGCGATGGCCTCATAAATCTCTTCGTGCTCACGGCTCAGGCGGCTCATGTAGTGCTGCTGGTCATCGTGCGCCAGCCGCGCCGAATTCAGGCGGGTACGCGGAATGATGCTGGTGCCCAAGTGGGTCATGATGTCGGTGAAATAGCGGTTGCCGGTAGACAGCGCAATTTCCAGGTGGAACGCGAAGTCTGACGCGACCGCGTCACCTGCGTGTGCCGCACTTTCATTCAGCGCATCGAGCGCCGCGCGCATGGCGGCCAGTTGCTCGTCGCTACGGCGTAACGCCGCCAAGCCGGCAGACTCCACTTCAAGGCTGATACGCAGTTCCAGAATTGCCAGCACGTCACGCAAGGTCACCACGGTGGCCGGGTCAATCCGAAAACCGCTCGGGCTTGGCGTGTCCAACACAAAGGTGCCGATGCCGTGGCGGGTTTCGACCTGCCCGGCGGCCTGCAACCGCGAGATGGCTTCGCGCACCACGGTGCGGCTAACCCCATGGACTTCCATGATTGCCGACTCGGTGGGCAATTTATCGCCACGTTTGAGTTGGCCGTCGCGGATCTGCTCGGACAACACCGTGACCAATTCCTGGGCAAGGCTGCGGCGCTTGCGGGGAAGACGAGGGGCGGTGTTGGGGTTTTCCATGGCAGATCATCTTTCTCGGCGAACTTGAGTACGCATCATAGCCCATGGCTGTTGTACGATCACCGTTGCGTCACGACTTTCATCCATATCCTTTACGCAAAAAAAATGCCCCGACACGCGTCGAGGCATTTTTCAGACTTGGCCGAAGGCAAAGCCGTTTACTTCACCACTTTGAGGCTCGGCCGACCGGTCGGGCGCGGTGGCTCGGAATCCGGTGGTGGCGCCTCATCACTGCCCTCGCCTTCGATCGCTTCGTCTTCCTCGAAAGGCGACTCCAGATCGAACACCATGCCTTGGCCATTCTCGCGGGCGTAGATCCCGAGAATCGCGCCAATCGGCACGAACAGCGTATGCGGCACGCCGCCGAAACGCCCTTCGAAGCTTACCGCTTCGTTGTCCATGTGCAGGTGGCGCACGGCACTCGGTGATACGTTCAGCACAATCTGCCCATCACTGGCAAAACCCTGCGGCACCTGAACCGCAGGAAATTCGGAATTCACCAGCATGTGCGGGGTGCAATCGTTGTCCACAATCCACTCATAGAGCGCGCGGACCAGGTACGGTCGACTGGAGTTCATCAGCGGCTCCTTAAGCCTTAGCGCATATCGCGTTCGACACCAGACAGACTCGCCTGGAAAGCCTCACGCGCAAACTGGCGCTCCATGTAATCAAGCAGCGGCTTGGCCGGCCGCGGCAGTTCAATACCCATAATCGGCAAGCGCCAGAGTATGGGGAGTAGGCAGCAGTCCACCAGGCTTTGTTCCTCACTGAGGAAAAAAGGTTTGTCGGCGAACAGCGGCGAAACACCGGTCAGGCTCTCGCGCAATTCCTTGCGCGCCACGACACGGGCGGCTTCTTTACTGCGTGAATCCAGAATCACATCCACCAACCCGCACCAGTCACGCTGGATCCGATGGATCAGCAGGCGGCTGTTGGCACGCGCCACCGGATACACCGGCAACAAAGGCGGATGCGGGTAACGCTCATCCAGGTATTCCATCACCACGGTTGACTCCCACAACGCCAGGTCACGATCGACCAGGGTGGGCAAGCTGCCGTAAGGGTTCACTTCGATCAGCTTCGGCGGATGACGACCCACCTCCACACTGATGATCTCGGCGCTGACACCCTTCTCTGCGAGCACGATGCGTACTCGGTGGGAATAGTGGTCGGCGGGGTCGGAGTAACAGGCCAACCGGTTGGTCACGCCCATGGCGGTCCTCCTCGCTTGTTGAAATTATCGAAAGCTCAAAAACGAGCGCGCCCAGAGAGCATCTCTGCAGTGCCTGGTTGAACCAGAGCGCTACGTGTTCAGAGATGCCGCTGGGCGCGCAAGATTAACAGCAATTGCTTACGGTTGGATCAATGCACATCCTTCCAGTATTCGCGTTTAAGCAGGTAAGCGAACACGAAGAAGAAGGCCAGGTAGAGCAACACATACGTACCGATGCGCTGATGTTGCAGTTTGACCGGGTTGGCCGAGTAAGCCAGGAAGGTCACCAGATTCTTGACCTTCTCGTCAAACTGCTCTGCGTTCAGCGTACCGGTCTTGGGCAATATAGTCAGTTGATCGCACGCTTCATGTGTCAGAGGCGTGCCGGTCAACGGGTCATATTGCTTCTTGCCGTCTTCAACGACCTGAACCTGCTTGCATCCTACCACTTGGCGACCCTGCAGGCCGACAAGAACGTTAGGCATACCGACATTCGGGAAGACTTTGTTGTTCACGCCATACGGCCGCGCCGGGTCTTCGTAGAAGGATTTCAGGTAACCGTAGAGCCAGTCAGTGCCGCGCACACGCGCCACCAGTGTCAGGTCTGGCGGTGCCGCACCGAACCAGGCCTTGGCGTCTGCCGGTTGCATGCCGATGCTCATGTGGTCGCCGATTTTTGCGCCGGTGAACACCGCCTGGCTGAGCATTACGTCATGCGGGATGCCCAAGTCATCGGCAACACGCTCGTAGCGTTGGAACTTGGCGCTGTGGCAGCCCATGCAATAGTTGGTGAAGGTACGCAAACCATCCTGCATGGCGGCCTTGTCGGACACATCAATATCGACTTTTTCGAGTTCCGCGCCATGCTCGGCCGCGAAGGACAGTAGCGGCAGCGCCGCAAGCACGAATGCAACCAATAATTTTTTCATCAGCCAGTCACCCTTTCCGGAACCGGTTTGGTCTTCTCGAGCCGGGTGTAGAACGGCATCAGAATGAAGTAGGCGAAGTACAGGAAGGTGCACACCTGCGACAGCAATGTACGCTCGGGGGTGGGTGCCAATACGCCCAACACGCCCAGGATCACGAACGAAATGCAGAATACCCACAGCCAGATTTTGCTCAGCCAGCCCTTGTAGCGCATCGACTTGACCGGGCTTCGGTCGAGCCACGGCAGCACGAACAGCACCGCAATGGCGGCGCCCATGGCGATCACGCCCATAAGCTTGTCGGGAATCGCGCGCAAGATCGCGTAGAACGGCGTGAAGTACCAAACCGGGGCAATGTGCTCAGGCGTCTTGAACGCGTTGGCTTGCTCAAAGTTGGGCTTCTCGAGGAAATACCCGCCCATCTCCGGGAAAAAGAACACGATCGAGCAGAACACAAACAAGAACACCACCACACCCACAATGTCTTTCACGGTGTAGTACGGGTGGAACGGAATGCCATCCAGCGGGATGCCGTTTTCGTCTTTGTACTTCTTGATGTCGACGCCGTCCGGGTTGTTGGAGCCCACCTCGTGCAGCGCCAGGATGTGCAGCACCACCAGGCCGAGAATCACGATCGGCAAGGCCACCACGTGCAGCGCAAAAAAGCGGTTCAAGGTGATGCCGGAGATCAGGTAGTCACCCCGAATCCACTGGGTCAGGTCGTTGCCGATAACCGGGATCGCACCGAACAGCGAGATGATCACCTGTGCGCCCCAGTACGACATCTGGCCCCACGGCAGCAGATAACCCATGAAGGCTTCGGCCATCAGCGCCAGGTAAATCAGCATGCCGAACACCCACACCAGCTCACGCGGCTTCTGGTACGAACCGTAGAGCAGGCCACGGAACATGTGCATGTAAACCACGATAAAGAACGCCGAAGCGCCGGTAGAGTGCAGCAAGCGCAGGATCGAGCCGTACTCGACGTCCCGCATGATGTACTCAACAGAGGCGAACGCCTCCTCTGCCGAGGGCGTGTAACTCATCGTCAACCACACGCCGGTGATGATCTGGTTGACCAGCACCAGCAGCGCCAGTGAGCCGAAAAAGTAGAAGAAGTTGAAGTTTTTTGGCGCGTAATACTTGCTGAGGTGGTCTTCCCACATTTTGGTCGCGGGGAAGCGTGCATCCACCCAATCCATGAACTTGCTCATCAGGCTTTCTCCCCCTCGTCGACGCCAATGACAATGACATTGTCAGTCTCGTAATGATGTGGCGGAACCGGCAGGTTCAACGGTGCGGGTTGGGACTTGTAGACGCGGCCGGCCAGGTCGTAGTGGGAGCCGTGGCAAGGGCAGAAGTAACCGCCGACCCAGTCTTTGCCGAGGTCGGCAGGCGCCACTTCAGGGCGGAAGGTTGGCGAGCAGCCGAGGTGGGTGCAGATACCGATCAGCAGCAGAATCTCTGGTTTGATCGAACGGACTTCCTTATCAACGTAGGCGGGCTGGTCGGAATTCTTTGAGTCGGGGTCAGACAACTGGCCTTCGATTTTTTTCAGGTTCCCGAGGATTTCCTCAGTACGACGAACAATGAAAACCGGCTGACCGCGCCACTCAGCAATCATTTGCTGACCTGGCTCGACCTTACTGACATTCACCTTCACCGGTGCACCTGCGGCTTTCGCCTTGGCACTGGGAAACCATGACCCCACGAACGGGACCGCAGCCCCCACCGCTCCTGCAGCACCCACCACGGACGTGGCGGCTACCAAGAAGCGACGCCGGCCTGCATTCACGCCGTCATTGCTCATTCAGTCCTCTCCCATCAGCTTTTTGGCCTGTTAAATCAGGCGTCTACTAAGTATTAAATCTGAACTTATAAAAATTTTGCAGGATGGTAATGAAAAGCCCACACACTTACAAGGGAATTAGCCCGCGGTGCCGCTCCAGGCCTTGTAGTATAGGGGGTCTGCGGATGTGGCACGTTGTCACGGCCAAATGTGTGCACAAATCGCAGGCAATAAAAAACGCCCAGCTCCGTGAGGAGGCTGGGCGTTTTGTGGAACGTAAAGCGAATTAACGCTTCGAGTACTGCGGACGCTTACGCGCTTTACGCAGACCGACTTTCTTACGTTCAACTTCACGAGCATCGCGAGTTACGAAGCCAGCTTTGCGCAGAGCGCCACGCAGGGTTTCGTCGTACTGCATCAGAGCGCGAGTGATACCGTGGCGGATTGCGCCAGCTTGACCACTTACACCGCCACCGATAACGGTGACGTAGATGTCGAACTTTTCAACTGTCTCGGTCAGTTCCAGCGGCTGACGAACTACCATGCGGGCAGTTTCGCGACCGAAGAAATTTTCCAGAGTGCGGTTGTTGATCGAGATGTTACCAGTACCCGGACGCAGGAAAACACGTGCGGTAGCGGTTTTGCGACGGCCAGTGCCGTAATTTTGAGTCGCCGACATAATGAACTATTCCGTTAAAACTTCAGTTCTTGGGGCTGCTGAGCAGCATGAGGGTGTACAGCGCCCGCATAGACTTTCAGCTTGCGAAACATATCGCGACCCAGTGGGCCCTTCGGCAGCATACCTTTAACCGCGATTTCAATCGGGGCCTCAGGCTTCTTGGAGATCAGGCCTTCGAAGTTGGAAGACTTGATGCCGCCTGGGAAACCGGAGTGACGGTAGTACATTTTGTCTTGCGCTTTGTTGCCGGTAACACGTACCTGCTCGGCGTTGATGATGACAATGTAGTCACCAGTATCAACGTGAGGGGTGTACTCAGGCTTGTGCTTGCCACGCAGACGGCTGGCGACTTCAGTGGCCAGACGACCCAGAGTCTGACCAGCGGCGTCGACGATAAACCAGTCGCGCTGGACGGTGTCCGGTTTTGCAGTAAAAGTTGTCATTCTTTAATAGCCTCAGGGGCCGCCCTGTAAATTAGACGGCGGATCTTACTGAATAGTGCGTACTTTGACAAGTCAAAGGCAGCCGGATACAGACGCTATCGGGGGCTCGGGTCGGCGCGTCCGTTCAACGGCAAGATTCTTCGGCAGGCGGCGCATCACTTCCACTGCAGAAAGAGGTGGGCAATTATGCAGATTGCGAAAAAAAATTCAACCTGCTTTTATGATTGTTTTCCCCGAAGGAGTACCTGATGGATTATCGACAGCTGGGCCGAACCGATCTGAATGTAAGCGCGATTGCCCTGGGCACCATGACGTGGGGCGAGCAGAACAGCGAGGCAGAGGCCTTCGCACAGATCGAGCGGGCCAAAGCCGCAGGGATCAACTTCCTCGACACGGCCGAAATGTACCCGGTGCCGCCCAAGGCCGACACCTATGCGACCACCGAGCGTTACATCGGCAACTACTTCAAAAGCCGCGGTGACCGTGCCGACTGGGTGCTCGCCAGCAAGATCGCAGGCCCCGGCAATACCATCGACTACATTCGCGATGGCTACCTGCGCCACAACCGTAAACACATCGTCGAAGCCCTCGACGCCAGCCTCAAGCGCCTGCAAACCGACTGGATCGACCTCTACCAGTTGCACTGGCCAGAGCGCAGCACCAACTTTTTCGGCCAACTGAGCTACACACACAAGGACGAAGACGACCTCACGCCGCTGGAAGAAACCCTCGAAGCGCTGGACGAACAGGTGAAGGCCGGCAAGATCCGCCACATCGGCCTGTCCAACGAAACCCCGTGGGGCACCATGAAGTTCCTGGCCCTGGCCGAAGCCCGTGGCTGGAGCCGCGCCGTGTCGATCCAGAACCCCTACAACCTGCTCAACCGCAGCTTTGAAGTGGGCCTGGCGGAAGTTGCCATTCGCGAACAATGCGGCCTGTTGGCGTATTCGCCGCTGGCGTTCGGCATGCTCAGCGGCAAGTACGAAGGCGGCGCTCGCCCGGCAAAAGCCCGCCTGACGGAATACAGCCGCTTCAGCCGCTACTTCAACCCGCAGTCGGAAGCCGCGTGCAGCCGTTACGTGGCACTGGCGCGCGAGCACGGCCTGGACCCGGCGCAAATGGCCCTGGCATTCGTCACGCAACAGCCGTTTGTGACCAGCAATATCATCGGTGCAACCAGCCTTGCGCAGTTGGACAGCAACATCGCCAGTGCCGACCTGACACTCTCCAAAGAGGTGCTGGAGGGGATTGAGGCGATTCAGAAGGATCATCCAAACCCTGCGCCTTAAGCGCCACCTGAGGGTTCCCGGGCCGGGGAACCCTCATCAAACAGCGCCGATGCCCCGATGACATCATCGGGGCACTGGACACACGGGGTAAAAAATAAGACGATCCAGCCGTCTGGTGACCACTTTCCCCTATAAGAATAAATGAAATTATGTCCAACCAAATCTCCACGCCGTTACGGCGCGTCAGCATTTTGGCCATTGATCGGGTATTCGCTTCAACCCTGATGCAAGCCAAGGATTTCTTCCACCTCGCCAGCCTGCGTTACGGCAAACAGCAAGGCCTGGGCCTTACACCCGCGTTCGAAACACGCCTGGTCAGCCCCGACGGGCAATCGGTGCGCAGTTTCAGCGACGTGATCATGCCGGTCGACGGCGGCCTGGAAGACGCCGACATCATCGTGCTACCGGCCTTCTGGGACGACTTCGACGCCGTGTGCGCGCGCTACCCGCAAGTGCTGCCCTGGCTGCGTGAACAACACGCCCGCGGCGCGGTACTCTGCGGTGAAGCCACTGGCGTATTCTGGCTGGCCGAAGCCGGGCTGCTTGATGGCAAGGAGGCAACCACTTACTGGCGCTTCTTCAAAGCCTTCAGCGAACGCTTCCCCAAGGTGCAGCTCAATCAGGACAAACACCTGACCGACGCCGACAACCTGTATTGCGCCGGCGGCACCACCTCGGCATGCGACCTCTACATCTACCTGATCGAGCGTTTCTGCGGCGCCACTATCGCCCAGGCCGTAGCCCGCGACATTCTCTACGAAGTACAGCGCAGCTACGCGCCGGGGCGCATTGGTTTTGGCGGGCAGAAGCTGCACCAGGACGTGATCATCCTGCAGATTCAACACTGGCTCGAAGAGCATTTTGCCGACAAGTTTCGCTTCGAAGACGTCGCCCGCGAACACGGCATGAGCATTCGCAACTTCATGCGCCGCTTCCAGAGCGCCACCGGTGACAAGCCGTTGCACTATTTGCAACGCCTGCGTATCGAAACGGCCAAAGGGCTGCTCTCGGGCAGCCGCAAAAGCATCAAGACCATCAGTTATGAGGTGGGATATGACGATGCGAGCTTTTTTGCGCGGCTGTTCAGGCAACACACCGAGCTGTCGCCAAACCAGTACCGCCAGCAGTTCCAGCAAGCCGCCTGAACCCAATGCGGGAGGGGATTGCTCCCTCCCCCATTTTTACCGTGTCGTGCTTACGGCTTGTGCCCGCGCGACAGGAACTCGTGGGACTGCATTTCCAGCAAGCGACTCAACGTGCGCTGGAATTCGAAATTCAAGCGACCGCCGGTGTAGAGGTCTTTGAGCTCGACTTCCGCCGAAATAATCAACTTGACGTTACGGTCGTAGAACTCGTCGACCATGTTGATAAAACGGCGCGCGATGTCGTCAGTGGTGACGCTCATCTGCTCCACGCCGCTCAAGATCACCGCGTGGAAGATCTTGCCCAGCTCGATGTAGTCGTTCTGGCTGCGCGGGCCGTCGCACAGTTGACGGAATTCGAACCAGGCCACGTCATCGCAGGTGCGCAGCGCGATGATTTCGCGGTTCTCGATCATCAGCTTGTCGTTTTCCACCGCCTGCGTGCATTCCGGCGTGAGCGCACGGAAGCTTTTCTTCAAGCTTTCATGCGCTGCTTCGTTCAGCGGGAAGTGGAACAGCTCGGCCTGCTCAAGGTGGCGCAGGCGATAGTCGACGCCACTGTCGACGTTGACGATCTCGGTGTTCTGCTTGATCAGCGCGATGGCCGGCAGGAAGCGCGCACGTTGCAGGCCGTCCTTGTACAGGCCGTCGGGCACGATGTTCGACGTGGCAACCAGGGTCACGCCGTTCTTGAACAGCTCTTCCATCAGGGTGCCGAGGATCATGGCGTCAGTGATGTCGGAGACGAAAAACTCATCGAAGCAGATCACCCGCGCTTCGTCGGAGAACCGCTTGGCGATGATGGTCAGCGGGTTTTTCTCGCCCGGCAGGGTTTTCATCTCTTCGTGCACACGCTTCATGAAGCGGTGAAAGTGTGTGCGCACCTTTTCCTTGAACGGCAGCGCTTCGAAGAAGGTGTCTACCAGGTAGGTCTTCCCGCGGCCGACGCCACCCCAGAAGTACAGGCCCTTGACCGGCGTGTGGTCTTTTTTGCCAAACAGCTTGCCGAACAACCCTGGCTTGTTCTGCGAGGCCGCGACCAGGTCGTCGTACAGGCGCTGCAGATGCCGCACCGCGTTTTCCTGGGCAGCGTCATGGAAGAATTCAGGGCGTTTCAGATCAGCTTGATATCGTTCTAGGGGCGTCATAATTTCGTTAGCAAGGCAACAAAAACGGGCCGTCACTGTAACGACGGCCCTGGATAATGGCAATCAACCCTTGGTCGGGTTAATCCTCGGTTGGGGTCAACGCAGTGCGCAACGCGGCAATGGCGGTATCGCGCGACGCTTCGTCGGCAAACGCGGCGCTGTCGGCCACCGCAGCGCCGTCCAGCCATACGCTGAAGCTTTGCGCCTCTGTGCGCACGTCCAGCGCGTCGCCGTTTTGCAACTGCTTGGTCACTGCGCCAGCCGCTTTGCCGTCGGCAAAGTTACGCGACAGCAGCAGTTGCTCGCCATCGGCGGCCAACAAGCGGAAGCGGAAGCTGCCGTCGTCTTCGCGAAAGCTCACAAACCGTGCGGCTTTAGCGGCTTTCTTTTTAGCACTGACCGGCGCAGCCGCCGGCTCGACGAACGAGCGCAGGCCCACCGCCTCACGCAGCTCGGCGAGGAACGGCGCCGCGACAGCGCGGGCTTTTTTGGCGCCGACCAGCAGCAGGTCTTCCATGTCCGATGGGCGCGACATCAGTTCGTGATAGCGCTCACGCGCTTCGCCCAACTGGCCGTCGAGCAGTTGGAACAAGCGATTTTTCGCCTCGCCCCAGCCCAGGCCTTGCAGCAGTTCAGCGCGGAACTCTTGTTCCTGCGCCTGGCTGGCAAACGCCTGGTACAGGGTGAACAGGTGCGAGGTGTCCGGGTCTTTGGCTTCGCCGGGCGCGCGCGAATCAGTGACGATGCGCGAGATGGCGTCTTTCATTTCCTTGGCGCTGGTGAACAGCGGGATGGTGTTGTCGTAGCTCTTCGACATCTTGCGGCCGTCGAGGCCCGGCAAGGTGGCGACGCTTTCTTCGATCAACGCCTCGGGCATGGTGAAAAACTCTTTGCCCTTGCCGAACAGGTGGTTGAAGCGCTGGCCGATGTCGCGGGCCATTTCCACGTGCTGGATCTGGTCGCGGCCCACCGGCACTTTGTGCGCGTTGAACATCAAAATGTCCGCCGCCATCAGCACCGGGTAGCTGTACAGGCCCATGGTGATGCCCGCGTCCGGGTCTTCGCCGGTTTCGACGTTCTTGTCCACCGAAGCCTTGTAGGCATGGGCGCGGTTGAGCAGGCCCTTGGCGGCAACGCAAGTCAGCAGCCAGGTCAGCTCGGGGATTTCAGGGATGTCGGACTGACGGTAGAACGTCACCCGATTCACATCCAGGCCACCGGCCAGCCAGGTCGCGGCGATTTCCATACGCGAGCGCTGAATGCGCTGCGGGTCATCACATTTGATCAGGGCGTGGTAGTCGGCCAGGAAGTAAAAAGAGTCGGCATTCGCGTCCTGGCTGGCGAGGATAGCCGGGCGAATCGCACCGGCGTAGTTGCCCAGGTGCGGCGTGCCGGTGGTGGTAATGCCGGTGAGAATACGGGTACGAGTGGTCATGGGTAATCGCTTATCAGGCAGCTATCAATTCGAAAGGCGCGGCAGCACCAGATCCTTGAGATCGGTCAGCTTGCCATGAAAAAAGTGCCCGCATTCTGCCACTTTCAGCAGCTCATGGGGGCGATTCAAGGCGGCAGACCAGTCGTAGACGAGCTGCGGGTCGACCACTTCATCAGTTTCCGGCTGGATCAGCGTCAATGGGCAGCCTTGCGGCAGTACGTCGCTGTCGCGCAGGCGCATCACCGCAGCGGCGACCATGAACAAATGCGCCAGTTTTTCGCCCTTGGCTTCCAGGCGCCCGCCGAGGCTGGCGGCCACATAACCGCCGAAGGAAAACCCGAGCAGGGTGATCGGCAACTCCGGGTGTTTTTCGCGCAGCCAGGTGACGGCCGCTTCGGCATCGTCGACTTCACCGGTGGCCATGTCGTGCGTGCCGGCGCTGGCACCGACGCCACGGTAATTGAAACGTAAAGTAATCAAACCAGCATCGCGGGCGGTGCGTTGCAGGGTCGATACAACTTTATTCAGCATGGTGCCACCCTGCACCGGGTTAGGGTGGCAGATCAGCGCCAGGCCACGTGGCTCGGGGTGATCCAGGTACAGGGCTTCCAATTGGCCAACCGGGCCATCGATCAGAACGGGGGTTTCACGCATGAGCAAGGAATGAACTCCGTGACCTCTCAAAGGGTCGACTCGTCTAGCTAAAAGTCTGTGCATGGCATGCTTGCGAGCTTAATCGCGGTATACAGCGCAGGTCCGAGCCGTTAACGTAAAGCAAAGCCGTTTATAGAGGAAGGACTCGTGGAACACTCGCTCTTAGTTTGGTTGTTGCCGACTCTTGCCCTGGTTGCCGGTGTCGCCATTGGATTCCTGGTTGCTCGCCTGCTGCCGAATGCCGCGCCTAACCGCACGCAGCGTCAGTTGGATGACATTCAGGAACGTTTTGACAGTTATCAGAACGAGGTTGTTACCCACTTCAACAGCACCGCAACCCTGGTCAAGAAGCTCACTCAGAGCTACCAGGACGTACAGGATCACCTCGCCGATGGCGCAAACCGCCTGGCCCTCGACGACATCACCCGTCAGCGTCTGCTGGCCGCGTTGCACTCCGATGCACCGCAAGCTCCACGCGAGCGCCTCACCCCACCGCGGGAAAACCAGGAGCCACCACGGGACTACGCGCCAAAAACGCCGAACGCCCCAGGCATGCTGGATGAGCATTACGGCTTGAAGAAGTAAGTCATTTTCAAGCACCAAAAAAGCCCGGCTGATCGATGATCAGCCGGGCTTTTTTGTTGAGCCACAATCTGCCCAACTTGGTAACTCATCATCAACAATTCATATGAGGCCGCCTCAGTGGGCCGCAGTCGCAAGCACAGCGAAGGTCCACTGTGGGAGGGGGCTTGCTCCCGATAGCGGTCTGTCAGCTACAAGTGTGCTGACCGACCCAGCGCCATCGGGAGCAAGCCCCCTCCCACACTGACACTGCCCAACCCTGGCGACTCATCAATCAACACTTCATATGAGGCCGCTTCAATGGGCCATAGTCGCAAGCACAGCGAAGATCCACTGTGGGAGGAGGCTTGCTCCCTCCCACACTGACACCGCCCAACCCTGGTAACACTTCATCAACACCTCATATGAGGCCACTTCATTGAGCCACAGTCGCAAGCACAGCGAAGGTCCACTGTGGGAGGGGGCTTGCTCCCGATAGCGGTCTGTCAGCTACAAAGGTGCTGACTGATCCACCGCCATCGGGAGCAAGCCCCCTCCCACACTGACACTGCCCAACCCTGGCAACACTTCATCAACACTTCATATGAGGCCACTTCAGTGGGCCACAGTCGCAAGCACAGCGAAGGTCCACTGTGGGAGGGGGCTTGCTCCCGATAGCGGTCTGTCAGCTAAAAATGTGCTGACTGATCCACCGCCATCGGGAGCAAGCCCCCTCCCACACTGATAGTGCCCAACCCTGGCAACTCATCAATCAACACTTCATATGAGGCCGCTTCAGTGGGCCGCATTCGCAAGCACAGCGAAGATCCACTGTGAAAGGGGGCTTGCTCCCGATAGCGGTCTGTCAGCTACAAATGTGCTGACCGACCCACCGCCATCGGGAGCAAGCCCCCTCCCACACTGACACTGCCCAACCCTGGCAACACTTCATCAACAATTCATATGAGGCCGCTTCAGTGGGCCGCAGTCGCAAGCACAGCGAAGGTCCACTGTGGGAGGGGGCTTGCTCCCGATAGCGGGCTGTCAGCTAAAAATGTGCTGACTGACCCACCGCCATCGGGAGCAAGCCCCCTCCCACACTGACACTGCCCAACCCTGGCAACTCATCATCAACACTTCATATGAGGCCGCTTCAGTGTGCCGCAGTCGCAAGCACAGCGAAGATCCACTGTGGGAGGGGGCTTGCTCCCGATAGCGGGCTGTCAGCTACAAATGTGCTGACTGATCCACCGCCATCGGGAGCAAGCCCCCTCCTACACTGACACCTCCCAACTCTGGCAACTCATCATCAACACTTCATATGAGGCCGCTTCAGTGGGTCTCAATCTTCCACACTGGCCGAGTTTGACCTCAAGCAGGTTGCTGCTCTTGAAGCTGGCCGCTCTCGATGCGCACATGGCGTCCATGGAAGCGCTTGAGGCTGCTGCGATGACCGACGCTGACGATGCTCAGCCCCGGCAACTCATCGATCAAGGCTTGGTACAAGGTCGCTTCATCCTCTTCATCCATCGCTGACGTGGCCTCGTCCATGTACAGCCATTGCGGTGCAAACAGCAACGCGCGGGCGAAGGCCAGGCGCTGCTGCTCGCCTGGCGAGAGCATGCGTTGCCAGTGGTTGGCCTCATCAAGACGGCTGACCAGATGCGGCAAGCGGCAGGTTTCCAGCACCTGTGCATAACGTTGCGCCGGGTAAACGCTGTCGTCTTGTGGATAACTCAGCACCGCCTTCAACGTACCAATCGGCAAGTAGGGCTTTTGCGGCAGGAACAGGTAACGTGCCGCCGGCAGGCGAATGCTACCATGGCCCGCTGGCCACAAATGGCCCATGGCGCGCAGCAAGGTACTTTTACCGCTGCCGGAACGCCCGCTGAGCATGACGCGCTGGCCCGGTTCCACAGTCATCTCGGCGTCTGTGAGCAAGTGGCGGCCATCGGCCAGGTCCATGCCCAAGTCTTTCACCACCAAGCGTTCGCCCTCGGGGCGCACATCGATTGCCGGGACGCGCTGCTCGTTTTCGCGCATGGCCTGCTGGAAGCTGAGCAGACGATCACTGGTCGCACGCCAGCCGGCAAGCTCGGAGTACGCACTGATAAACCAGCTGAAATTCTCCTGCACGTTGCCGAACGCCGAGTTGATTTGCATCAGCTCGCCCAGCTCGATCTTGCCGGTGAAGTAACGCGGCGCGGCGACGATAAACGGGAAGATGATCGCGATCTGGCTGTAGCCGGCGGTGAAGAAGGTCAGGCGCTTGGACACTTTCATGATGTCCCAGAAGTTGTGCCAAACCTTGCCGAAGCGCGCGCTCAGGCGCTGGTTTTCATTTGGCTCGCCGTTGTACAAGGCGATGCTCTCGGCGTTCTCGCGCACACGCACCATCGAGAAACGCAAGTCCGCTTCAAAGCGTTGTTGTTGGTTGCTCAGGCCGATCAGGCGACGGCCAATCAGGTGCGTCAGCCAACTGCCGACGGCGGCGTAGAGCAATGCGCACCAGAACATGTAGCCGGGAATGGTGATGCCAAACACCTCGATGCTGCCCGACACGCCCCACAAAATGATCGAGAACGACACCAGGCTGACCACGTTGCGCAGCAGCCCCAGGCCAAGGCTCAAGGTGCTGGACGTGAAGGTATTGAGGTCTTCGGAAATCCGCTGGTCCGGGTTATCGGTGTAACCGCCCTGCTCCAGCTGGTAGTAATTTTTGTCCGCAAGCCAGCGCGCGAAGTGCTTTTCGGTGAGCCAGGCACGCCAGCGGATCGTCAGCATTTGGGTCAGGTACAAACGGTACACCGCCCCCAGAATAGCCACCGCCGCAATACCGCCAAAATAGCCGATCAACTGCCAGAAAGCGGCCGTGTCCTTTTTTTCCAGGGCGTTGTAGAAGTCTTTGTACCAATGGTTGATCCACACGGAGATCGCCACACTGAACAATGACAAGCCAATCACGGCCGCCAGCAGCAACCAGGCCTTGCCCTTCTCTTCGCTGCGCCAATAAGGTGTGATCATCGCCCAGGTTCGGCGAAAAAACTGCCCACGCACTGCGTCATTGACCGCGGAGTACTCAGCGTTCTGATTCATTCTTCAGGCTCGATAGGGAAAATGACAGGCGTTGGAACCGATCTTAAGCGATCGGTTCACGGCTCCGTGCAGCCTGAAGCAGTTCGTTCAACCGGCGTTCAGCGACGTACCGGGCGCTTCTGCAGCTTGCGTTGCAGGGTACGCCGGTGCATGCCGAGGGCGCGCGCGGTGGCAGAGATATTGCCCTCGTGTTCGGTCAGCACGCGTTGGATGTGCTCCCATTGCAGCCGGTCCACCGACATCGGGTTTTCCGGCACCAGCGTGTCGAGGTCGGCGTGTTCAGACAGCAAGGCCGCCAGCACGTCGTCGGCATCCGCCGGTTTGCACAGGTAGTTGCAGGCGCCGCGCTTGATGGCTTCGACGGCGGTGGCAATGCTGGAATAACCGGTAAGGATTACCACGCGCATTTCCGGGTCGAGTTCCAGCAACTTGGGCAGCAACACCAGGCCAGAGTCGCCGTCCATTTTCAGGTCGAGCGCGGCGTAGTCCGGCAGGTCGGCCTGGGCGATGGTCAGGCCTTCTTCGGCCGAGCCTGCGGTGCTCACGCGAAAGCCGCGACGGCTCATGGCGCGCGCCATGACGCGGGTAAAAGTGGCGTCGTCATCTACCAGCAACAGGTGCGGCAGTTCTTCGCCTTCGACTTGGATCTCGTCACTCATCGATATCTCCTCGTGCGACACGCGGCAGGCGCAGCTCGGTGAGCGTGCCGCCTTCCTCGTGACTATAGAGCTTCACTGAGCCGCCCGCGCGGGTCACGCTGGCCTTGCTCAAAAACAGGCCGAGGCCGAAGCCTTTGCCCTTGGTGGTAAAAAATGGCTTGCCGATCTGCTCGGCAATGGCCAACGGCACGCCCGCACCGTGGTCACGAATGCTGATGGTGACGTTTTCCGCATCCCAGTCGAGCTGCACGCCGAGGCCTTCGGGGCAGGCGTCGGCGGCGTTGTTCAACAGGTTGAGCAGCGCTTGAGTCAGATCCGGCGGCGGCGCCATGCGCGGCACGCTGCCCTGGCCCAGCAGGTGAAAACGATAACTGGCCTCGGGGCGCATCAGGTGCCAGCGGTTCAGGGCTTCGTCGAGCCAGTGGGTCACGTCCTGCATTTCAACCGCCAGGCGGCGATTGGCTTCGGCGGCGCGCACCAGTTGCTGCAAGGTCTGCTTGCACTGCTTGACCTGCTCCTGCAACACGCTGAGGTCGTCTTGCAGGGCCGGGTCATGATGGTCCTGGGTCATTTCCTTGAGCAGTACGCTCATGGTCGCCAGCGGTGTGCCGAGTTCATGCGCGGCGCCGGCCGCCTGGGTGGCCACGGCCAGCAGTTGCTGGTCACGCAGGCCCTCTTCCCGGCGAATGGCGCGCAACTCCTCCTGCCGGCGCAGCTCTTCAGCCATGCGCGCGGCAAAAAAGGTGATGACCGCAGCAGACAGCGCAAAGCTCAGCCACATCCCGTAGATCTGCAGGTTCTCGCGCGCGATGGGGAACGTTTGCAGCGGGTAGAAACGCGCCAGCAGCAGCGTGTACAGGGTCAGCGCGATGCCCGACAGCACCACCGAATAGCGCCACGGCAAGGTCACAGCGGCGATGGTCAGTGGCACCAGATAATAAGAAACGAAGGGGTTGGTGGAACCACCTGAGAAATAAAGCAACACACTGTGAATAAACAGATCGCAGGCCAGTTGCAGGGCGTATTCCAGTTCGGTCACAGGCCAAGTGGTACGCAGCCGAATGGCCGTGAACACACACAGCACAGTGGAGAAACCGAGGGTCACGCCCAGTGGCAGCCACGGCAGCGCCAGCAGGTCGAACCAATACGCGAGACCGACGGAGCCGGCCTGTGCGGCCAGTACCAGGGTGCGAATGAACGTCAGGCGCCAAAGATTCTGGCGTGTGGCGGAAGTCAGTTTTACGGCGGCGAGCATGAGCTCTCCCGGTGAGCGCTGCAGGCGGATCGGCAGGAGTATAAACGAAGCGCCGCCCAGGGCATTGGGTGTGTGGCCCTTTGACGCAGGCCGGCAAACTACCGTTCGTCGGCGCCCTGCCAACCGTAGTGAATGTGTAAACCCGAAGAACCCGATACCCCCGTCTACAGTCATACCCGATACGCATTCCTTAAGGAGCTTCCATGTCTCGTTTCACTCGCACTGCAGCCGTTCTGACCCTCAGCGCAAGCGCCGTGGCCAGCCTTCCGGCCATGGCCGCCGATGCATTGAATTACAACCAGATTTCCCTGCGCGCCGAGGTCAGCCAAGAAGTTGCCCGCGACAAGATGATCGTCACGCTGTACACCGAGTCGCAGAACAGCGACCCGGCCAAGCTCGCCGCCGAAGTCACTACTACGATGAACAAGGCGCTTGGCGAGGCGCGCGAAGTTAAAGGCGTAACCCTGCGCCAGGGCAGCCGCAACAGCTACCCGATCTACGACAACAAGAACCAGAAGATCACCGGCTGGCGTGAACGCGCCGAACTGCGCCTGGAAAGCGCGGACTTCCCGGCACTCTCCAAGCTCACCGGCGAACTGCTGAATACCCTGAAAATGGAAAACATGGACTTCGCGATCGCCGATACCACACGCAAGGCCAGCGAAGATGCCTTGCTCAAGGAAGCGGTGGGCGCGTTCAAGGCGCGCGCGCAATTGGCGACCGATGCGCTGGGCGGCAAGGGTTACAAGATCGTCAATCTGAACTTCAACACCAACGGCTACCCACAGCCATTCGCCCGCGGCGGGATGATGCTGAAAGCCGCCATGATGGATTCGGCGCCGACGCCGCAAGTGGAGGCAGGTACCAGCCAGGTGAGCATGAGCGCCGACGGAGTGATTGAAGTGCTGCAATAAGGTTTTTTGCGACTCAAAAGCGGCGCAGCCTAAAGGTTTGCGCCGTTTTTTTGTGCGCAGTTTAGTGGAACGGACTTGGCTGAACCGCCGCCTGACACCTTTGATCCCCCAGCGCCTTCGACGCACTGTGCAACGCTCTGTTTTTATACCCACAGCACCTGTAATAACGCGCCGTAGCGCATTAAAAGTGGTGGATGTCGCCACATGAAACTTTAACTAAGTGTACGACTGAACATTCAACGACAGGTCCGATATTCGCAACTAAACGTAGGTTTTTTTTCGACGGCTGTAGGCCGGTACTTATAAACTTTTTTTGCCGCCCGCTGTGGAACCAGGCGCATTCACTCGGCCACCCATCTGTCAGTAACGCCTAAGTACCAGAGCAACTTACTGCTGTCATTTATCTAAATCACAGCAACGCAAACATTAATAAATTGATGGCGAGATCATCAGGGGCTCTCACTAAAAATCACCGACTCGCACTGCGCTATAGAACCGTCGCTATGACGCTGCACTGATCGATCATCTTTATAACCCCCATGAGTAGAACGAGCTGAACATGAATATAAGTCCGTCTTACCTATCACAAACGTTAGCAATACCCCTGCCACCTTTAACCGCCGAGCTGTCGAGTTCAACGACCTCAACACCCTCTCTTGCACGCCACACGCGGTCAATTGACGCCTCAGCGCTTGGCCCCACGCATGAGTCCGATGCGGCCAAGCACGTCATTTATGGGTCAACCACAGCCACGCCGCCCAACACGAACATGACACAAAAAGAGCGACTGCAACTGACCGAAGCGTACGCGGGTCGTATCGTGCAGCAGCTCGCCAACATAGAAAGCGGTAGCGAAGGCGAGAGCAATCTCAAATTCCAGCAGAGTCGTCAGTTCCTGCAGCCTGCGAGTTACTTCAGCGGTGGGGTATTGGCCGCAGGGTTCGACCCGCAGGAGAAAATCACGGTTACGCTCAACACCTATGTCGGCGTAGGGAGCCCGACGACGCTGACAAGCCGTGTTGAACGCAGCTACTTTGCATGGGAAGTTGCAGCGGGTGCGCTGGCGCACGATAAAACACCGCGAGGCGGTCCGGTTAATTTCCACTCCATGCATATCGAGCAAAAAGACAAAAGCCGGGTTGAGGACCTGGAGTCGGTGGGCAGCAAACTTCAGGACCATTGGGAAAATGAGATATCCGAGCCCCTGCGGGATGTGTCGGGTGCATTGGCAAAGCGCTCGGGTAAAGCCGACGCGTATGTAGTGCGGGGCACTTTACAAAGCCTGCGTAGCGACAAGGCCAGTTTTGAAAAACTGACACCGGGCAGTCGAGACGCCATCGACCGCACACTTGATAAACTTGGCAATGTGGTCATTCCCAATATATTCGGCTACCCAATGGCAGGGTATGCCTTTGTGCCCGAGGTCAACTACCACGGCGATTACGACCACCGCCCGAATAAAGGCCTGATGATTGATTTAAAGAATGGCACGGTCACTGAAATACACGGCGATAAGGACTTTGCCGACTGGGCTAAAAACAACCGCAGTGCAATAGTGCGTAGCTTCAATGCCAGCGACCGGCAAGGCGGTAAAAACTCGCACTGGCCAAAGGCTGCAGATGTGCTCGACAATCTTATTATCGGTAATCTTGCCACCTACCGCGGGCGTTCCGGCGCGCTCTCCGATAAAGATGTACCGGTGTGGGAAACCTTTAACTATACCCAATCACGCGACGCCGATTATTATTTAAACTTCGGCAACTTGAACAACGGTATTGCTGCCAGTTATCAGGAGGTCAACACCAAAAACGCAGTGTGGGCAGACCAAACCGAGGTATTTGGTTCCTCGCAGCAAAATTGGAAAGGCGCCAAAGACCTGTGGAGCAACACCTTCGGTTACGTTCCCATCGTGGGCAACACGGGCAATATTGTCTTCGGCATTCATGACTCCCTGCATGGCATGACGGCCGACGACCGCGTCGGTGGGAACGCCGCAGCGGTCATATCAGCCTTGCAACTCGCACACGAACTTGCGCCCGCGGCAATAGAGACCGGGCTGGGTGATTTACCCATAGCATTGGAACCCTCTACACCGAAAAGTTACAGCTGGAGACTTAATGAGCAGACCCGCGATTTTGATTTGGTGCGAGCGCCTACGGCGTCTAACGATAGCGTGATTCAATCGAACGAGCTAAGCCCACCAGCCCCTCATCCGTCGATAGACGGCGAGGAACCACAGCCAGGCCCTTCCGGTAACAATCCCGTGTTCAACAGGCCTGTGCCAACGATTGTGCCTGTCTCCCGGTCACTGATCCTCATGGAACCTTATGCCGTCGCTGACGGTGAACAGTTGATAAGCAATGCCACCCGCGACGCGATGGGCGTTTATCGAATGACCGACAGCAGCGGTATCTTCCGTCAATTCGTGCGCCTTACCGATGAAACAAACACCAGCAGGGTATTTGAAATATCCGGTCGCTACAGGTCGGGCGAAGGCCTGGCCAAAATTATTGATCCAAAGACTCGCGCGAACCTGGCAGTGATAACAGCAGGACGCGATGGCGATTGGCTCCGCGCACCGGCAGATGGCGGCGCGCCATGGCCCTGGCAGCGCTCAAATTCGCCAACCCCCAGTATCGAACCCAAGAACACGCTGATATCGGCGCAGTTTCTAGAAATAGACGGGGCAAAAATGAACGGCGCAACAACGCTGGATAAATACCTTAATCCTGCCGAACATGAGTACACCTATGGCATTGCAGTAAACGATAAGGGTGAGAGCGTACCGCAGATTTCCTGGTCAACTGAGGAAAACCCGGCGCATGCCACGCCGCACCCGACAGCCAGCGCGTCAGCGTTCGGCACCAGCTCATACAGTGAACAATTTATTAAGGATATAAACCGCAGCGCGTTCACCGTGAACACGCCAGACGGGGTCTCGCTGGAAATTGACATTCCCGCAGAGGTAAAAGCGATTCAGCTGGCAAGAGGCACCAAGTTAACCACTGAAGAACTCGACACCCTCATACACAACGCTATTGAGAAATTTGAGAACGCGATCCCCGATCCGGCACTAAGAGCACGAATTTCCGAAGTGGCCAATCAATGGTTACTCGGCGCTGCCCCGGAAGAGTTTCAGACCTCTCGATTCAAAGACACTATTTACGCCAGCGGCAGAGATCCCCACTACTACATCGACTATGACCCGCACAGTGAGATAACCACTGTCACGGCAAAATCCGATTTTATCCTGACCAAACTGGAACTGGACGGCGAACTTGAAACACTCAAGGACGTGACTGCAAAAGCCTCAAGACCGATCACTATAAGGGCCAGCAATAGCATTGACAGCGACGGCTATGACATAGAACCCTCAGCGCCTACCCGTATAGAAATCACCCCCACGCTGAACTGATCAGCACACCGCTCTTTCTGCGCCCCCTGAACGGCGGTAACCTCGGTGACCGTCGTTTTTGTTCAGGCCATATATAGGCCTGCCATTTCAGGGGTCTCCATGGAAAGAATCGCGTTAAAACCGCTCCTCCTCGCAGCAGGCTTGATGGCATTCATGCCGATGGCCCACGCCGCCAGCACCTTGGTCTACTGCTCCGAAGCCAGCCCCGCCGGCTTCGACCCCAGCCAGTACACCAGCGGCACTGATTTCGATGCTTCGGCCGAAACCGTGTTTAACCGCCTGACCCAGTTCAAGCGTGGCGGCACCGAAGTCGAACCTGGCCTGGCCACACGCTGGGATGTATCCAACGACGGCCTGACCTACACCTTCCATTTGCGTGATGGCGTCAAGTTCCACACCACCGACTACTTCACGCCTACCCGCGACTTCAACGCGGATGACGTGCTGTTCACCTTCAATCGCCTGCTGGATGCCGACAGCCCGTTTCGCAAGGCCTACCCGTCCGAGTCGCCGTACTTCACCGACATGGGTTTGAACACCACGATCAAAAATGTCGAAAAACTTGACGAGCACACCGTGCGTTTCAACCTGAACAACGTCGATGCCTCGTTTGTGCAAAATTTGGCGATGAGTTTTGCCTCTGTGCAATCCGCCGAATACGCCGCCAAACTCTTGAAAGAAGGCGCCGCCTCGGACATCAATCAAAAGCCCGTGGGCACCGGGCCATTTGTGTTCAAGCGTTACCAGAAGGACTCGCAGATTCGCTACGTCGCCAATAAACAGTACTGGAAACCCGACGATGTGAGGCTCGACAACCTGGTGTTCGCGATCACCCCGGACGCCGCCTCGCGCTTGCAGAAACTCAAGGCCGGCGAATGCCAGGTCAGCGGTTACCCACGCCCCGCCGACATCGACGTCATGAAGCAGGACCCGAACCTGCGCGTGCTGCAACAAGCCGGGTTCAACCTCGGCTTTCTGGCGTACAACGTGACCCATCCGCCACTCGACC
Source organism: Pseudomonas sp. ICMP 460 (assembly GCF_002723595.1). Lineage (NCBI taxonomy): Bacteria > Pseudomonadati > Pseudomonadota > Gammaproteobacteria > Pseudomonadales > Pseudomonadaceae > Pseudomonas > Pseudomonas sp. ICMP 460. The sequence goes on from NZ_LKBR01000017.1 coordinate 68,298, forward strand.
AGCTCAAGGTGCGCCAGGCGCTGGACATGGCCATCGACAAGCCGGCAATCATCAAGGCGGTTTACCAGAGCGCCGGGCAATTGGCGCAGAACGCGTTACCACCGGCACAGTGGTCTTATGACCCGACGATAAAAGACGCACCTTACGACCCCACCAAGGCGCGGGCGCTACTGAAAGAAGCAGGCGTTGCACCCGGCACCACGATCAACCTGTGGGCGATGACCGTACAACGCGCTTCCAACCCGAATGCACGCATGTCGGCACAAATGATCCAGCAGGATTGGGCGAAAGTCGGCATCAAAGCCAACATCGTCAGCTATGAGTGGGGTGAATACATCAAGCGCGCCAAAAACGGCGAGCACGACGCGATGATTTATGGCTGGACCGGCGACAACGGTGACCCGGATAACTGGCTCGGCGTGCTCTACAGTTGTGCCGCAATCAAGGGCAGCAACTACGCCAAGTGGTGTAACCCCGAATACGACAAACTGGTACAGCAAGCGAAGGTCAGCAGCGACCGCGACCAGCGCATCAAGTGGTATCAACAGGCGCAGAAAATTCTTAAGGAACAGGTACCTATAACGCCTATTGCGAACTCCACAGTGTTCCAGCCACTTCGAAAGGAAGTACGTGACTTCAAAATCAGTCCATTTGGACTGACGCCGTTCTACGGTGTCAGTCTGGATAAGTAACAGCTACGCCCCAACCGAGTGCGCAACGAACCTCGGCTGGGCCTTTTCGGTGCGCCTGACGCACCGAAAAAACCCTCTATATATATGCATTTATGTACAAACTTTCATAAATGCGACATTCCTGTACGTTCGTACCACACTTTCAGCCTCGTAACGGTTCAGCATCTTGCAATGGGTATGGCCCCTGCATAAGTATCCGCAGGCCGACTCACGAGGTCGCCCTCACCATCAAAAATGACAACAAATCATGAGGCCAACATGCTCAAACACGCAGTCCTTCCGCTCTTAGTGAGCGCTGGCCTTATGGCCGCAGCTCCTTTCGCCCACGCGGCGACTAACCTGGTGTTCTGCTCCGAAGGGAGCCCGGCCGGTTTTGACCCAGGCCAGTACACCACCGGAACAGACTTCGATGCTTCGGCCGAAACCATGTTCAACCGTCTGACCCAGTTTGAACGCGGCGGCACCGCTGTGATTCCTGGGCTGGCGACCAACTGGGACGTGTCCCCGGACGGCCTGACGTACACCTTCCACCTGCGCGACGGCGTGAAGTTCCACACCACCCCGTACTTCAAACCGACCCGTACCTTCAATGCCGATGACGTGCTGTTCACGTTCAACCGCATGATCAACAAGGACGATCCGTTCCGCAAAGCCTACCCCACCGAGTTCCCGTACTTTACGGACATGGGGATGGACACCAACATCAAGAACATCGAGAAAGTCGATGACCACACCGTCAAGTTCACCCTTGGCACCGTGGACGCGGCTTTCATCCAGAACCTGGCCATGAGCTTCGCCTCGATCCAGTCCGCCGAATACGCAGGCCAGCTGTTGAAGGAAGGCAAAGCCGCCGATATCAACCAGAAGCCAATCGGTACCGGCCCGTTCGTGTTCAAGAGCTACCAGAAAGACTCGAACATTCGTTACACCGGCAACAAGGATTACTGGAAACCTGAAGACGTGAAGATCGATAACCTGATCTTCGCCATCACCACTGACCCGTCGGTGCGTATCCAGAAGCTCAAGAAAAACGAATGCCAGGTCACCCTGTTCCCGCGTCCGGCCGACCTTAAGGCGCTGGGCGAAGACAAAGACCTGAAACTGCCGCATCAGGCTGGTTTCAACCTGGGCTACATCGCGTACAACGTCATGGACAAGGTCAAGGGCAGCGACCAGCCTAACCCGCTGGCTGACCTGCGCGTGCGTCAGGCACTCGACATGTCGGTGAACAAGCAGCAGATCATCGACTCCGTGTATCAGGGCGCAGGCCAATTGGCGGTCAACGCCATGCCGCCGACCCAGTGGTCGTATGACACCACCATCAAAGATGCCAAGTTCGACCCCGAGAAAGCCAAAGCGCTGCTCAAGGAAGCGGGCATCAAAGAAGGCACCGAGATTGTTTTGTGGGCCATGCCGGTTCAGCGTCCGTACAACCCGAACGCCAAGCTGATGGCTGAAATGCTGCAAAACGACTGGAAGAAGATCGGTCTGAACGTAAAAATCACCAGCTACGAGTGGGGCGAGTACATCAAGCGCTCCAAAGGTGGTGAGAACCAGGCCATGATCATTGGCTGGAGCGGCGACAATGGTGACCCGGACAACTGGCTGAACGTGCTGTTCGGCTGCGACTCGCTGGCCGGTAACAACTTCTCCAAATGGTGCGACAAAAAATTCGACGGCATCGTGAAAGAAGCCAAGGCCACGTCGGATGTCGCCAAACGCACCGAGCTGTACAAGCAGGCGCAACATATCCTCAAAGATGCAGTCCCGATGACACCTATCGCGCACTCGACGGTGTATCAACCCATGCGCAATAACGTGCAGGACTTCAAGATCAGCCCATTTGGCTTGAACTCCTTCTACGGCGTTAGCGTAAGCGGCAAGTAAGGAACATTGACGGCGACGTTTCATAACGTCGCCGTTATTGCATCCGCCCAGGCCCCAGGAAACAGGCCACAGCCTCATTCATTACTTTTCCTACAGTAATGAACTGCGACTTGCGGCTCCATTACCTACAAGGTCAGTCAGTTTTGACGCATTTACTGCACGCTCCGCGACCCATAACGTCGTAGGACAGCAGAGGCTTCATTCTGAGAAAGGCACTTGCTGTGTGTGGGATCAGTGATGTCTCCCTGTGCGAATGACAGGGTGATGGTTCGCTGGTGACAACTACAAACAAGGATCGGGATCGTCATGCGCCATACCACCGTTCTATCCGCAATTTTTGGCACCAGCCTTTTGGCTGCGGCCACGATGGGCCAAGCCGCCGACAAGCAGAGCCTGGTGTTCTGCTCCGAAGGCAGCCCGGCAGGTTTTGACACTGCGCAGTACACCACCGCCACCGACAACGACGCGGCCGAGCCGTTATACAACCGCTTGGTTGAGTTCGAAAAAGGCGCGACCAATGTGGTACCTGGGCTGGCAACCAAGTGGGATATTTCGCCAGACGGCCTGACTTACACCTTCCATCTGCGCGAAGGGGTGAAGTTTCACAGCAACAAGGAGTTCAAGCCGACACGCGACTTCAACGCCGATGATGTGCTGTTTACCTTCAACCGCATGCTTGACCCCGAACACCCGTTTCGCAAGGCCTACCCCACTGAGTTTCCGTACTTCAACGGGATGAGCCTGAACAAGAACATCGCCAAGGTCGAGAAAACCGACCCGTACACCGTGGTGATGACCCTGAACACGGTTGACGCGGCGTTTGTGCAAAATATCGCCATGAGCTTTGCCTCGATTCTGTCGGCCGAATACGCCGAGCAATTGTTGAAAGCAGGCAAAGCCAGCGACATCAACCAGAAGCCGATCGGCACTGGGCCGTTCGTGTTCCAGCGCTACCAGAAAGACTCGCAGATCCGTTACGTGGGCAACAAACAGTACTGGGACCCGAGCCGCGTGAAGCTCGACCAGCTGATTTTTGCGATCAACACCGACGCGTCGGTGCGCGTGCAAAAGCTCAAAGCCGGCGAGTGCCAGATCACCTTGCACCCACGCCCGGCCGACGTCGACGCGCTCAAGGCCGACCCGCACCTGCAGCTGCTGACCAAGCCTGGGTTCAACCTCGGCTACATCGCCTACAACGTGCGCCACAAACCCTTCGACCAGCTCGAAGTGCGCCAGGCGCTGGACATGGCGGTGAACAAGCAGAGCATTCTCAACGCTGTTTACCAAGGCGCGGGGCAACTGGCGGTGAATGCCATGCCACCGACGCAGTGGTCCTACGATGACACCATCAAAGACGCCGCCTACAACCCGGAAAAAGCCAAGGCATTGCTCAAGGCTGCCGGTGTAAAAGAAGGCACCGAGATCACCCTGTGGGCGATGCCGGTGCAACGGCCGTATAACCCCAACGCCAAACTGATGGCCGAGATGCTGCAAAGCGATTGGGCCAAAATCGGCCTCAAGGTCAAGATCGTCAGCTACGAATGGGGCGAATACATCAAGCGCACCAAGAACGGTGAGCACGATGTAAGCCTGATTGGCTGGACCGGCGACAACGGTGACCCGGACAACTGGCTGGGCACGCTTTACAGCTGCGACGCCATCGGCGGGAACAACTACTCGATGTGGTGTGACCCGGCGTACGACAAGCTGGTCAAGCAAGCCAAAGTGGTCACCGATCGCGAACAACGGACTGTTCTGTACAAACAGGCGCAACAATTGCTTAAGGCACAGGTGCCGATTACTCCCATCGCGCACTCGACGGTTAACCAGCCGTTAAGCGCCAAAGTCGAAGGTTTTAAAGTCAGCCCGTTCGGCCGCAATGTGTTCTCGGGCGTCAGCATCACACCCTAATAAATTAACCGGATTGTGGAGAGCGATGTTCACTCTCCTGCAAACGTGCAGCCATTTGTTGGGAAATTTCCCACGGCAAACGTTTGCAAAGGCTTGAGCGAGTTACACACCCAATAGCCGGTTCACCTAATAAGACCGGCATTAAAAAGAGAACCAAAGGAGCTTCACCCATGAAACTGAGCAGCAAAGCGCTTCTGGCCCTGGCCATCAGCTCCATCACGGCAACTGCCTACGCTGAAACGCAGAGCCAGGACTTCGTACCCACCACCTTGGCCGCCAGCAGCGCCCAAAGCGAGGCCAAAGGCTTTATCGACGGTCAAAGCCTGGGCGGCACGACGCGTAACTGGTTCTCCAACGAACAGCGGTTCCGCGGCGGCAAGTTCACTTACCAGAAACACGGTGAAGCACGTACTGACGCCTACCGTACCAACTGGCTGCAGGGCACCATCCTTAACTACTCCTCGGGCTTCACCCAAGGCACCGTGGGCGTGGCAACCGAAGTTGCGGCTTACAACGTAGTGGCGCTGGACCAGAGCAAGCGTGACATCAAGGGCGGTTCCAACCGCACCCTGGCTGACTCCGACGGCGATGCAGTAGGCCAGTGGAGCAAACTGGGCTTGGCCAACGTCAAGTTCCGTGTGTCGAACACCACCTTGACCGCCGGTCGCCAGAACTTCAGCAGCGGCATCATCGACACCATCGGTAACCGTGCCCTGCCGTCGAGCTTTGAAGGTTTTGCGCTCAACAGCGAAGAGTTCAGCAACCTGTCGTTCCAGGGCGCTTACTTCGATCGCGTATCGCCGCGTTCCGAGCAAAGCCTGTCTAAATTCCGTACCGAGTACAGCACCAACGGCGTGGAAACCGACCACGTGTACACCGCCGGTGTGAACTGGCAGCCATTCAAAAGCCTGAAAACCAGTGCCTTCGGCGCTCAAGTCAAAGACTTCTGGAACCAGTACTACTTCGGCGCTACCCATGAATTGGGCGATAGCCAAGTGCTGAGCCTGACCACCGGCCTGAACTACTACAAAACCGTCGACGAAGGCAAAAAGTTGATGGGCAAGATCGACAACGACACTTACTCGCTGTCGTTCGGCCTGACCCACCAGGCTCACAGCCTGACCTTCTCGTACCAGGCCGTGAACGGTAACGAGTACTTCGACTACCTGCACGAAACCAACGGTATCTACCTGGCCAACTCCCTGACGTCTGACTTCAACGGTCCGAACGAGAAGTCGTTCCAGGTTGCCTACGGCATCAACATGGCCGAATACGGCGTACCAGGCCTGAAGTTCAACATCTACTCGGCACGTGGCTGGGGTATCGACGGTACTCACTACACCGGCAACGGCGGCGTAGTCGGTAAAGGGTACGACGGTATCCAGTCCCAGGACGGCGAGAAGCACCAGGAATACGGCGTAGGTTCGTCGTACGCGATCCAGAGCGGCCCGCTGAAAGCGACCACCGTTCGTGCAACGTACGTAACGCACCGCGCCAGCGAAAACCAGTCTGACGGCAACCTGCGTGAGTTCCGTCTGGTTACCACCATCCCGTTCAACATTCTTTAATTAGCACCAGGTAAACGGCGGGCTCAGGACGAGCCCGCCGTTCACGTTTGTCTGGTCCCATCGATTGCAGAGGGCTCTGAATGAAAATGCTCCCGTTACAAGCTGCCATTGCCGCTGCGCTGTTGAGCGTGGCGATCGGCGTTTCGGCCAAACCCTTGGTGGTCTGCACCGAAGCCAGCCCGGAGGGTTTCGACCCGGTCCTGTACACCACGGCCGTGACCGCTGACGCCGCTGCGGAAACCGTGTTCAACCGCTTGGTCGACTTCAAGCCCGGGACCACCGAAGTGGTGCCTGCCCTGGCCAAAGACCTGCCGGAAATCAGCGCTGATGGGCTGACGTATACGTTCCACCTGCGAGACGACATCAAGTTCCACACCACCGACTACTTCAAACCCACGCGCAACCTGAACGCTGATGACGTGCTATGGAGTTTCCAGCGCCAGCTGGACCCAAACCACCCTTGGCACAACAAGTCCAACGTGGGCTACCCGTACTTTGAAAGTATGGGCTTCAAGGAACTGCTCAAAAGCGTGACCAAGACCGACGATCACACCGTGGTCTTCACCCTGAGCCGTCCTGAAGCACCGTTTTTGTCCGACCTGGCCATGGCGTTTTCCTCGATCCACTCCGCCGAATACGCCGACCAGTTGCTCAAGTCCGGCAAAACCGACGACCTCAACGCCAAGCCAATCGGCACCGGGCCGTTCATCTTTACGCGTTATGCCAAAGACGCCCAAGTGCGTTTCAAGGCCAACCCGGACTACTTCCGTGGCAAGCCGCCGGCTGATCCGCTGATTTTGGCCATCACCACCGACAACAACGTGCGCCTGCAAAAGCTCAAGGCCAACGAGTGCCAGATCGCGCTGTACCCAAAACCCGATGACGTGCCGAGCGTAAAAGCCGACCCGAACCTGAAGGTAGCGGAACTGGCGGCAATGACTACCGCCTATACCGCCTTGAACACCACGCACAAGTACATGAGCGACGCGCGGGTGCGCCACGCCATCAACATCGCGTTCGACAAGTCCGGCTATAACACTTCGCTGTACGGCAAAGGCAACGCGGTCGACGCGACCGGCCCGTACCCGCCAACGCTGCTGGGCTTCAACGACACGCTGAAAAACCCGCCACGTGACCTCGACAAGGCGCGCGCCTTGCTCAAGGAAGCCGGCGTACCGGAAGGCACCGAGTTCACCCTGTTCACGCGTAACGGCGGCGGCCCGACCAACCCTAACCCGATGCTCGGCGCCCAGCGCATGCAGGCGGATCTGGCGCAGATTGGCTTGAAAGTGAACATCAAAGTCATGGAATGGGGCGAGATGCTCAAGCGCGCTAAAAACGGCGAGCACGACATGGTTTCCGCTGGTTGGGCGGGGGACAACGGGGACCCGGATAACTTCCTTACGCCGAACCTGAGTTGCGATGCAGCGAAAAACGGCGAAAACTACGCGCGCTGGTGTAACAAAGAGTTTCAGGACTTGATCGACAAAGCGCGCGCAATTGCTGAACCCGCCCAGCGCGCTGCACTCTATGAACAAGCACTCGACGTTTTCGGCAAGGACCAACCATGGATTCCCATGGCTTACCCGAAAATGTTCACCGCCATGCGCAAAAATGTCGAAGGTTTTACCCAAAGCCCTCTGACCACAAATAACTTCGCCACCACCCAGGTGAAGTAATAAGAGACGCTCGGCACCGTCGACATTGACGGTGCCGAACCTGCCTAACCGGCTGATTGAGGTACACAACACGATGTTTAGTTTTATTGCCCGCCGACTGGGGTTATTGATCCCCACGTTTTTCGGCATCACGTTGCTGACGTTTGCGTTAATTCGCATGATTCCAGGCGACCCCGTAGAAGTCATGATGGGCGAACGCCGCGTCGACCCCGAGATGCACGCACAGGCAATGGAACGGCTTGGCCTTAACAAGCCGTTGTATGCGCAATACTTCGACTATGTAGGCAAGCTCGCCCAAGGCGACCTCGGTGAATCCCTGCGCACCCGCACCAGCGTGTGGACCGAATTCACCGCCCTCTTCCCGGCGACCCTGGAACTGTCCATGGCCGCCCTGTTGTTCGCCGGTATCCTGGGCCTGTTGGCCGGGGTGATCGCGGCCTTGAAACGAGGATCCCTGTTCGACCACGGGGTGATGGGCATCTCCCTCGCGGGATATTCGATGCCAATATTCTGGTGGGGCTTGATCCTGATCATGTTCTTCTCGGTAAGCCTGGGCTGGACCCCGGTTTCCGGGCGTATCGACCTGCTCTACGACATCGAGCCGCGCACCGGCTTCATGCTGATCGACACGCTGCTGGCTGACGAGCCCGACGCGTTCTTTGACGCCCTGCACCACCTGATTTTGCCCGCCATCGTGCTCGGCACCATCCCGCTGGCGGTGATCGCGCGGATGACCCGTTCGTCAATGCTCGAAGTACTGCGTGAAGACTACATCCGCACCGCCAAGGCCAAAGGCCTGTCGCCGGCGCGCGTGGTGTTCGTGCACGGCCTGCGTAACGCGCTGATCCCGGTACTCACCGTGGTCGGCCTGCAAGTCGGCACGCTGCTGGCCGGTGCGGTCCTGACCGAAACCATCTTCTCGTGGCCCGGCATCGGCAAATGGCTGATCGAAGCGATTGGCGCACGGGACTACCCGGTGGTGCAAAACGGCATCCTGCTGATCGCCTGCCTGGTGATCCTGGTGAACTTCGTCGTGGATGTGCTCTACGGCTTCGCCAACCCACGCATCCGTCACCAGCGCTGAGATCATGACCATGACCACACCTACGCAAGCGGTAGCAGTCGATCAAAGCCTGCTGTACCCGTCCCCTTACAAAGAATTCTGGCAAGCCTTTTCGAAGAACAAAGGCGCGGTTGCCGGCCTGTTATTCATGATCATCATCGTGTTTTGCGCACTGTTCGCCCCTTGGGTGGCACCGCACAACCCGAGCGAGCAATACCGCGACTTCCTGCTCACCCCGCCGTCGTGGCTGGAAGGCGGGCAGATCCAGTTTCTGCTCGGCACCGACGAACTCGGCCGTGACTTGCTCTCGCGCTTGATCCAGGGCTCGCGCCTGTCGTTGCTGATCGGCTTGTCATCGGTCGTCATGTCGCTGATTCCGGGCATCCTGCTGGGCCTGTTCGCCGGCTTCTTCCCACGCATGCTTGGCCCAACCATCATGCGTTTGATGGACATCATGCTGGCCCTGCCGTCGCTGCTGCTGGCAGTTGCGATTGTGGCGATCCTCGGCCCTGGCCTGATCAACACCGTGATCGCTATCGCCATCGTGTCCCTGCCGTCCTATGTGCGTCTGACCCGTGCTGCGGTGATGGGCGAACTGAACCGCGACTACGTGACGGCCGCGCGCCTCGCTGGCGCTGGCCTGCCACGCCTGATGTTCGTCACCGTGCTGCCCAACTGCATGGCCCCGCTGATCGTTCAGGCCACCTTGAGCTTCTCTTCGGCGATCCTCGATGCCGCGGCGCTGGGCTTCCTGGGCCTTGGCGTACAACCGCCAACCCCTGAGTGGGGCACCATGCTGGCGTCGGCCCGTGACTACATCGAACGCGCCTGGTGGGTAGTGAGTTTGCCGGGTTTGACCATTTTGCTCAGCGTGCTGGCAATCAACTTGATGGGTGACGGCCTGCGCGATGCGCTGGACCCGAAACTCAAGAACGCCGCCTGAGGAGATTCCCATGTCACTGTTAGAAATCAAGAATCTCAATGTGCGCTTCGGCGACAAAACCGCCGTGCCGGTGGTCGATGGCCTCGACATCAGCGTCGACAAAGGCGAAGTACTGGCGATTGTTGGCGAGTCTGGCTCGGGTAAATCCGTGACCATGATGGCGCTGATGGGCCTGATCGAGCACCCCGGCATCGTCACCGCTGACGCGCTGAACTTTGACGGCAAGGACATGCTCAAGCTGAGCAACCGCCAGCGCCGCCAAATCGTCGGCAAAGACCTGGCGATGGTGTTCCAGGACCCGATGACCGCGCTGAACCCCAGCTACACCGTGGGTTTCCAGATTGAAGAAGTGCTGCGCCTGCACCTGAAAATGTCCGGCAAGCAAGCGCGCAAACGCGCCATCGAACTGTTGGAAAAAGTAGAAATCCCCGGCGCTGCAAGCCGTATGGATGCCTACCCGCACCAATTGTCTGGCGGCATGAGCCAGCGTGTCGCAATCGCCATGGCGATTGCCGGCGAGCCGAAACTGCTGATCGCGGATGAGCCGACCACTGCGTTGGACGTGACCATTCAGGCGCAGATCATGGAGCTGTTGCTGGCCCTGCAGAAAGAGCAAAACATGGGCCTGGTGCTGATCACCCACGACCTCGCCGTCGTGGCTGAAACCGCCCAGCGCGTGTGCGTGATGTACGCCGGCCAAGCCGTCGAAGTCGGCCAGGTGCCGCAGTTGTTCGACATCCCGGCGCACCCGTACAGCGAAGCGCTGCTCAAAGCGATTCCTGAGCACAGCCTGGGCGCCACGCGCCTGGCCACGCTGCCGGGCATCGTGCCCGGTCGTTATGACCGCCCGCAGGGTTGCCTGCTGTCGCCGCGCTGCCCGTATGTGCAGGAATCCTGCCGTGCGCAGCGCCCCGGCCTTGATCCGAAAAGCCACAGCCTTGCGCGTTGCTTCTACCCCTTGAACCAGGAGGTGGCGTAATGGCCGTCGTTCTTACCGCCCGCGACCTTACCCGTCACTACGAAGTGTCCCGTGGCCTGTTCAAGGGCCATGCCCTGGTACGCGCGCTTAACGGTGTGTCGTTTGAACTGGAAGCCGGCAAGACCCTCGCCGTGGTGGGCGAGTCGGGTTGCGGCAAGTCCACCTTGGCGCGTGCGCTTACGCTGATTGAAGAGCCGTCTTCGGGCTCCTTGAAAATCGCCGGCCAGGAAGTCACCGGCGCCGACAAGGCCCAGCGCAAGCAACTGCGCAAAGACGTGCAGATGGTGTTCCAGAGCCCGTACGCCTCGTTGAACCCACGCCAGAAAGTCGGTGACCAACTCGGCGAGCCGCTGTTGATCAACACCAACCTGTCCGCCGCCGAACGCCGCGAGAAAGTCCAGGCGATGATGAAGCAAGTGGGCCTGCGCCCCGAGCACTACCAGCGCTACCCGCACATGTTCTCCGGTGGCCAGCGCCAGCGGATCGCCCTGGCCCGCGCGATGATGCTGCAACCTAAAGTGCTGGTAGCGGACGAACCGACCTCGGCCCTCGACGTGTCGATTCAGGCGCAGGTGCTGAATCTGTTCATGGACCTGCAGCAGGAATTCAACACCGCCTACGTGTTCATCTCCCACAACCTGGCGGTGGTACAACACGTCGCCGATGACGTGATGGTGATGTACCTCGGCCGCCCGGTGGAAGTCGGCCCCAAGGAAGACATCTACGCGCGCCCGCTGCACCCGTACACGCAGGCGTTGCTGTCGGCCACCCCGACCATTCACCCGGACCCGAACAAGCCGAAGATCAAGATCGTCGGCGAACTGCCCAACCCGCTGAACCCGCCGTCTGGCTGCGCGTTCCACAAACGCTGCCCGTACGCGACCGCGCGTTGCAGCAGCGAAGAGCCGCAGTTGCGTGCGTTGGATAACCGCCAGGTGGCATGCCACTACGCGGAGCAGTTTGTGGCCTGACCCGTAACAAAAATGCGCCGGGGTAAACCCGGTGCATGACACGTGCTCTACAGCCCTTCCCGTCAGGTTGCGCATCAGCCTGGCGGGAGGGGCTTTTTTTTGCCTATCACCACGGTTTACCAGTGATAAAAACCGTTCACTATTCGAAAGCAATCTAACAACCTGTCAGTTCTCACAGTAGCCGTGAAACCCTATCTGCCTTTTGATGAGCCCACGACTTTTATCCAACGGATGGGTAGGCGCTCATGACCACCTTCACGGTTTTTTTCTGCGGCACCGGCTCAACTAAATTTGATGACAGCAACGCCAGCTACTGGAACGGCGAACTGATCTCAACACTCGCGCAAAATACGCAAAGCCTCAGTAAAGAGTTCGCCGAATGGATTGTTATCGACGGGCCCGGCAGCGGCAACTTGCAAGCGGATGAGATGTTCACAGCGTCAGGTAATTACCTCCAAGTAAAGGGCGCGGCCCTGGGTTACGGCTGGGAGGAAAACGTGACCCACGCCATGAATATTCTGAAAGGAAGCTTCACCTGGCAACGGGAAAAACTAACCGAAGAAAACTACAACCAACTGCAAAAAGCCGGCATCCCGATTGAAGACGTCAAGGTGATCGGCAGTTGGTACTGGCGCACCTACGATTACGGCACGCGCAAAGTCACGCAGCAGCAGTTGCAAGAGCAAATCATCAAGACCTTTCGAAAAGACGGCATCATTCCCACCCAGGTCAACCTGGTGGGTTGGAGCCGCGGCGGGATCAGTTGCCATATGCTGGCCAATGCGATGCTCAACGACACTGCATTAAAAAATGTGCCAGTTAATATCTTTGCGGTCGACCCTGTTCCGGGGGCTCTGAACTTCCAGCAGAGCCGGGTAAAACTCGGAAGCAACGTGAAAGAGTACGTGGCGTTCTACGCCAGGGATGAGCGCTCCATGGGGTTCGCATGCGTGGTGCCCGACTGTGACAACGCAACCAACATGCACATTTACCCAATGCCCGGGCGCCATGCAACGTTAGTGGGTAACGCTGCCCCCGATGGCAATCAAGGGGCCAAGGTGTATGCACAACCCGGCCAGATTGTTCGCCACTTTGCGGAAGTTTGCCTGACTCGTTGGGGTGTGCGCCTGGAGAAGAAACTCAACCTCACGCCTACCCAAATAAATGAATCGCTCAACGCAATGAAAAACGACTTGAACGGGTATGTGACGATGCGCAAAACGGTTTACACGACCTATGCCGAAACAGCCGGCGAGCGCGACATATCTCTCGGCAGCGAAGGTATTAAATTTACCGCAGCAAAAGGCACCCGCTATACCCCAGAGCCAGGGCTTTCGACAGAACACATCCTGAGCTACGACTACTTTGACGCGATCAGCTGATTGAGAGCCATCAGCAGACTCGCGTTATCCCGCCCTTCCCGTCAGGACGCATGACAGCCTGGCGCGAAGGGCGGTTTGCAGGTGGCCTTACGTATCACTGTCGCCTTGATCCGCATCGTCGTCCGGCGTCTGCTGGTCGTCGTCGTCCTTGCTGCCACCCTGGTCTTCGTCGCCGGCCTCGGATTCCGACTTGGCCAGCTGCAGGCCCTTGCCCTGCACCGTCTGCGCCGCCGAGAAACCCGCCTGGCTGCCCTGCGCCGGGTTATGCGCCCAAGCCGTCGACATCCCCAACGACAACAGCACCAACGCCTTCATCAACATCACTACCCGTTGAAAAATACTCATGGTCGATTCCGCCCAGTCAGTAGATGAATCCCGCACGACAGCGGTTTACCGTCGCCAGGTTAAACGCTAGCCCCAATGCCCGAATTGCGCCAGACCTCACGTGTCACCGTCGTCATACGTTTCACTGTCTTCGCCTTCGTTGTAGGGGTTTTCTGCATCCTCCTTGGGCGCAGGCTGAACTTGCGGTTGCCAGCCACCGGAATTCACCTCGTTCTGCTTTCGCTTGGTGACCGGACCGGTGTCTTTCCAGGCAGGCGCGCCTGCGGCTGCCAATGCCTCGGAGGGCGCCCAGGCGGTGGAAAGTCCCAAGGCTCCCAGAAGCATCAAGTGGATGATGCGTTGAGTTGTACGCACGCTGGTCTCCTGTTCCGTCGGTGAATGGGTGTGGTAGAGGAAACGCTAGACCGGATGTGGGGTTTGCGCCAATTAACTGCGCAGATGCTGTTGGTGGTTGGCTTGTACGTTGCGCAGTTGACAAGGCGGCCGGGGTAACCGTTGTTTTAAAGTCAGGCAAGGAGCCCCCATGGCTTTCGGCCTTAAGGATGATGTGCTGACTTTTTTCAAAATAATACGCGCGACACGCTGTGCGGCTCGTATGGCTTGCCAAGCGCAGGTCGAAACGCTGATCACGGGGTCGTTCGCCAACCTGCAATAGTCTTGCTGGCAGGCCACGCCGCGAGGTTCAGGAACATCGTCTATTCATCGCCGAACCGTACGGGGTACTGTAATTGGATCTCTAGCTACTGCAAGACATGGCCTACCAATTCCAACTTTTTTCTTCATATTTTGCGCTTGCTGGAAGAAGGGGTTTGATTGCAGAAATGTAGTGATCAAGAAGTTTTTTATTAGGAAAGCGGGCTTCAAATCCTACCGTCGGGTTCGTGCGATGTGTAACAACCATCAATCGCTTAGTGTCTATAGTCACCGAATTGTACTCAAGCCATGGAGAGCTTTTAATATACTTGCTTTCATTTTTCCAGCCGAGGAGAAGCTTTGCCGATCCAAGCGCTAACGCGGCAGGCCCAACCAAAAACGCTGGTGATTGTGTATAGATCGCGGCACCGACAAATAGAAGCATTGTAAAAATCGCTAAAGCCTTAAAAAAGGCGCTGAAGCCTTTGGGTAATATAAAAAATATTCAACTTCCACCGAATACTTAGTCATTGTGTAGCTGAATACGGTTTTTTGGCGTGATATCAATATAAAGACAAAAGTTAAGGCGTATAAAAAAAGCATGCCGCAAATAAACCCGGTATGTAACCTGGAAGGTTTTTACAAGCTATAATTGTTAAAATTAAATTCATTGCGGTTGCGCCAGCAATCAGCAAAAACTGAACTCTCATATTTTCTCTTGGCGGGGCACTTACAGCTTTTGCATTCCAACTCATGAGTACATCCTCAGCGCTATAAGCACTGGTGCATAGCGGCTGGCCATCAAGAGTTTCTGCTCTGCTCATTTCTGTGCTTGCCATGGTTTTGGATTACCTTATTACGCTATGAGTAACATCGTAGCCGTGTCAAGACTTGAGGATTTTACTTGCCGCTCCTTACTGCCCAAGCCGTCCTTAAGTTTTAAGGTTAAACGTTGTAGGCAAAGGTCGATCAGCAGCATACCATCGCGCAAGCGTCTTATGAACCGCAATAAATATGTAAATATCTATTTTTGGGCTAGGCTAATAAGGCCAGCTTTTCTTTGTGTATATAACAGAAGTCGACAGGAGTGGCTCAATTATGGATAGATATCGATTAAGTAACTCTATATTTGAAAATCGAGCTTCAAACCCAACTGTTTGATTTTTACGATGCGCTATGATCATCAGACGCTCGTTATCTATAGTAACAAAATTATATTCTTCCCAGGGGCAGCCCTTTAAGAATTTTTCTTCGCTCTTCCAGTTCAGGAGAATTTTTGCAGACCCGAGAGCAATTGCCACAGGTCCGATGAGAAAAAGAAAGGATTTCGTGAAAAATGCAACGACTATAAATAATAAAATAACAGAGACGGCGATGATTTTAAAAAAATATCTAGATGAATCTGAGAAGTGCAACCGATATTTTATCTCACCTGACCTTGAAGTTATTCTGTAGTGATAGTGTGTTTTTTGTCGAAGGGCAAATATACTCAAGTAAATGACTAGTCCGTACCCAACAAAATAAAGCGTAATGAGTTCGTAAATTGCACTCGGCAAACGGGCCCACATTATCCATGTCATATACGCGCAAGCAATGGTTGCGCAAAGAAGCAGGTAGGTCTGTGACTTAATGATTTCTCGCTTGGGCACTGCAATTGTCGTCAACTCCCAACCCAATAACGATTTTTCTTCGAGAGGAATGTATTTTTCATCAACTTTTTCAGTCATGTGTTTTCTCCAGTCGTCATACTCTTTGTGACTACCCATTTCGTTATCCCTCCGCTGGCATTAATTTTTATTAATACGGCTCAAGGAAGGGTGCATATTCACTAGTCGGTGCTCATAGGAACATTAACCTTAGTTTTGACAAATGGTACATCTGGAGACAAGTAAAGCTTAATAAAATTTGCTATATTTTCTTTTTGTTTTCGCTTACAAAAAATATTGAGACTCCAATTAGTTTTGAAGTCATTTCCCTCTTGAGTGACACTGTACTTTAAGTCAACCACTTCCCTGTTGGTGGCAATAGCAAGCTGAGTGATTTCTTCCCACCTGTAAGCGTAGTGATGGTATTGAGTATGCATCTCTTAGTAGCTCTTGGAGTGTGCCATTGACAAATACATCAATCCCATGCCGCCTGGCCCTATGAGTGCGCCGATCAAAAAAGTCGGATCAATAGTTGCCAGGTAAATAAACACAATTGCCGTGATACCGGAGAACCACTTTAAGAACGTCAGTGCCCACTTAGGAAAATCTTTCCATTCACAGTGTTCCACCCCCGACCGAGTGAAGCGATAGGCGAAATTCATTCGCTGATGCGTGACACTCATAAGAACTAACATCATGAGAGAAAAGAAAAATACGCAGGACAGCGTTCGCCAAGGCTGGCTCATTCCTTCATACACTGAATACATAATTAGTGAACACCCAAATATTAACGCAGCCAAAAACAAAAACATTAAGTTAGCAACAAATGTATTATAATTTCGCGCCCGAATTGTCCAACCTAACATTTCTGGTTCGTTTTCATACTTCCATCGGAGCTGAGAAGGAAGATCAATCGACTTGCTGAAGTTGAACATCGTGAGACTCATTGAGTAATTCAAGAAGGAACCGGCAGTTTCAATAGCTGCGTGCCATTCAGCCTTAATACTATATCGTCTTTTTTCGTCAGTTTGCCGCTCAAAGCGTTATTAACTCGATCGGCCTCGCTTGAGACCCACTCAAGCGCCGATCGAAATAGATAACCACACCCGTCATTACGTTCAAGCACGCCTGCTGGATATCTAACCTCCAGCTCAAAAATTGGGCCGGCTGTCGATGTGCCAATCCATGCCTGACACACACGGTGTTGTTGTATATCATTCTAAAAAAATCTGCAGGACCAAATTTACCACCGGGGCCGCCATATAGTTAGTCAAGTAGCATCGTAGAGATTGATAATCATCAGTGTGCGCCCCCAGGACAACCAAAAATATTTAACCCTAATGGATACTTCCTAAAAACCTCAAAAAATAACTTAATGTTCGTCAACTATGGAATTAAACCTTTACCAATGTCTTCAAGAGCTGAAGCGCTGCCACTAGTCCGTGCTCATAGGTACATTAACCTTGGCTTTGATAAACGGTACGTCTGGCGACAAATAAGGCCTAATAAAATTAGCCATTCTTTCTTTTTGTTTTCGCTTGCAAAAAATATTGAGACTCCAATTAGTTTTGAAATCATTTCCCTCTTGAGTGACACTGTACTTTAAATCTACTACTTCTCTATTGGTGGCAACAGCAAGCTGAGTTATTTCGTGCCACTTGTACGCATAGTGATGATATTGAGTATGCATCTCTCGGTAGCTTTTGGAGTGTGCCATGGACAAATACATCAATCCCATTCCGCCTGGCCCTATGAGTGCGCCGATCAAAAAAGTCGGATCAATGGTTGCCAGGTAAATAAAGATAATTGCAGTGATGCCGGAGAACCACTTTAAAAACGACAGTACCCACTTAGGAAAATCTTTCCATTCGCAATGCTCTACTCCCGACGTAGTAAAGCGATAGGCAAAATTCATGCGCTGATGTGTAATTGATATTAAGGCGGTGTTTACGACTGCAAAAAACGATATAGTTAATACTCCATTGAATAACGGATCACTCTTCGCGTCTCGATATAGTAAAATAGAGCCAATTGTTATAGCGATAAAACAGAACCAAAACATTGCATTCGCCACAAAGGTATTGTAGTTGCGCGCCCGGATCGTCCAGGCTAACAGTTCTGGCTCATTTGCATACTTCCAATGAAGCTGAGGAGGTAGATCAAGCGGTTTTTTGAAGTTAAACATCGTAAGATTCATTAATTAACTCAAGAAGGAACATTCAGTTTCAATAGCTGGGTGCCATTCAGCTTCAGTACGATATCGTCTTTTTCCGTCAGTTCGCCACTGAAAGCATTATTAACACGATCAGCCTCGCTTGAGGCCCACTCTAGCGCTAATCGAAATAGATAACCACGCCCGTTCTCCAGCTCACATCCGCCATATATAAATTTAATACAGATCGCCTGTGCTAAATAATCAGCACTTAGCGAAAAATAGTGCCGCTCAGTAGCACGAAAAAAAAAATAAAAATTTAGCGTAAAAATTAATTTAAGACGTCTACTTTTTCAACGACGTAGGGAGTGCTAGATAGCAGGTTACTTTTAACAATCTGACAAACCTGCTCTTTTTGTTTTGACGTAAAAAAAACATACTGTCGCCCTATAGTCATATAAATAGAGTCTTTCTTCGGCACTTTATACTCAAGTTCTATCATAACTCTATTGGTGGCCTCTGTGGACTTTGTAAGCTCTCTCCAATGTAAGAAGTAATGGTGGTATTCTGTATGCATCCGTTGAAAATTCTTGGAACTTGCCATCGAGAGGTATATCAAACCCATACCACCGGGCCCGATCAACGCTCCAATCAAGAATGTTGGATCGATGGTTGCCAAGTAGATAAAAATAATTGCAGTGACCACGGAAAACCATTTTAAGAATGTCAGTGCCCACTTAGGGAAATCTTTCCATTCACAGTACTCTAAGCCCGACTTAGTAAAGCGATACGCAAAATTCATTCGCTGGTGAGTCATGCAGGAAATTGTAAATGATATAAAAATAAAGAAGAATATGCAGGATAGAGTTCGCCAAGGCTGGCTCATCCCTGCATATACTGAATACATAATTAGAGAGCCTCCAAATATAAGCGCAACCATAAATGCAAACATTAAATTAGCAACAAATGTATTATAATTTCGAGCCCGAATTGTCCACGCCAACAACTCTGGCTCATTCTCATACCTCCACTGAAGCTGGGGAGGAAGCTCAAGTGATTTGCTAAAGTTTAACATCGCAAGACTCATTAATTAATTTAAGAAGGAACGGCAAGTTTCAGTAGCTGTGTGCCACTCAGCCTTAGTACTATATCGTCTTTTTCCGTCAGTTCGCCGCTGAAGGCATTATTAGCACGATCAGCCTCGCTCGAAGCCCACTCTAGCGCTAATCGAAATAGGTAACCACGCCCGTCATTACGCTGAAGCACGCCTGCAGGATATCTAACCTCAAGCTCAAAAATTGGGCTGGCTGTTGATGTCCCAATCCATGCCTGCCAAACACGGTACTGTTCTGTGTTCTTATATACAAAATCTGTCAGGCCAATTTTGCCGCCAGGACCATCGGGTAGCAGTCCAAGTTGCTTAGGATCTACCCAATTACCGTGGAGCAGCTGCTCATAAAAACCTGTTGCTGTAGTTTGCAGTTTGTTATCGGAAAATAAGTACTTTTTCTCAACCATCGCAGGTTGCAAGGTGATGTCTTTACCCACCAACGCTGTGGGAACTTGGATTTGAACCCAGAAGCCCAGCCACGTTCTTGGCGTACTGCCACCGCCGTAATATAAGGCTCGTCCCAATACGCTGGGCCGTTGCAAGGTCTCCAATAAGGCTTGCATTTGTTTGGGATGCCCCTCATCGCCCAGCCATTTTGATTCAGTCTCACGCCCCCAACTGCACCGGAACAGCCACAGACGCAGCCCCTCGCGCTTGTATCTGTTGGCTACCATTGTGATCATCAAGTATGCGATCCCTAAGATCGCCAAAATGATCGTCACCGGTGTAGACATAACCCAGGCAAATCCGAAAAAAGAGCCAAGGGCTGCGCCAACTAGTTGGCCTGTTGCAATAAAGGACATTCCGAAAACAACACCAAACTTCGCCCAAAGTACCGTGCTTTCTTCTTTACTGGTGGCGCCGCCGGCATCCTTGGAAATCTGCCAAGCCTCCAGTCCCGCCGCAATAGCCCCTAACGCCGCCCACGTCACCGTGCGCAAAATCAGACCTTTCGAAGCCGCTGCCATTTCGTTGGCAACAGTGGCTTTGGCGCTATTTCCGGTAGCCGCAGCGTCTTTTGCTTCTGAAAGCCAACTTTTATAAGACGATTGAGCCAAGCTGCGAGTCTTTTGGCCCACCTCAGCCATCATCCCCCCCGCCCGACTCCAAGCCGGCCCCACCCACAACGCCGCTATCGCATTCGCCGCATACCCAGCATTCGCACCCACCGTACGCCACTCATCCGCTGAGAACTGACCATCGTTGTATGCCTTATTCGCACTATTAAACACGTTCCACACATTCAGGCCTACCAGCAAAACGGGCAGCGCGTTACCCAGGTTCTGGTTCATCCAGGCACGGGTGCGGTCCAGGTAGGCATGGGTTCCCGTCAGTTTCAATTGCGCGATGACTTCTGATTGTCCGAGGTCGGCGAGCCATTGATTTATCGTCGGTAGCCCTGCATTCAGGCGCGTGCTGCCGGATGCCTTGGCGACGATTTGATTGGGGCGTTCCAGCATCAGGTTTTTAAGTTGGGCTTCGTGGGCTTGTAATGAAATGCGCGCGGAGCGTTGATCATGCGGCGTGCCGGGGCGATGGACGATGCGTTTGTCGCCGTCTATCTTTTTCTGCAGGGTTGCAACCTTCAGCGCCCAAGCCTGGAAGTCGCGCTGGTAGGTCGGGTTGAACACCAGTTGGGTAGCGCTGGAAATTTCGGTAGAAATTAATACTTGGGGCACGGCGAGCAGTAGCCCCAGTTGTTGCTTCATCGCCGGTAAAAGCAGGCCGCTCAGCCCGTGCCAAGCGTCTTTGGCTTGGTTGTTGGCGACTTTGATCAGGGTGGTCATGGCGGCTTTTGCGGCGTCGCTCATGGCCTTGTAAAGCTTGCTGTTCTTGACGAGTTCCAGGTCGAACACCGCTTTGATTTCCCCTGTGCGGGTAGCGAGGCTGGTGGCATCGCCTGCCGACGTGGGCGACAGCGCGGCAGAACCGCCATCGCCTTCGCGGCCCTGGTCGTCGAGGTTACCGGTGGTGCTGAAGTTGTGCGTCACCTGCTTGATCAAGTTGGCAACGTGCGGGTTGAAGTTGAACAGCGCAAGGCCGAACAGTTTGGTCGGTTTTTTCGCCTGCTCGCACAACCACGTTTGCCCGGCCTGCGCGTTGCCCAATGCGGTGTAAAGGGCGTGGGCGGTTTCGAGCAACTGAGTCGCTTGCTCTTCGTTGCAGGTGTCGTGGTAAACGGCCTCGGCAGACGGGCTCAGTTGGTCGAGCCATGTGAGCAAGTCTGCTTCGCTGCGCTGAATATGTTGCTGCAACTGCAAGGCCTCACGCGTGGTTTGGCTGAGGTACTGTTGCACCTCATCGAACCGCACATCCTCACGCCAGAGGCGCTTGGCGTTCCACTCCTCGACAGCGTTTTGCCAGGCAGTGTGTTCCGGCAGTTTGCCCCACTTGGAAGTGAACAGTGTTTGCGACGCGCTGATTATCGAGGCGGCGCCCATCTCCACCAAGGGGGCTTCAATGCCAGACACCAGGTCCTTGCCGCGCTCTACTTGATCATTGGTGCTGAGCAGCGCGTACAGATCGTCGGTATAGGCTTGCCGCTGAATCGGGTCTTTGATTGATGACGGAATCAGCGCGTCGGTATTCAGCCCACATAAATTCTGCACGGCAAATGCGCTTTGCAGTTTGTGTTGGTGCAGCGCTTCGAACTGGCTCTGCTCCATCAGCCGCCCGATCAGGTTCATGTTCAAGTCGTCGACCAGCGCCAGAGGGTCATCCAGCGCAACGAAGAGCGCCGTGTCCTGCGCCGGAACTCTGCCGCGCACCAGTGCCTCCTCGAAGGCCGGCTTGAACGGTGCGTCAGCCTCGGTTGCCTGGGTCGGCAGAAGAGTGCTGGTGAAGGTCGGGGCTTTTTCGCCGGCAACCAGAATGTCCGCCACACTTTTGCCCAGCTCGGTGATGGCTGCCCCGTGGCTGACTTTTGCCTGCGTACAGTACGTCGGCAGATCGACCTTGCGCATCCATTGCGTTTGCTCGGTGGCGCGGCTGCGCATCAACTCGCACATGCGCCAGGTCCATTGCACAGGTGAGTAGGCGATGCGCAGTTGGCTGTTGCGGGGGTACGTCAGATAGGGTTGTGTGGTGCCCGGATTGTTGCGGACGTCTTTATTCAGCTGGCCGTCGGTCCATGTGTGGCGCGTGAGCATTTCGCCCTTGACCTGATATTCATGGAAGGTTTTTTCGGTGCTGTTCCACACATAAATCCAGCCATCGCGCAGTTGGCGCAAGGTGTAGCTGCGGCTCTTCAAGGATGGCAGCGTACCGCCCGACCAGTTGGACGGCAGCGGGTTAGGTCCCTGAGCACTGCCTTTTTTCGGTGACTCGTCCAAGGCGTATCGAACCGGGAAAATCGCCACTTCCCCTTGCATCAACGGGCACTGCCCCTTGGCCATCGAGGTGTTCTGGAACGCCTGGTTACGGTTGGCCTGTTTCAGTTGAGCGGCTGTGGCGGGCTGCGTCATCACACTTCCTCGTCGATTTCGATGGCCAGGCAATCGTTATCCATCTGCTGGATACGTAACTCTGGAGCCAGCTTGAGTGCTACGGCGGTGCTGGCAAGCCATTGCTGATAGGGCGAATTGGGGCGAACCGTAAACCCGGTGCCCCAGCGCAAGCTGTACTCAACCCAAATGGCCAGGCTGCGCTCGCTGGACAGGCCCCAGGTGTCGGCCTCATCCAGCCGTTGATCGAACCACTGCGTGCGGCTGACCGGGTCTAACTTGGCCATCCGTTCTGGGTGACTCTGTTCGAAACTTTGGTTCAGGCGCTCCATAAATCGCCAGCGCGCAGCCTGGTCGAGTGCAGCCAACTGAGCCTCTCCCAATTGGGCGTAGGTATTCACCCATTCAGGAGGTGTTGCACCACGCAATACACTTCGCCATTCACAGGACTGCGCAAGCTCCCATGAATGCGGTATTTGGGGAATATGCCACGCCTCAATCGGCCCCAAGACGGCATCCAGGTGCTCGCCCTGATGACTGCCCAACCAGTAACGTGTCACCAACGGGTCGGCAAACCGCAGTAACCCATTACCCCCCAGCACATCCGGTGGCGCGATAAAACGCCGTAGGTGCGCTGCAACACTGGGCATAGGCGCGCGGCTGTAAAGCAGGCTGGCATCGGCTTGCTGAAAGGCACTTTGGCAAATGTCATTGATGAGCGCGGATGAGCCCTGCAGCGATACCAGAATGGGGCCTACATCATGCAGTTCTTGCCAGCGCGTGCCGATGTACAGCGGGACGATATCAAGTGGTTCGCCGCGCTGGTACAAATGTTTAATCGCGTCGGGCCGCAACACACCGTCGATCAGCACAAAGTTGGCGGGTGAAGGGTTATTCACTTCGCACGGTCCTTCTCGGTCTGTTCCTTCGCAGCCTGCTCACAGATCTCACAGCGCGGCGTTGCACGCATTAACGCTTGCCGCTGCGCCGGCACCAACAGTTGACCCGGCACATCCGCATCCGCCTGTTTCAACGGCCCCGGCAACAGCGGCGCCGCCGGTGTTCCGCTGCCAGGGCTGCCACCGGTATTCACATTCACCACCGGCCCGCTGAACACCACGCCGCTGCCATCAATCTTGATAAAACTGCCACCGGCCTTGAGCGTCAGCTCACTGCCGGCTTCCAGCACCACCTTCAAGCCGCTGCTCAGGTGAATCTCCTGGCCCGCCTCAACGAACTGCCCGGTGCCGATTTTGACGTGCTGGTTCACCGCAACCGTCAGGTGGTCGTCTGCGCGCGCTTCAACTTTGCGGTCGGCGTAGACGGTGTGGTGTTCCTCGGTCTTGAATTCGCTGTAGGTGTTGGCTTCAACGGTGTCGTGGCGTTCGTTGCCGACCCGGATTTTTTGGTCGTGCTCGATGTTTTCATCCCAGTCGCGCTGGGCGTGCAGGAAGATTTGTTCCTGGCCTTTTTTGTCTTCGATGCGCAGCTCGTTAAAAC